>NZ_JBHXPI010000067.1:0-26917 GCF_042718575.1 Streptomyces sp. NPDC058579
CGTCCCTGTAACCGCCCCCATCTTGTTCTAGACGTATTTAACCGTCGGGTTCTCCTTTTTTTGCTACTCCAGTGCGCGCTGGGGGTTATCCCCCGGACCGGGTGAGCGCCCCATCGGCGTACGTACGTGTCCTCGCGCCCCGCTACCGGGACCACCGGGACTACCAGGCGGTGCTCGCCGACTTCTCCGACGGGAGCAGCAGCCAGAGCGCCAGGTACAGCAGGAACTGCGGCCCGGGCAGCAGGCACGAGACGAGGAAGATGACCCGCATGGTGGTGGCCGAGGTGCCGAAGCGCCGTGCCAGCGCCGCGCACACTCCGCCGATCATGCGTCCGTCACGGGGGCGGACAAGTGCGGCCATGGTGGGCTCCTTCGGGAGGTCTTCCGGAAGCCGCTCCGTCGGGCTTCCGATGACTCCATGGTCGCCCCGGACAGGGGGACAAAGCGTCGGTCTACGGGGCGATCCCGACCCTGGGAATCGTCGGGGTAGGCCCCTGAGAACCCTCGTCCCGCAGGAGGGCCGAACCCCGGCCCGGCCTGCCGCGCGAGGATGACCCGCTCGTCCCCCTGCCACGGCCGTACCGCTCCCGGCGCAGCCGCGCCCGCCCGGCGGGGACCACCAGCAGATGCGCGAGCGCCACCCCGGCGGTGTTCAGGAGCAGCGAGTCCACGTCCACGACCTGCCCGGGCACCGCGGTCTGCAGCAGCTCCACGGCGAGCGACACAAGGGCCCCGGCCGCGACCGTACGGGCCAGGGAGGCCCAGGGCGAGACCCGGAGCCGGCCGTCGGCCATCGGGAGCAGGACCCCCAGCGGGGCCAGGAGCAGCAGGCCCCCGCAGATCCGCCGGACCGCCTCGGCGGGGCCGAGCGCGAGGTCCGCGCGGATCCCGGCGAGCGGGGTCAGGTTCGGCGGGGTCACCCATGCCACGTCACGTGGTCGGAGCGTCACCCAGGCGACGAGCAGCAGATGCGCGAGGAGGAGCGAGAACCCCACCACGCGTACGACCACGGCGGCGCTGCCGCCCGAACCTTGACGCTGCACGCCCCCCAAGACGCGCCCCGTCCCGGAATCGGTTCCGCCGCAGAACAGAAGAACCACCCGGGCAGGGGTCAGGACGCCGAGGGGCTCGGCAGGCCGAGCGTCGGGGCCGCCGACTCCGGGCGCTCGCGCAGCTCGGTCGTGCAGGCGTACCGGCGCGGGGCGTACCGGCCCGGGCCGCCCAGGACCACGCTCTCCGCGCCCGCGCCCGCCGAGCTGTGCGCGAAGGTGCAGATGATCTGCGACAGCGCGGTCGGCGTCAGGTCCTCCGGCTGCCGGCTGAGCCGCAGCGTGTCCGCCGGGTCGCCCGGCTGCCCGCCGGTGACGACGAGCGGCCCCTTGACCGCCGTGGAGAAACCGGCCTCCCGCTCGCTCTCCGAGGGCTCGGTCAGCAGCTGCGCGAGCAGCGCCGACGCGGTGGCCACCGGGTTCCCGCTCGCCTTCTCCTCCGGCAGCGGCGAGCGCCGGTCCACCGCCTCCAGCTGCGAGCCGCACATCAGGTAGACCCGGACCGGGAGCCCCGTCGACTGCGTGGCGATCTCGTCGCCCGTGACGCTGCACGGCACCCGCGAGGGTCCTGGCCCTGCGTCCACGGGCACCGATGTCGTCCTGATCCCGCACCCGGAGGCGAGCGCGGCCACGGCCACGGCCGCCGCCACCATTCCCGTACGGACTGCTCTGCGGCGGCTCAACGCTCCTCCACCTCGTCCTGCTCGTCCTGCTCGTCGTCCTGCGGAAGCCGCAGTACGAACACCGCGCCGTCACCGTCCGGCGAGTTCGCGGCGGTGATCGAACCGCCGTGGATCAGCGCGTTCTCCATGGCGATCGACAGACCGAGGCCGCTGCCCTCCGACCGGGGCCGGGACGCGCTCGCCTTGTAGAAGCGGTCGAAGACATGCGGCAGGACCTCCTCCGGGATGCCCGGGCCGTGGTCCCGTACCGAGATGACCAGCTCGCCGTCCTCGGTCCGCACCGACACCCGCACCGGCGAACCGCCGTGCTTGAGCGCGTTGCCGATGAGGTTCGCCAGGATCACGTCGAGCCGGCGCGGGTCGAGCCGCGCCATGACCCCGCGCTCGGCGTCCAGATCCACGGCGTCCAGCCAGGCCCGGGCGTCGATGCACGCGGTGACCTGGTCGGCGACGTCGACGACGTCGACGACGAGCCGGGCGGTGCCCGCGTCGAAGCGGGTCACCTCCATCAGGTTCTCCACCAGGACGTTCAGCCGGCGCGTCTCGCTCACCACGAGCGCCACGGCCGGCGCGATCATCGGGTCGAGGTCGTCCTGCTCGTCCTCCAGGACCTCCGTCACGGCCGTCAGTGCCGTCAGCGGGGTGCGCAGCTCGTGGGACATGTCCGCGACGAACCGCCGGCTGGACTCCTCCCGCGCGCTCATGTCCGCGACCTTCTTCTGCAGGGACTCGGCAGCGCTGTTGAACGTACGGGACAGATCGGCCAGTTCGTCCGTGCCGGAGACCCGCAGCCGGGTGTCCAGCTCGCCCTCGCCCAGCTTCCGGGCCGCCTCGCCGAGGCGGTGCACGGGCCGCAGCACGGTCGTGGCCGCCGCCTGCGCGAGCAGCGCGGAGCCGACGAGCGCGAGCGCCGTCGCGATCCCCAACGACCAGGCGAGCGAGTTCAGATCGGCCCGCTCGGCCTCCAGGGACTTGAACATGTAGCCGGTCGGCCCGCCGCCGGTGATCCGCGTGCCGCCGACCAGGTACGGCGTCTTCCCGCGCTGCGTCCGCTGCCAGAACAGGTGGTACGGGCTGCTCTCGCCGTCCGTCGCGGGCCGCGCCGTGTCCACCGCGACGCGCAGCGACTCCGGCACGTCGGCAAGCGTGAACGTGTCCGGGTTCGAGGCCCCGATGATCGGCTTGCCCGCGTCCCGCTCCCCGAGCAGCAGCACGCTGTATCCGGCGCTGCCGCTCGCCATCTGGTCGGCGGTGCGCCGCAGATCGTCCTCGGTGGGCCGCAGCGGCAGCGTCGCCGCCCGGTTCTGCATCTCCTGCCGGAAGTCGTTCAGCGCGCCGTCCTGCGTCCGCGTGAGCACCGCCTCGCGGTTCAGCCAGTACGCGATCCCGGACGCGGACACCGCGGCCGTGAGCGCGACGAGCGCGAAGACGACGACAAGCCGCAGCCGGAGGCTCGTGAAGCGCAGCCCGGCGAATATCGCTCTTCTCACGCAGGGACGTCCAGCCGGTAGCCCACGCCACGGACGGTACGGATCAGGGTCGGCGAGGACGGCACGTCCTCCACCTTGGCGCGCAGCCGCTGGACACAGGCGTCCACGAGCCGCGAGTCGCCCAGGTAGTCGTGCTCCCAGACCAGGCGCAGCAACTGCTGGCGCGACAGGGCCTGTCCGGGCCGCCGGCTCAGCTCCAGGAGCAGCCGCAGCTCGGTCGGCGTGAGCTGCAGGTCCTCCCCGTTCTTCGTCACGGTCATCGCCGAACGGTCGATGACCAGCGAACCGAAGGTCGCCGAGTCGGTCGACTCCCGTTCGCCGCGCCGCAGTACGGCCCGGATGCGGGCGTCGAGCACCCGCCCCTGGACCGGCTTGACCACGTAGTCGTCGGCGCCGGACTCAAGTCCGACGACGACGTCGATGTCGTCACTGCGCGCGGTGAGCAGGATGATCGGCAGCTGGTCGGTGCGCCGGATGCGCCGGCACACCTCGAAGCCGTCGATGCCGGGCAGCATGACGTCCAGTACGACCAGGTCCGGACGCTGCTCCTTGAGCAGCTTCAGGCCGTCCTCTCCCGTCGCCGCGGTGGCCACTCGGTGGCCCTGGCGTGACAGGGAGAGTTCGAGGGCCGTGCGGATGGCGTCGTCGTCCTCGATCAGCAACAGGAAAGGCACGGACGTCATTCTGTCCCATGCGGCCACCGGAGTTCGACTGTGTGGCGGGACCCGCCCCTGTGACACGGCTGTGACAGTCGGCGGACACCCCGATGAAAGTGCCCGGGCAGAGTTCTTGGCACACGGACCGAACAGACTCCAACCGACGGGGGGCGCGAGATGAACGCACTGCACAGCACCACCACGAGCGCAGTGGTCACGCGTCTCCACGATGTCGTCGTGCGGAGCCCGGAGAAGTCCGGCGCGGTGAACGGACGGGGGTGCGTTCGAAGCGCCGGACGTCAGCACAAGGCGGCCTACATGGTCGCCGTGGCTGACGGGGGAGCGGCGTACGGGGAGGTCAAGGGGGAGCGGCAGTCGGCGTCCGAGGCGGAGTTCACCGCCTACGTCGCCGAGCGTCGTGCCTCCCTGTACGCCACCGCCTACCACCTGACCGGTGACCGGTTCGAGGCCGAGGACCTGCTGCAGAGCGCGCTGTTCTCGACGTACCGGGCCTGGGACCGGATCAGTGACAAGGCGGCGGTCGGCGGCTATCTGCGCCGCACCATGACGAACCTGCACATCAGCGCGTGGCGCCGGCGGAAGCTCAACGAGTACCCGACGGAGGAACTGCCGGAGACGGCGGGCGACACGGACGCGATGCGCGGCACGGAGCTGCGCGCGGTCCTGTGGCAGGCCCTGGCCCGGCTGCCCGAGCTCCAGCGCACGATGCTGGTGCTGCGCTACTACGAGGGCCGTACGGATCCGGAGATCGCGGAGATCCTGGACATCAGTGTCGGCACGGTGAAGTCGAGCATCTGGCGCTCGCTGCGGAGGCTGCGCGAGGACGAGGTGCTGAGCTTCGGCCGTGACGAGGAGGAGTCCTTCGGCGAGCTGGTGGCCTGAAGGTACGGGGGGAACACGGGGGAACGTACGGGGGTACGGGGGAAAAGGCGCGGGCGGTACAAGCCGGGGGAGCTTGTACCGCCCGCGTCGTTTGCGTTGCGGTGTCGCGCCTATCGCGCCACGGGAGTGCGGTGGCGGCCCGCCGCGGCGGCCGCCAGCCGGCCCAGGGCCTCCTGCTTGGCGCAGGGATGGGCGCCCAGCTCGGTCTGGCGGGCCACGATGACGCGCTCCGAGCGCATCAGGCGCCAGCCGCGGCGGAGCAGGAACGGGACCGACTTGCGGCCCTCCTTGAGGTCGCGCAGGAGCCGGCGGCGGAACGTCGTCGAGGGGCGGCCGCGCAGGCACAGCGCGTCGGCGAGGACGCCGAGCTCCTGGCAGCGCTCCACGATGTCCGCCGCGAAGATGCCTTCCGCCACGAAGAGCGGGGTGCGGCCGATGTCGAGGGCCTCCCGGTCCACGCGCGAGCTGGTGGCGAGGGAGTAGACGGGCACGTCGGTACGGCCCGTACGGCACAGGTCCATGATCGCGGCGACGGCCTCGTCCGCGTCCCAGGAACGTGGGGAGTCCCAGTCGATGTCGAGGCTCCCCGGGACCAGCGGGAGCGTCGGGTCGTCGGCCTCCTTGTAGAAGTCGTCGAGGCGCAGGACCGGGAGGCCGGTGGTGGCGGCGAGGGACGACTTGCCGGAGCCGGAGGGGCCCGCGAGCAGGACGACACGAGTCGGGATCGGTTGGGAACTCACGGGACACCAGTGTGAACCATTCCCCCGGGCAGGGGACCCCCGAGGAGGGGGGTTGGTATCGAGCATCACACCTCAACTACGCTCGGTGTCCCTGTCATCACCCAACGTCGAAGGACTCTCATGGCGCGTCACAAGGAATCCAGGAGCGCCCGCCGAGGCGCCCTGCTGAGGGCCGGGCTGACCGCGACGGCGGCCGGTGCGGCCGTGCTCGGCCTCGGCGGAGCCGCCCAGGCGGCGGCCCCGCTGCCGCTGCCGGTCGACTCGCTCGTCGGCAGCGACGCCGCGTCGGCCCTCGGGGCCACCGGGCACGCCGTGGGCCCGCTGACGAACCTCCAGCTGGACCCGCTGGCGAACACCGGGGTCGACCCGCTCGACAACGGGCTCGGCACCCAGGTCGCCGACTTCAAGCCCGTGGGCACCAACCTGGTGACGGACCACGTCACGAAGGGCGGCGGTCTTGACGACCTGCCGCTGGTCGGCGAGGTGACGGGGCTGCTGCCGAAGGCGTAGCGGGCATGGGAAACGGCCCCCGGGCGCGCTTCGTGTCCGGGGGCCGTTTCTCTTGGGTCTAGTACGAGGAGCCGGAGGCTCCCAGGCTGCCCGTGGGGTGCCAGACCGTCTTCGTCTCCAGGAAGGCCGTCAGGCGGTCCGTGCCCGGGGAGGCCGTGAAGTCCACGGCGCGGGGGCGCAGGACGCGCTTGAGGTTGTCCGCGGCCGCGATCTCCAGCTCGCGGGCCAGGTCCGCGTCCGCGCCCGTCAGGTCGATCGCGTTGACGTCCTGGTGGGCCGCCAGGTGCGGGCCCATCTCGCCGGCCTTGCCGGAGAGGATGTTGACCACGCCGCCCGGCAGGTCGGAGGTGGCGAGCACCTCGCCCAGGGAGAGCGCCGGGAGCGGGGACTTCTCGCTCGCGACCACCACCGCCGTGTTGCCCGTCGCGATGACCGGGGCGATGACGGAGACCAGGCCCAGGAACGAGGAGTCCTGGGGCGCGATCACGGTGACGACGCCGGTCGGCTCCGGGGTCGACAGGTTGAAGTACGGGCCCGCGACCGGGTTGGCGCCGCCGACGATCTGGGCGATCTTGTCCGTCCAGCCCGCGTACCAGACCCAGCGGTCGATCGCCGCGTCGACGACCGCCGCCGCCTTGGACTTCGACAGGCCCTCCGCGTCCGCGACCTCGCGGACGAACTGGTCCCGGCGGCCCTCCAGCATCTCGGCGATGCGGTAGAGGATCTGGCCCCGGTTGTACGCCGTCGCGCCCGACCAGCCGCCGAACGCCTTGCGCGCGGCGACGACCGCGTCACGGGCGTCCTTGCGGGACGAGAGCGGTACGTTCGCCAGCCAGTTGCCCTTGGAGTCGCTCACCTCGTACACCCGGCCGCTCTCGGAGCGGGGGAACTTGCCCCCGACGTACAGCTTGTAGGTCTTGAAGACGTTCAGGCGCGTCTGCTGCTCAGACATCGAGGTAGGCCTCCAGACCATGACGGCCACCCTCGCGGCCGAAGCCCGACTCCTTGTAGCCGCCGAAGGGCGAGGTCGGGTCGAACTTGTTGAACGTGTTGGCCCAGACGACGCCCGCACGGAGCTTGTTGGCGACCGCGAGGATGCGGCTGCCCTTCTCCGTCCAGATGCCCGCCGACAGGCCGTACTGGCTGTTGTTGGCCTTGGCGACCGCCTCGTCCGGCGTACGGAACGACAGCACGGACAGGACCGGGCCGAAGATCTCGTCGCGGGCGATGGTGTGCGCCTGCGTGACGCCCGTGAAGAGCGTCGGGGCGAACCAGTAGCCGGCGGACGGGATCTCGCAGGCCGCCGTCCAGCGCTCGGCGCCCTCCGCCTCGCCCCGCTCGACCAGCGAGGTGATGCGGGCCAGCTGCTCCGAGGAGTTGATGGCGCCGATGTCCGTGTTCTTGTCCAGCGGGTCGCCCAGGCGCAGCGTGTTCAGGCGGCGCTTGAGGGAGTCGAGCAGCTCGTCCTGGATCGACTCCTGGACCAGGAGGCGCGAGCCCGCGCAGCAGACCTGGCCCTGGTTGAAGAAGATGCCGTTGACGATGCCCTCGACGGCCTGGTCGATGGGGGCGTCGTCGAAGACGATGTTCGCGCCCTTGCCGCCCAGTTCGAGGGTGACCTTCTTGTGCGTACCGGCGACGGAGCGCGCGATCGACTTGCCGACCGCCGTGGAGCCGGTGAACGCGACCTTGTTGACGTCAGGGTGCTCGACGAGCGCGGCGCCGGCCTCCCCGTAACCGGGAAGGATGTTGACGACGCCCTTGGGCAGACCCGCCTGGCGGCAGATGTCCGCGAAGAACAGGGCCGTCAGCGGGGTCGTCTCGGCCGGCTTCAGGACGACCGTGTTGCCCGTCGCGAGCGCCGGGGCGATCTTCCACGCCAGCATCAGGAGCGGGAAGTTCCAGGGGATGACCTGGCCGGCCACGCCCAGCGGGCGCGGGTTCGCGCCGTAGCCCGCGTGGTCGAGCTTGTCGGCCCAGCCCGCGTAGTAGAAGAAGTGCGCGGCGACCAGCGGGAGGTCCGCGTCGCGCGTCTCCTTGATCGGCTTGCCGTTGTCCAGGGTCTCCAGGACGGCCAGCTCGCGGCTGCGCTCCTGGATGATCCGGGCGATCCGGAAGAGGTACTTGGCGCGCTCGGCGCCGGGCAGCGCGGACCACTTCTCGAAGGCCTTGCGGGCCGCCTTCACCGCACGGTCGACGTCCTCGGTGCCCGCCTGGGCGACCTCGGAGAGGACCTCCTCGGAGGAGGGGGAGACGGTCTTGAAGACCTTGCCGTCGGCCGCGTCGACGAACTCGCCGTCGATGAACAGGCCGTAGGAGGGGGCGATGTCGACGACGGACCGGGACTCGGGCGCCGGTGCGTACTCGAATACAGATGCCATGATGATCAGTCCACCGTCACGTAATCGGGGCCGGAGTAGCGGCCGGTCGCCAGCTTCTGACGCTGCATGAGCAGGTCGTTGAGCAGGCTGGAGGCACCGAAGCGGAACCAGTGGTTGTCCAGCCAGTCCTCGCCGACGGTCTCGTTGACCAGGACCAGGAACTTGATGGCTTCCTTGGTGTTGCGGATGCCGCCGGCCGGCTTCACACCGATCTGGACGCCGGTCTGCGCGCGGAAGTCGCGGACGGCCTCCAGCATCAGGAGCGTGTTGGCCGGGGTGGCGTTGACCGCGACCTTGCCGGTCGAGGTCTTGATGAAGTCGGCGCCCGCCATCATGCCGAGCCAGGAGGCGCGGCGGATGTTGTCGTACGTGGAGAGCTCGCCGGTCTCGAAGATGACCTTCAGGCGCGCGGCGCCGGAGGCCTCCCTGACGGCCCGGATCTCCTCGTAGACCTTGAGGTACTTGCCCGCGAGGAAGGCGCCCCGGTCGATGACCATGTCGATCTCGTCCGCCCCGGCGTCGACGGCGTCGCGGGTGTCCGCGAGCTTCACGTCGAGCGCGGCGCGGCCGGCCGGGAAGGCGGTGGCGACGGAGGCGACCTTGACGTCGGAGCCCTTCAGGGCGGCCTTGGCGGTGGCCACCATGTCGGGGTAGACGCAGACCGCGGCGGTCGACGGGGTCGTACGGTCGGTCGGATCGGGATTGACGGCCTTGGCGGCGAGCGCCCGGACCTTGCCCGGGGTGTCCGCGCCTTCGAGCGTCGTCAGGTCGATCATGGAAATGGCCAGGTCAATGGCGTAGGCCTTGGCCGTGGTCTTGATCGATCGGGTGCCGAGGGACGCGGCGCGCGCCTCCAGGCCGACGGCGTCGACGCCGGGCAGCCCGTGGAGGAAGCGGCGCAGCGCGCCGTCGGACGCGGTCGCGTCGGCGAAAGCGGAAGCTGCGGATGCAGTGGTGGGCATGGTCACCAGTCGAGCATATCTACGCGCGTAGCGGCCTGTACAGCCCCGCACTTCCGGAAGGGGATTCGTGACGGCCGTCACGGTGCTGTGACATGGAACGGACAGCTCCCTCATACAAGATCAATAGATTCTTTCTCAGCAGCCAGCCAGAACTCACCGGCCCCGACCGAACGAGATGTCAGCGGTATGCGGCTCTTCCTCACCCGACCTGTCTCTCATTCACAGGAGTCGTCATGCGCACCGCCCTTCGCACCGCCGTAGCCACCGCCCTCCTCGCGGGCGTCGTCGTCACCCCGGCCCTGACCGCGGGAACCGCCTTCGCCGCCGACGGACCCACCGTCACCGCCGACAAGCCCGCGGCCAAGCCCGCCGCCAAGACCCCGATCCGCACGGTCGCGCTGGACGGTGGACTGACGGCGCAGGTCTTCGCCGAGGGCGACAAGGACCCGTACTACACGGCCACCGTCCTCAAGGGCGCCAAGGAGCTCGGCACGCTGACGGCCGGCGCCGGCCGCGCCGCGAAGGAGACCAAGGTCTTCGCCGGCTACGCGGTGACGCTCGACTCCACCGGCGCGGTGACCTCCGTGCAGGACCAGGGCGGCGGCGGCCAGGGCCCCGAGACCCCCGTCGGCGACAAGATCGGCACCCACAAGCTCGCCGACGGCACGGTGGGCGAGCTGTGGCGCAAGGCCAAGGGCCACTACACGCTGGAGCTGAAGACCGCCGCCGGCAAGCCCCGCGGCAGCGTCACCGCCGGTGGCCCCGGCGGCAAGGCGGAGAAGGGCGACCAGTTCGGCGAGATGTGGGTGACCCTCGACAACAAGGGTCGGGTGGGCTCCTGGCTCAACCGGAACCTCGGCACCGACTACGCCGACACCACCAAGGGCTGCACCGTCACCCGGAACAGCGGCTCCGGCTTCGACGAGCTGAGCCTGCAGCTCGTCAACAGCCCCTCGGGCGCGTTCGCCCGGATCCTCCACGACGACGAGGGCAAGGTGCTCGCGACCCTGACCCTCACGAAGTCGACCGCCCTCGCCGACGGTGTGTGGCTTTCGACCATGCCCGGCGCGAAGAAGCCGTTCGTGCAGATGCGCACCAGCGAGCCCGAGGTGCTCTTCACCCTGGACTTCCCCGACCTGCCGAAGGGCTGCGAGGACGGCACCCCCGGCACCACCCCGACCACGCCGGCTCCGGCCCCGTCCAAGCCCGCCGGTACCTCGGGGCAGACCACCGTCGTGCCCCAGGGCGGGGTCGCCGCCGGTGCGGAGCTCGGGAGCGTGGAGAACGCCAACGACACGGCGCTGATGGCCTCCGGCCTGGGCGCGGCCTCCGTCGTCGCGGCCGGTCTCGGCTTCACCGTCCTGCGCCGCCGCGCCGCCGCCCGCGGCTGACCAGGCTCGTCCCACCCTGCCCTTGACCCGAGGGCCTGTCCCACCCTGCTTGACCCGAGGGCCTGTCCCACCCTGCTTGATCCGAGCACTCGTCCCACCCCTGCCCCTTGACCCGAGCAGGAGCTACACCCCACCCCGGGCCGGCCGTCGCACACCCCGTGCGGCGGCCGGTCGCATCCCCGCCCGGAGCCGCCCCGTGAACCGCCGCCGTACCGCACCCGCCCTGCTCGTCCTCGCCGCGACGACCGCCCTGACCGCGCTCACCGGGTGCGCCGGTGGCGGCGACGAGCCCGCGCCCGCCGCCACCGCGCCGCCCGCGAAGGTCGTGGAGGCCGCCTCGCCCGCGCCCGTCGCGTCCGCCGCCCCGATGGCGCGCTCCAAGCCCGTACGGGTACGGGTGCCGGCCGCCGGGGTCGACACCGGGCCCGTGCTCGAACTCGGGCTCGCCGCGGACGGGACCGTGGAGGTGCCGTCCGTGGCCGAGGCCGACCGGATCGGCTGGTACGACAAGGGCGTCACCCCGGGGCAGACCGGCCCCGCGATCCTGATCGGCCACTTCGACACCGAGCGCGGGCCCGCCGTGCTCAAGAACGTCGCGAAGGTCCGTATCGGCGACGAGATCACCGTCACCCGCGCCGACGGCACCGATGCCGTCTTCCGCGTGCGCGAGCTGGAGCAGGTCGACAAGAAGGCCTTCCCGACCAAGAAGGTCTACGGGGACACCACCCGGCCCGAATTGCGGCTCATCACCTGCGGGGGCGAGCTGGTCGACGGCCACCGCCCCGACAACATCGTTCTCTACGCCGATCTGGTCACCCGAGCCGCCTGAGCCGAGCGGCGGGGGCTGAGGCAGAATCGGCACCATGACGAGCCCCCAGCCGCCCGCCGAGCCGGCCTTCGCCGACCGTGTCTTCCGTTCGCCCCTCGGGATCGCGGGCGGGGTCCTGCTGATCGGGCTGACCGCGTGGTTCTGCGTCGACGCCATGGTCCGCGGCACCGGGCGCACGCCCTGGCTGGCGCTGGCGAGCCTGCTGCTCGTCGTGCCGCTCGTGGTGGCGTTCACGATCCGCCCGGCGGTCTACGCCAACGAGGAGCGGCTGAGGGTCCGTAACCCCTTCCGCTACATCACGCTGCCCTGGGCCTCGGTCGCCGACGTCAGGGCCGGGTACTCCAGCGAGGTCCTCACCCAGGACGGGGGTTCGTTCCAGCTCTGGGCCGTGCCCGTCTCGCTGCGGCAGCGCAAGCGCGCGGCCCGCCAGCAGGCGCGCGCCTCCCAGGACGACCCGCACGGCCGCACGTCCGTGCAGGCGCGCGTGGACGACCGGGACCGGCTCGCCCCGGCCGACCAGACCATCGCCGACCTGCGCGAGCTGGCCGAGCGCTGCGCGAGCCGTCCGGAGGCGCAGGGGGAGCCGGTGGTGCGCTGGGCGTACGAGATCATCGCGCCGGCGGTGGCGGGGCTCGTCCTGCTGGTCATCCTGCTCGCGACCGGCTGACCCCGACAGCGCCCTCCGCGTCCGTTCCTGTCGACTTCCGTCGGGTTTCGTGCGCCCTCTCCGGGCGCGTACCGATGAGTCCCTTCTGGACCCCGGGCGGGTGCCCAAGGGGCGTCCTGGGGGCAACCGACCGGTGAAGCGTGCACGCGGCGATTGGTTTAGACCCCAACTACCATCACCGTCTCCATAGATTGCTCCTGCCGAGACTGTGGGGGTGGGGGCATTGGTCATATCGGGGAAGCGCTGTCTGTTCGACATGGGAATGGACGGGCGGTACACCTGGCGCCTGGTGGCGCAGAACGGGCGCGTGATCGCCCGGTCGGGGGAGTGTTTCGCGGACCACGCGAGCTGTCGCGCGGCTTTCGAGCGGCTCTGCGCGGGTCAGGGCGGAATGGTCGGAGGTGTCCAGCACACCGCCGAGGGCAACGGCTGGATCTGGCTGCTCAGAGACGTGCGGGGGAGAACCGTGGCCGTCTCCGGGCGGGCCTACGAGAGACACGCGACCTGTCGGTCGGCCTACGACAGATTCCGGGTCCTGCTCGTTCAGGAAGGGGCGGATTGGGTCTCAACTTCCCTGTTGTGAATGGAAGTTGCCCCGCGCACTCCCCTCGTTCACTTTGCCGCGCGGGGGCGTCCACCGGACCGGATGAACGTCGTCCCCGTGACCACAGAGACGACAGACGCACCGAGACGACTGCACAGTGACCCCGGTCTGCCCGACCGGATCTTCCGTACCGTCGCGCGCAGCGGCGGCGGGTTCGTCCTGGCGGTCATGGTGCTCGTCGGCGGCTTCCTGCTGCTGCGCGCGTGGCAAGCGCTCTCTCAGGCCGGGTGGTCGTTCCTCACCACGGAGGCCTGGGAGCCGGACGCCGGCCGCTTCGGGATCGCCGCGGTCATCGTCGGGACGATCCTGATCGCGCTCGTCGCGATCGCCGTCGCCGTCCCGCTCGCGACCGGCGCCGCGCTCTACATCTCCGAGTACGCGCCGCCGCGGCTGCGCAAGACCCTCATCTCCACCGTGGACCTGATGGCCGCCGTGCCGTCCGTCGTCTACGGCCTGTGGGGCGTCTTCTTCCTGGAGGAGTCGATCCTCCCGATCGCCCGCTGGATCGCCACGTACTTCGGCTGGATCCCGCTCTTCCGGGTCGACGGCGCCGACCCCTCCGACCCGCTCGCGCCGCCCACCATCTACACCTCCTCGACCTTCGTCGCCGGGCTCGTCGTCGCGATGATGGTCGCGCCGATCATCTGCTCGATCATGCGCGAGGTCTTCTCGCAGGCCCCGGCCGGTGAGCGGGAGGGCGCGTACGCGCTCGGCGCCACCCGCTGGGGCATGATCCGCAGCGTCGTCCTGCCCTTCGGCAAGGGCGGCATGATCGGCGGCACCATGCTCGGCCTCGGCCGCGCCCTCGGCGAGACCATCGCCGTCTACATGGTCATCTCGCAGGTCTTCACCGTGCAGTGGCACATCCTCCAGACCGGTACGAGCTCGGTGTCGTCGCTCATCGCGCTGCGCTACGGCGAGGCCACGACCTTCGGCATGTCCGCCCTGATGGCCGCCGGCTTCGCGCTCTTCGTCATGACCCTGATCGTCAACTTCGCCGCCTCGTCCATCGTCGCCCGCAGCCGTTCCGGCGCCTCCAGCGACGCGTAAGGGAGACCCGTCCCGATGACCATCGCCCCGGAGAGACCGCCCCTGACCAAGGGGACGGAGCCCGCCCGGCCGTCCGTCGGCGAGCGGCGGCGCGCCACCGGCGGACTGCGCGCCACCGACGTCTACGCGACCCTCGGCGCCGCGGCCGGCTCGCTCGCCCTGACCTGGCTGCTCTTCGCCCGGCTGCTGCCCTTCAGCGGGGCCGTCGGCTTCGTCCTCGTCGCGTACGTCCTCTTCCTGGCCCTGTACGCGCTGCTCGTCTCCTTCGACGAGGACGGTCCGGCGGTACGCGACCGGTTCGCCTCCGTCGTCGTGCGGACCGCCGGGATCGTCCTCGTCGCCGTCCTCGTCTTCGTGGTGGCGTTCACGCTCTGGGAGGGGCGCAAGGCGCTCGTCCACCTCAACTTCTTCACCGAGGACATGAGCCTGGCGGGCCCGCTCGAACCCCTCGACGTCGGCGGTGTCCTGCACGCCGTCGTCGGCACGCTGGAGCAGATCCTGATCGCGCTCGCGCTGACCGTGCCCACCGGGGTGCTCTGCGCGGTCTTCCTCAACGAGGTCCCGGGCGCCTTCGCCCGGCTCGTCCGCACGATCGTGGAGGCGATGACGGCGCTGCCGTCGATCGTCGCGGGCCTCTTCATCTACGCGACGATCATCCTGGCCCTCGGCATGGACCGCTCCGGGTTCGCCGCCTCGCTCGCGCTCTCGGTGATGATGCTGCCGATCATCATCCGGGCCGCCGACGTCGTCATCCGGCTCGTGCCGGGAACGCTGCGCGAGGCCTCGTACGCGATGGGCTCCTCGCGCTGGCGGACCGTCTGGCACGTCGTCCTGCCGACCGCGCGCTCGGGCCTCACCACCGCCGTCATCCTCGGCACCGCGCGCGGGGTGGGGGAGACCTCGCCCGTGCTTCTCACGGCCGGCTTCACGGCGGAGCTGAACGCCCTGCCGACCTCAGGACCTCAGGTCTCCCTGCCGCTGGCCACCTTCGAGCTGGTCAAGTCGCCCGAACCGAACATGATCGCGCGCGGTTTCGGCACCGCCGCCGTCCTGATGCTGCTCGTCCTCTTCCTGTTCGTCGTCGCCCGGATCGTCGGCGGGCGCGGACCTGGCCAGTTGACGAAGCGCCAGGAGCACCGGCGGGTCCTCGCGTCCCGGCGGGACGCCGAGCGCATGGCCGGGAGGCTCCCGGCGCCCGCACCCGTACGTCGTCCGACAAGGAGCACTCCGTGAGACCCGCAACGCTCGTCCGGATCGGCCTGGCCCTCGGGGCCGTGCTGTGCGCCGTGCTCGCGACGGTCCAGCCACCCGCCGCGCACGCCGCCGGATACACGAAGATCACCGGAGCGGGCTCCACCTGGAGCTCCAACGCGGTCGAGCAGTGGCGCCGCAACATCGGCGCCAACATCGGCCTGACCGTCAACTTCAACGCCAACGGCTCCTCCCAGGGCCGTGAGCAGTTCAAGAACGGCACGATGGACTTCGCCGTCTCCGAGATCCCGTACGGGCTCAAGGACGGCAACGTCACCGACGTACCGCCGAAGCGCGGCTACGCGTACATGCCGATCGTGGCCGGTGGCACCGCGTTCATGTACAACCTCAAGATCAGCGGCCGGCAGGTCACCAACCTGCGGCTCTCCGGTCCTGTCCTCGCCGGGATCTTCACCGGCAAGCTGACGATGTGGAACGCGCCGGAGATCAAGGCCGACAACCCCGGCCTCAACCTCCCCGCACGGCGGATCGTGCCCGTCGTCCGCTCCGACGGCTCGGGTACGTCCGCGCAGTTCACCACCTGGCTCGCCAAGGAGCACAGCGGGGTCTGGAACGACTACTGCCGGCGCGCGGGCCGCCAGACGCCCTGCGGCATGACCTCGTACTTCCCGGTCGTGCCCGGCTCGACGATGGTCGCCAAGTCGCAGTCGCTCGGCGTCTCCGCGCACGTCCGCCAGCCGCAGGGCGAGGGCGCGATCACCTACGTCGAGTACTCGTACGCGCTCAACGCGCACTTCCCGGTCGCCAAGGTCCTCAACGCCAGCGGGTACTACATCGAGCCGACCGCCTCCAGCGTGGCCGTCGCCCTGATGAAGGCCCGGATCAACGGCGACAAGAACTCCTCGAACTATCTGACGCAGATCCTGGACGACGTCTACCGCTCGGGCGACCAGCGCAGCTACCCGCTCTCCAGCTACTCGTACATGATCGTCCCGACGACGGAGAGCTCCCCGCACACCAAGGAGAAGGGCCGCTCGCTCGGCACCTTCGCCCAGTACTTCCTCTGCGACGGCCAGCAGCAGGCCGAGGAGCTCGGCTACTCGCCGCTGCCGAAGAACCTCGTCCAGGCCGGCTTCGACCAGGTCCGCCGCATCCCCGGCGCCCCGACGGGCGCGCCGGACCTCTCCAAGTGCCGCAACCCCACGTTCTCCCCTGACGGCACGAACACGCTCGCCAAGAACGCGCCCCGGCCGAAGGCCTGCGACAAGAAGGGCCCGACGCAGTGCGCGGACGGCACGGCGGGCGCCAAGGGCACCAAGACCCCGGTGAGCAACGGCGGTTCGGGGTCGGGCGGCTCCGGCTCGGGGTCCGGTTCGGGCTCGGGTTCCGGCGGTTCCACGGGCGGTACGACGGGCGGCTCGGGCGGCGCCACGGGCGGGGCGTCCACGGCCGGTACGACCGGGGGCGGCGCGGCGACCGGCCGCGCGACGGGCGGTGCCACGGGCACGGCAGGTGCGACCGGCGGCGGGGCCGTCGACCCCGACACGGGCCAGATCCTCGACGGCGGAGCGGCCGGCGGGGGCGGCGGGGACTCCTCCGTCGTCGGTACGCCGGTCACCCTCGCCTCCGACGCGGCCGGCGGGCTGCGCACGCTCCTGATGGCGCTGTCCGGCGTGCTGCTGCTCGGCGTCGTGGTCGGGCCCCCGCTGGTGGGGCGCGCGCTGAGCGCCCGTAACCGCCGTAAGGGAGGCCTGATATGAGAACCGCGATCCGGGTCAGGGCCGGTGCCGGGGCGCTCCTCGCCGCGGTCGTCCTGGCGCTGCTCCCGCTGCCCCAGGACCTCCCGGCCGCGGCGGCCACCGGCGACGGAGGCCAGGACGCCTCGGCACTGACGAAGAAGGGCACGAAGGGCGAGTACGACGACTTCTCCGACCTGGAAGTGACCGTCCACCAGACCAGGAACCTGCGGGCGCAGGGCGTGAAGGTCAGCTGGAAGGGAGGGAAGCCGACGAACGGCACCGAGAACAACTTCCTGCAGATCATGCAGTGCTGGGGGGACGACACCGCGGGGCCGAAGCGGGAGCAGTGCCAGTTCGGCGTGGTGTCCGGTGCGTCGGACTTCGGCCTCCGGACGAGTCTGCGCGAGCTGGAGCTCGGCAAGGACCCCCGGGAGACGCAGTACGACGCGACCGTCCCGGATCCGGACGCGCCGAGTGAGCAGATGCAGCCGTTCGTCCCCTTCCGGCCGGTGGAGGGCCCGCCGACGAAGAAGCGGAGCGACTTCACGTACTTCAGCCCCGGCGACACCAACGAGGAGGTCTTCGCCAACACCAAGCCCGACGGCACCGGTCAGGCCGTCCTCAGCCTGCAGACGACCCGCGAGGCGCCGCATCTCGGCTGCGGCGATCCGGTGCGGCGGGACGGGGTCACCCGGGGGCGCTCCTGCTGGCTCGTCGTCGTCCCGCGGGGCGAGCACGACCCCGACGGAACGACGGGAAGCGGTGGCCAGCTGAACACCTCTCCGCTGAGCACCTCGAACTGGGAGCGGCGGATCGTCTTCCCGCTCGACTTCCTCGCCGTCGGCGATCCCTGCCCGGCGGACCGGGCCGAGCTGCGGCTCAGCGGGTCGGAGCTCCTCACCGAGGCCATCACCTCGTGGCAGTCCGCGCTCTGTGCGGGCGGGACGTCGCGCTTCACCTTCAGCCAGCGCGGCGAGGACCTCGCGCGGACGGCCCTGACCAGCGGCGCTCCCAACGCCCCCGGCCTCGTCTTCACGGTCGATCCGGTCGAGGGCGCGAAGGAGGCCGGGGTCGTGCACGCGCCGGTCGCGGTGAGCGGACTGACCGTCGGATTCTTCTGGGAGGCGAACCTGATCGGGCGCGTGCCCGAGCTGCGGCTGAACCAGCGGCTCCTCGCCAAGCTCCTCACGTACTCCTACGCGTACGACGTCCGGTACATCACCCAGAAGGACCCGGCCCCGGCCCACCTGGCGGCCAATCCGCAGTCCATCGTCCGGGACCCCGAGTTCCGCAAGCTCAATCCGGCCTTCGAGAACGCGGCGCAGCCGCCCCAGGTCTATCCCGGCGGAATTCTGCTCTCCGCCGAGCGGTCCGACGTGAACAGTGTCGTCTGGGAGTACCTGCGCTCGAACGCCGACGCCAAGGCGTTCCTCGAAGGGAAACCCGATCCCTGGGGAACGAAGGTCAATCCGAATTTCAGCGGCCTGCAATTGGGCACGACCGGAACGAATGAATTCCCGAAGGTCGACCCGACCGAGACGGAACTCGAGTCCGGCGGCAAGAAGATCACGTACACGATCACCGAGCGCTCGCCCTACTCCATCGACATGCACGACGCCGCCCGACTGGTCCGCAAGGGCAACAACGGCGGCGCCCTGGAGGCCCGCGACGACTCCACCGGGCAGATCAAGCTGTACCCCGCGGAGTACCTCCCGGGGGCGCGCAAGGCCTACGGGATCATGGACACCCCCTCGTCCACGCGCTACCAGATCCAGACGGCGGCCCTGCCGAACGCCGACGGCACCTATGTGCAGCCCACGGCGGCCTCCATGCTCGCCGCGGTGGACCGGTTCAAGGACTCCGCGGAGCCCGGCGTGCTGGACCCCGACCCCGCGCGGGCGCGCGGCACCGCGTATCCGCTGACGATCGTCACCTACGCGGCGGCGACCCTCTCGCAGCCCGAGGAGGCCCGCGAGGAGTACGCGCGCGTGCTGCGCCACGCGGCGGGCGCCGGCCAGAAGCAGGGCACCGCGCCCGGTGAGCTCCCGTACGGGTACGCGCCGATGCCGGCCAAGCTGAAGACGCAGGCCAACGCGGCAGCCGATGCTCTGGAGCGTGGGCCGGCGGCGGGCGGGCCCGGCGGCTCGTCGGGTGACGCCTCGGGCTCCGGCGGGGCGGGCGGCTCCTCGGGCGGTGGCTCGGCCGGTGACTCCGGCGGCGCGTCCTCGGGTGCGTCGGGCGGCGCCGGTGCGGACGGGGGTACGGGCGATCCGTCCACCTCGCCCTCGGCCGCGACGGGCGCGGCGGCCTCGAACGGCGGCGGCGACAACTCCCCGAAGGAGCGGCTCGCCGACTCCGGGACCACCCCCTCCGAGGTGCTCGGCGTCGTCCGCTGGGTGCTGCTCGGCGTCCTGGTCGCGGGCGGCGCGGCGGGCCTCGCCGGCCCGGTGATGCTGCGGTACTCGGCGTGGCGGGCGGCGAGCGGCTGACCCCTCCGTCCGGAATCCCCGGAACCATCACCACCGGTTCCGGGGATTCCGTACACCGTTCACGGAATTCCCTTGGAGTCACCTAGGAAAGGAACTCGTAACCCAAACTGTGGCTGGATGTGGTGGTCGTTCCGATGAGGTCTGCGGAATTGTTCTCCTCGGCCGGTCGACGGGCCGGTCGCAGAATAATCCGGATTTGCTTGTGCGTCCCTTTCCTGGCTTTCGTCATCCGTTTCCACGGAGGAGAACAGAAGTGAACGTCAAGTCCCGCGCTCGTATCGGTGCCGTCGTCGGTGCCGCCGCCCTCGGCCTCGGTGTCATGGCCGCCCCCGCCGCCCAGGCCGACCCGGTTCCGGTCACCGACTACCGCCAGCTGGCCGCCGTCGGCTCCGACACGACCCAGGACGTCCTGAACGGCCTCGGCAACTCGGTCCGGGACGCCGCCAACGCGAAGATCATCGCCTCGTGGAACGCCACGGGCTCGGCGACGATCAAGACCAAGGCGACCAACTGCGTCATCAACCGGCCGAACGGCTCCTCCGCCGGCATCGACGCGCTGCGCAACGCCGTCGACACGGCCTCCGGCTGTGTCGACGTCGCCCGCTCCTCGCGCGGCCCGGTGGACACCACGACCACCGACCTCGCCTTCGTCCCGTTCGCCAAGGACGCGGTGACGTGGGCGAAGCGCTCGGACAGCGCCCTGCCGTCGAACCTGACCACGGCCGACCTCAAGGGCATCTACGAGTGCTCCATCACGTCCCTGAACGGTGTCGCGCTGACCCCGATCCTGCCGCAGGCCAACTCCGGCACGCGCCAGTTCTTCCTCAGCTCCATCGGCGTGACCACGCCGGGCGCCTGCGTCACGCAGGGTGTCCAGGAGAACGACGGCACCGTCCTCGACAGCGCGGGCGACGTGGTTCCCTACTCCGTCGCGCAGTACATCGCGCAGGAGAAGGGCAGCGTCACCGACCGTCGCGGCGCGGCCGTCCTCGGCTCCATCGGCGGTGTCGCCCCGCGCAACGCCGACACCACGCTGAACACGTCCTTCCCGCTGGCCCGTGACGTCTACAACGTCGTCCCGACCGCCAAGCTGACCGACGCCACGATCGCCTACACCTTCGTGGGCTCCTCCTCCAAGGTCTGCCTGGACACCGCCACCATCACCAACTACGGCTTCGGCACCGTCGCCAACTGCGGCGACACCACGCTCCGCGCCGAGCGCTGACCCGGGCGGCCCACGCCACCCGAACCCCAGGCCGGGCACCCCACCGGGTGCCCGGCCCCCTCCCGTATCCACCGACACCTCTCGTGGAGAGACCAGATGCACCGTCTCGCACCGCACAGATCACCCATAGCCCTGCTCACCGCGCTCGGCCTGCTCCTCGGCGCGCTCGCGGCGACCCTGGCGCTCTCCACCGACGCCCGGGCCGCCGAACGGCTCGGCAAGCTCACCCTGACGCCGACGACCGGCTCCGCCTACGACGTGCTCGACGAGACGGTCACCACCGACGCGGCCTGCCCGGCGCAGACCACGGAGCTCGGCCTCTACATGGTCAACCCGGCCAACGGCCAGGTCCGTCTGATGCAGCGGGCCGCATACACCGGCACCGGACCGGTCAACGCCGATCTGCCCCGGGGCTCCATCGAGGTCATCGGCTGGCTCCCCGGCCCCGAGTTCGACGGTGTCTACCCGCTCCAGCTGCACTGCCTCAAGGCGGGCGAGAACCCCTCCACCTCCGCCGCGTACTTCAGCACCAACATCCGGGTCGCGGGCGACACCTGGACGGTCGTCGACGCCGAGTCCACCACGACCGCGCTGACCGCCGCCCCCGCCGGCACCGCCGTCCTCGGCGCCGAGGTCACCCTCACCGCCGCCGTCACCCCGGCCACCGTCGCCGGGCAGGTGACCTTCGGCTACGAGAAGAGCGGCACCCGCACCGAACTCGGCAAGGTGACCCCGACAGCCGGGACCGCCGTCCTGAAGACCACCGCCCTGCCGCAGGGCGTCGTCGCCCTCTTCGCCACCTTCACGCCGACCGACCCCGACGCCCACGCCCCCTCGGCCGGCAGCGTGGCGACGTACACGGTCACCCCGGCCCCCACCACCACGCCGACCGACACTCCGACCGGCGACCCCAGCGAGACGCCGTCCGAGACCCCGTCGGAGACCCCCTCCGAGACGCCCAGCGAGACCCCGAGCGAGACCGGCACGCCCACCCCCGACCCCACCGACACCGGTGACACGGCCGGGACTTCGGGCGGCTCCGACACGTCCGCTTCCGGCGGTTCCTCCGGAAGCGGAGGCGCTTCGGGCGGCAACGGGTCGCTCGCCGCGACCGGTACGCCCATGGCCGCCGCCGCGCTCGGCGCCCTCTCGCTCGTCCTGCTCGGCGCCGCGCTGGTGATCCACGTCCGCCGCAAGGGACTGCTCACCTTCCACTGATCCCGACCCCGACCCCCGCTCGCCCACGGACCGGAGCCCTCCCGTGACGACCCCTTCGCCGACCGCCGCCCGCCGCCCCGGGCTCGCCCTCACCGGGGCGGCCCTGTGCGTGCTCGCGGCGCTGCTCATCGGCTTCGCCGCCAACCTGACCGTCGTCGGCCATCTCCAGCACGCCCGCGACCAGCGCACGGCGTACGACGAGCTGCGCGAGCAACTCGCCCTGGGAACGGCCCCCGTGGGCCAGCAGACCTTCGACGGCAAGCAGCTCGCCCTCGGCGCCCCCGTCGCCCTGCTGCGCATCCCCGCCCTCGGGCTCCGGGAGGTCGTCGCCGAGGGCACCACCTCCGAGGTCCTCATGTCCGGGCCGGGGCACCGGCGCGACACGCCCCTGCCCGGACAGGAGGGCATCAGCACGATCATGGGCCGCCAGTGGGGCTACGGCAGCCCCTTCGTCGGCGTCCACCGGCTGCCCGCGGGCGCGCGGATCGAGGTGACGACCGGTCAGGGCAGGGCGGTGTACGAGGTCGAGGGCGTCCGCCGCCCCGGCCAGCCGCTCCGCCCCGCGCCCGGCGCGGGCCAGGGCCGGCTCGTCCTCACGACCGCGAGCGGCGGCGCGTACACGCCCGCCGACATCGTCCACATCGACGCCAAGCTGGTCTCCGCCGCGCAGCCCAGCCCGCCCCGGCCGCTGCGCCCCGGCTGGATCACCGCCGCCGAGAAACCCCTCGCCGGGGACCAGAGCGCCTGGCTCGCGGTCTTCCTCGGCATCCAGGGGCTGCTGCTCGCCGCGCTGCTCACCGTCGCCGCCCACCGCAGATGGGGAGCCGGACAGACCTGGGTCGCCGCCGTGCCGGTCCTGCTCGCCCTCGGTGTCCTCGTCTCCGGGCAGCTCACCCGGCTGCTCCCCAACCTGCTCTGAAAGCACAGGAGTTCACCACCATGACCGATGTAGCGGACACCGTCACCCTGCCGCCGATCCACTCCACGTCCGCCGCCGCAGCCCTGGAGGCGGACGCCGTCTCGGCCTGGTTCGGCGACCACAAGGTCCTCGACCGGGTCTCGCTCGCCATGCCGGCCCGTGAGGTCACCGCCCTCATCGGCCCCTCCGGCTGCGGCAAGTCCACCTTCCTGCGCATCCTCAACCGGATGCACGAGCTGATCGGCTCGGCCTCGCTCGCCGGCCGGGTCCTGCTCGACGGAGAGGACATCTACGACCGGGGCCGCCGCATCACGCACGCCCGCCGCGAGATCGGCATGGTCTTCCAGAAGCCCAACCCGTTCCCCGCGATGTCCCTCTACGACAACGTCCTGGCCGGCCTCAAACTCAACGGCATCAAGGCGACCCGCGACGGCCGGGACGACCTCGTCGAGGAGTGCCTCACCAAGGCCGGGCTCTGGAAGGAGGTCAAGGACCGGCTGCGGCAGCCCGGCGGCGCGCTCTCCGGCGGCCAGCAGCAGCGGCTCTGCATCGCCCGCTCGCTCGCCGTCCGGCCGCGCGTGCTGCTCATGGACGAGCCCTGCTCGGCCCTCGACCCGACCTCCACCCGGCGCGTCGAGGAGACCATCGCCGAGCTGAAGTCCGAGATCACGATCGTCATCGTCACCCACAACATGCAGCAGGCCGCCCGCGTCTCCGACTCCTGCGCTTTCTTCCTCGCCGAGCAGGGCACCCCGGGCGTGATCGTCGAACACGGCGCGACGGAGGACATGTTCGGCTCGCCGCAGGACTCCCGTACCGCCGACTACGTCAACGGCCGCTTCGGGTAGGCACCGAGTCGCGTCACGGCGCGCCCCGCCACACCAGCAGCGTGTACGCGCCCAGCCACGCCGAGGACAGCGCCGCCCCGCCGAGCACCAGGGCGGCCACATGGCGGCGCGCCCGGGCGACCGCGAGCGCGAGCGGGAGCAGCAGCGGGAAGCCGGGCAGCAGGAACCGGGCGCGGGGGAAGTACACGCCCCCGCTGCCCAGGACCACGAGCATCAGCACGGCCGCGAAGACGAGCAGCGGCAGCGGCTGGCGGTCGGCGAGACAGAGCGCGAACAGCGCGGTGGCGGCGATCAGCACGACCGAGACCACGACCAGGAAGAGCTGCGGATCCTGGGTGTAGACGAGCTGCCTGCGCAGCTGGCGCAGCGTCACCGAGCCGCCGTCCCACGCGTTGCCCCAGGACTCCTGCACCACGAAGTACCCGTCCCAGCGCCCGAGCCGCAGCCCCACCCAGCCGACGTACCCCAGCCAGCCCAGGGGAGCGACCAGGGCCGCCGCGAGCCCGGGGCGGCTGCCCCCGCGCGCCGCGAGCAGCCCCGCCACCGTCACCGCCGCGGCGACCGCGATCCCGGTCGGCCGGGTCAGCCCCGCCGCCACCGCGAGCCCCGCCGCCCAGGCCCAGCGCCCGTCCAGGACCGCGAACAGCGCCCACGCGGCCAGCGCGGTGAACAGCGACTCCGTGTACCCCATCCACTGCACGACGGCGACCGGCAGCGCGCCCCACAGCACCGCGAGGACGGTGCCCACCCGGCGCCCGTACAGCCGGTCGCCGACCGCGAAGATCCCCCAGGCGGCGGCCACCGAGCAGAGCACGGCGAGGACCAGGCCGACGGAGGCCCGCGAGCCGGGCGTGACCGCCGCGACCGCCTTGATCAGGGCCGGGTACAGCGGGAAGAAGGCCAACTGGCGGTGGCCGCCGGGGGGTTCGCCGGGCGGCCCGGGCTCGTACCCGTGGTCCGCGATCGCGAGGTACCAGAGCGAGTCCCAGCTCGTCGCGAGCGCCGGCCAGATCCCCTGACCCCGCAGGTGCGCCCAGCGGCCGAGCACGAGCAGCCCCAGGAGCCGTACGGCCAGATAGCCGAGGAGCGCGGGCGCCGCGTGCCGCAGGGTGCCGCCCACCCGCTTCGGGAGCCGGACACCCCGGGCGGACGGCGGCCGCCGGGAGGCGGGAACGGTCGGTCGGGCGGTCAGGGCCGGGGGCACTGCGGCGGCTCCAGGGAGGCTCGGCGGGACACCGGGTCACCCTGGCCGGAACCACCTGATCGCGGGACGCGGGTGGGACTGTTCGGCGTACCGAATTCACCCGTACGGGAGCGGCCGTACGAGCGGCGGTACGAGCGGCCGTACGCACGCGACGAGGCCCGTACGGAATCGATTCCGCACGGGCCTCGGAGGGGTGGGGCCTTGGCTACAGGCCCGCCGCCTCCGACAGGTCGCGCTTGATCGCGGCGAGGATCTCGGCGCCCTTCGCGCGGGCCGTCACCAGCTCGCTCGCGTCGGCGACCGGGACCACGACCTCCAGGTAGCACTTGAGCTTGGGCTCCGTGCCGGACGGGCGGACGATCACCCGGGCCTTGTGCGCGCCCTCCAGGTAGTAGCGCAGACCGTCCGTCGGGGGCAGCGACTCCGTGCCCTTCGTCAGGTCCTCGGCCGTCGTCACCGTCAGGCCCGCGAGGCGGACCGGCGGCCGCTCGCGCAGCGTGCTCATCGCGTTCGCGATGATGCTCAGGTCCTCCACGCGCACCGACAGCTGGTCCGTGGCGTGCAGCCCGTGGGCGACCGCGAGGTCGTCGAGCAGATCGGTCAGCGTACGGTTCTGCTCCTTGAGCACCGAGGCCAGCTCCGCGACGAGCAGCGCCGCCGTGATGCCGTCCTTGTCGCGGACGCCCTCGGGGTCGACGCAGTAGCCGAGCGCCTCCTCGTAGCCGTACCGCAGGCCGTCCACGCGGGCGATCCACTTGAAGCCGGTCAGCGTCTCCTCGTAGCCGACGCCCGCGGCCTCGGCGATGCGGCCGAGCAGCGAGGACGACACGATCGACTCGGCGAAGACGCCCCTGGCGCCCTTGTGCACGAGGTGCGCGGCGAGCAGCGCGCCCACCTCGTCACCGCGCAGCATCCGCCAACCGCCCTCGGCAGTCCGGTCCGGTACGGCCACGGCGCAGCGGTCGGCGTCCGGGTCGTTGGCGATCACGATGTCCGGGTCCACGGCGCGGGCCGCCTCGAAGGCGAGGTCCATCGCGCCCGGCTCCTCCGGGTTCGGGAAGGCGACCGTCGGGAACGCCGGGTCCGGCTCGGCCTGGGCGGCGACGAGCGCGGGCGGCGGGAAGCCGGCGCGGGCGAAGGCGGCCGTGACGACGTCCTTGCCGACGCCGTGCATGGCCGTGTAGACGGTCCGGGCGGTACGGGGGGAGCCGGGGGTCAGGACGGCGTCCGTACGGGCCAGGTAGGCATCCAGGACCTCGTCGCCGAGGGTCTCCCAGCCGGTCTCCGGGCGCGGCACGTCGTGCAGCGAGCGGACCGCGTCGATCTCGGCGGCGATCTCGGCGTCGGCGGGCGGCACGATCTGCGATCCGTCGCCCAGGTAGACCTTGTAGCCGTTGTCGCGCGGCGGGTTGTGGCTCGCGGTCACCTCGACACCGGCGACGGCGCCCAGATGCCTTATGGCGTACGCGAGGACGGGCGTCGGCAGCGGGCGCGGGAGCACGGCCGCGCGGAGTCCGGCGCCGATCATCACGGCGGCGGTGTCGCGGGCGAAGTCGGCGGACTTGTAGCGCGCGTCGTAGCCGATGACGACGAGGCCGCCCTCCTGGCCCTTGGCCTTGAGGTACGCGGCGAGGCCGGCCGCGGCGCGGATGACGACCGAGCGGTTCATCCGCATGGGCCCGGCGCCGATCTCGCCGCGGAGGCCGGCGGTGCCGAACTGGAGCGTGCCGGCGAACCGGGCGGCGAGCTCGTCGGTCCGGCCGCCCTCGATGAGCTTCGCGAGCTCCTCGCGGGTCTCCGGGTCGGGGTCCTCGGCGAGCCAGGCCTGGGCCCGGGCGAGGAGGTCGTCCTGCGTCACGGTGTGCCTTTCGGGGTGCGGGGAGGGTGGGTGCGGATGGGGGTGGGGTGCGGGGGTGGGCCGCTGCGCGGAGCCATTCCCCACCCCGCCCCTTCCCGAACTGGGGGCAAGCCCCCACGCCCCCGAACGGCCTGCGGCCGTGTCCTCAAGCGCCGGACGGGCTGATTTTCGCCCCGCAGGGCGAAAATCCAGCCCCGCTGGGGGTCCCCCCACGCCCTCAGGGCGTAGGGGGAGATTGAGGCGCGGGGTCCGGGGCGGAGCCCCGGTTACGGGAAGGGGCGGGGTGGGGA
>NZ_JBHXPI010000068.1:0-2821 GCF_042718575.1 Streptomyces sp. NPDC058579
GTACCTGTGACAGGTACCGGGGCCCTTCTCGTACGCGCTGCTACGGCCGGCGGGCCGAGGTCACGCGGTAGACGTCGTAGACGCCCTCCACACCGCGGACGGCCTTCAGGACGTGGCCGAGGTGCTTCGGGTCGCCCATCTCGAAGGTGAAGCGCGAGGTGGCCACCCGGTCGCGAGAGGTCTGGACGGCCGCGGACAGGATGTTCACGTGCTGGTCCGACAGGACCCGCGTGACGTCCGAGAGCAGCCGGGACCGGTCGAGGGCCTCGACCTGGATGGCGACCAGGAAGACCGAGGACTGGGTGGGCGCCCACTCGACCTCGAGGATCCGCTCCGGCTCGCGCGAGAGCGAGTCGACGTTGACGCAGTCGCTGCGGTGCACCGAGACGCCGCTGCCGCGGGTGACGAAGCCGATGATCGGGTCGCCCGGTACAGGCGTGCAGCAGCGGGCCAGCTTGACCCAGACGTCCTCGACGCCCTTGACGACGACACCAGGGTCGGCGCTGGAGCGGCGCTTGGAGCGGCCGCGCGTGGGCGGGGCGGTCTCGGCGATGTCCTCGTTGGCGGCCTCCTCGCCACCGAGCGCCTGGACCAGTTTCTGGACGATGGACTGGGCGGTGACATGGCCCTCGCCGATCGCCGCGTACAGCGAGGAGATGTCGCTGTAGCGCATCTCGTGGGCGAGGGTGACGAGCGAGTCGCCGGTCAGGATCCGCTGGATCGGCAGGTTCTGCTTGCGCATGGCCCGCGCGATGGCGTCCTTGCCCTGCTCGATCGCCTCGTCGCGGCGCTCCTTGGAGAACCAGGCGCGGATCTTGTTGCGGGCGCGCGGGGACTTGACGAAGCCCAGCCAGTCGCGGGACGGCCCGGCGCCGGCGGCCTTGGAGGTGAAAACCTCGACCAGGTCGCCGTTGTCGAGGGTCGACTCCAGCGGGACGAGCCGGCCGTTGACCCGGGCCCCTATGGTGCGGTGGCCGACCTCGGTGTGGACGGCGTAGGAGAAGTCCACGGGGGTGGCCCCGGCGGGCAGCGCTATGACGTCGCCCTTGGGCGTGAAGACGAAGACCTCGTTGCGCGACAGGTCGAAGCGCAGGGACTCCAGGAACTCGCTCGGGTCCTCTGTCTCCTTCTGCCAGTCGAGCAGCTGGCGCAGCCACGCCATGTCGTTGAGGTGGTCGTCCTTGCCGGTGCTCTTCGGCACGTCGGTACGCACCTTGGAGGCCCCTGCGGAGGGGTCCTGCTTGTACTTCCAGTGCGCGGCGATGCCGTACTCGGCCCGGCGGTGCATGTCGAACGTACGGATCTGCAGCTCGACGGGCTTGCCGTTGGGGCCGATGACCGTCGTGTGCAGCGACTGGTACATGTTGAACTTCGGCATCGCGATGTAGTCCTTGAACCGGCCGGGGACCGGGTTCCATCGCGCGTGGACGGTGCCGAGGGCCGCGTAGCAGTCGCGGACGGTGTCCACGAGGACGCGGATGCCGACCAGGTCGTAGATCTCCGCGAAGTCACGGCCGCGGACGATCATCTTCTGGTAGACGCTGTAGTAGTGCTTCGGGCGGCCGGTGACGGTCGCCTTGATGCGGGCGGCGCGCAGGTCGGTCTGGACCTCGTCGGTCACTATGGCGAGGTACTCGTCGCGCTTGGGGGCGCGCTCGGCGACGAGGCGGACGATCTCGTCGTACATCTTGGGGTAGAGGATCGCGAAGGCGAGGTCCTCCAGCTCCCACTTGATGGTGTTCATGCCCAGGCGGTGGGCCAGGGGCGCGTAGATCTCGAGGGTCTCGCGGGCCTTCTTCTCCTGCTTCTCCCGCTTGAGATAGCGCATGGTGCGCATGTTGTGCAGGCGGTCGGCGAGCTTGATGACCAGGACGCGCGGGTCCTTGGCCATGGCGACGACCATCTTGCGGACGGTCTCGGCCTGCGCGGCCTCGCCGAACTTGACCTTGTCGAGCTTGGTGACGCCGTCGACGAGGAGCGCGACCTGGTCGCCGAAGTCGCGGCGGAGTGTGTCGAGGCCGTACTCGGTGTCCTCGACGGTGTCGTGCAGCAGACCGGCCATCAGCGTCGCCGGGTCCATGCCGAGCTCGGCGAGGATGGTGGTGACGGCGAGAGGGTGCGTGATGTACGGGTCGCCGCTCTTGCGCTTCTGGCCGCGGTGCCAGCGCTCGGCGACCTGGTAGGCGCGCTCGACCTGGCGGAGGGTCGCCGTCTCGATCTTCGGGTCGTTGGAGCGGACGATCCGGAGCAGCGGTTCGAGGACCGGGTTGTACGGGGAGGAGCGCTGCACGCCGAGCCGGGCGAGGCGGGCGCGCACGCGGTTGGAGGAGCCGCCGGAGCGGGTGGCGGGGGCGGGCGCGGGCTTCGGCGCGGGCTGCTTCGGCGTGGGGGCGGCCGGGGCGGAGGCCGGTGCCGGGGCGGGGGCCACGGGCGTGGGCCTGCTCTCCGCGGGCGTGTTCTGGGGCGTCGCGGTTCCGCCTGACGCAACGGCCTTCTCGGCCTTCGGGTCGGGCTGCGCGGCGGAGAGTGGCTGGGCCTCGTCTGGCAAGAGCGCTCCTCGTGCGGTACCGGGTCCCCCGGTCAGGCCCGGAAAGGCCATGGTATCGAGCCGGGGGCCGCCATGCTCACGCGTGCGAGTGGTGAGACGGGCGCCACGCGCGCGTGGGCCCCGTTCCGGGACATACCGGGAGAACGGCGAGGGCGCCCCGGGGGTTGCCCGGGGCGCCCACACAACACACGCGGGTGGCGTGGTGTCAGACCGTGTTAAGCGCCGCCAGCGGCGCACCGCGCAGCGCGGGCAGCAGGCGGGCGCGGGCGGGCA
>NZ_JBHXPI010000069.1:0-24342 GCF_042718575.1 Streptomyces sp. NPDC058579
GTCTTCGGACCGCCCCCGCCCCGGCGGTTTCGCGCTCCACGGGGGCACCAGGAGACGCCGAAGGGGCCCGTGGCACATGATGTGCCCCGGGCCCCTTCGGGGTGTCTACGGGCCGCTCAGGCGTCCGGAGTGCGCCGCAGGCGCGGCTTCAGGTCCTTGAAGCGGGCCAGCAGGCCGTTGACGAAGGTCGGCGACTCGTCCGTGGAGAACTCCTTGGCGAGCTGCACGGCCTCGTCGATCGCCACGGCGTCCGGCGTCTCGTCCAGCCAGATCAGCTCGTACGCACCGAGGCGCACGATGTTCCGGTCGGCGACCGGCATCCGGTCCAGGTCCCAGTCCACCGCGTAGGTGGCGATGAGCTCGTCGATCCGGTCCACGTGTTCCGCGTACCCCTCGACCAGCTGCATCGTGAACTCGCTGACGGCCGGCTGGCGGTCGTCGGACCGGGCGTGCCTGACCCAGTCCGCGAGGACCTGCTGCACGGACGCGCCGCGCTGGTCGGCCTCGAAGAGGATCTGGAAGGCACGCTTACGGGCGTTGCTGCGGGCAGCCACGGTTAGCTGTTCACCCGGCCGAGGTAGTCGCTCGTGCGGGTGTCGACCTTGATCTTCTCACCGGTGGTGATGAAGAGCGGGACCTGGATCTCGTGACCGGTCTCCAGCGTCGCCGGCTTGGTGCCACCGGTGGAACGGTCGCCCTGGACGCCCGGGTCCGTGTGCTGGATGGTCAGCTCGACGGCGGCCGGGAGCTCGACGTAGAGCACCGCGCCCTCGTGCTGCGCGACCGAGGCGGTGAAGCCCTCGATCAGGAAGTTGGCGGTGCTGCCGACGGACTTGCGGTCGACGTGCAGCTGGTCGAACGTCTGCATGTCCATGAAGACGAAGTAGTCGCCGTCCATGTACGAGAACTGCATGTCGCGGCGGTCGATGGTGGCCGTCTCGACCTTCACACCGGCGTTGAAGGTCTTGTCGACCACCTTGCCGGAGAGCACGTTCTTGAGCTTGGTGCGCACGAAGGCCGGGCCCTTGCCGGGCTTGACGTGCTGGAACTCGACGACGGACCAGAGCTGGTCCCCGTCGAGCTTGAGCACCATGCCGTTCTTGAGGTCGTTCGTGGAAGCCACGGTTGCGGAATCTCCTGGACTGACGTGGGACCAGGGAGGCGTGCGCGCCCTACAGCGCGAGCAGCTCCTTGGTCGTAATGGTGAGTAGCTCGGGTCCGCCGTCCGCCTCCTGGCGCACGACGAGCGTGTCATCGATCCGGACCCCGCCCCGGCCCGGGAGGTGGACCCCCGGTTCGACGGTGACCGGCACACAAGCGTCCAGTTTACCCATGGCCGCGGGTGCGAGCTGCGGGTCCTCGTCGATTTCGAGGCCGACACCGTGCCCGGTGACCGGCGGGACGGCCTCCGCATGGCCCGCGGCGTCGATGATCTGGCGGGCCGCGCGGTCCACGTCGCGGTACTCGGCGCCGGGGACGAGCGACTCCCGGCCGGCCCGCTGAGCGGCGAAGACGAGGTCGTAGAGGTCGATCTGCCAGTCCGCGGGGGTGGTCCCGATGACGAACGTACGGCCGATCTCGCAACGGTAGCCGCGGTAGGTGGCGCCCAGGCAGACGGAGAGGAAATCTCCCTCCTCGACCCGGCGGTCCGAGGGCTTGTGGCCGCCGCGCCCGGAGTTCGGTCCGGTGCCGACGGAGGTCGGGAAGGCGGCGCCGTCCGCGCCGTGGTCGACCAGGCGCCGCTCCAGCTCCAGCGCGAGGTGCCGCTCGGTCCGGCCCACCAGGATGGATTCCAGGAGCTCCCCGAGCGCCTGGTCGGCGATCTCGGCGGCGATCCGCAGACAGGCGATCTCGTCCTCGTCCTTGACGATCCTCAGCTGCTCGACGGCTCCGCCGAGGTCGGCGAGCTGGAGCTGCGGCGCGACGGAGCCCATCGCGCGGTGCCGGGCCACGGTCAGATGGTGCTCCTCGACGGCGAGGCCCTCCGCGCCCGCCTTGCGGGCGAAGTCGACGGCCGCGACGGCCGGGTCGCCGCCCGCCACGGGCAGCACGGCGTGGCGGAGCAGCTCGTCGAGCCGCCCGTCGGCCGGATCGCCGCCGGGCGCGGTGGGGCAGAGCAGTACGTCCTCGTCCGGTCCGAGCAGCAGGACGGCGCCGGTGGGCGAACCGCCCGCGAGATAGCGGACGTTGGCGGGGCGGGAGACCAGGGCCGCCTGGCTGCCGGCCGCCGCGCACCGGTCGCGCAGCCGCACTCGGCGGTCCGCAAACACCTCTGACATGTTCCGAGCCTACGAGCGGCCGGGCGTCCCGGCCCGCTCAGCGCGGCCGACCGGGCCACCGGCCGCTTCGGGCCATGACCACGTCAGGGAGTCAGGCAGGTCACCAGGCGGGCGGGCTCGCCAGGGACCGGGCGAGGACCTCGTCGAGGACGCGGGCGGTGGTCTCGACGTCGTACGTCGAGTTGTCGATGATCGGCAGGCCGGAGCCGTACCAGCCGGCCATCCGGCCGTGTATGGAGGCGACCTCCTCGTCCGAGAGCCGCCGGTTCCCGCTGCGCTCGGCGTTCCGCTCCAGGACGATCTCCAGGCCAGGCAGCAGAACGACCGGGAGGAGCCCCGGGCCGACATGGCGCTTCCAGCCGCCGAGGCCGACGACCGGGCGGTCGGGGAAGACGGCGTCGTCGAGGATGCAGGAGATGCCGTTGGCCAGGAAGTTACGGGCGGCGAAGCCGCAGGTGCGGCGGGCGAGACGATACTGCGCCTCGGAGTGCTCGTTCCATCCCGACTGGGGGTCGGCGAAGCCGGAACAGACCCATTCGCGGACGTCGTCGAGGCTGATGTGCGCGGTGGGCACGCGGCGGCGGGCCGCCCAGTGGCGGGCGACGGTCGTCTTGCCCGCGCCGGCGGGGCCGATGAGGAGCACGGCCAGCGTCGCGGTGCCGGTGCCCGGACCGGCCTGCGGCGGAGCGGGGACGGCGACGGGCGGCAGCGGCACGTGCCCGGTGATGTCGTGCGGCGGGGGCACGGGAGGTGCGGGATGCCCGGGTATGCCTGGAGCGCCCCAGCCGGGGGCGGGCGGCGAGGAGTACGGGGCGGCCGCACCGGGGGCCTGAGGGGCGTGGTGCGGCTGCTGGGGGTGCGGGGCGTGCGGGTGCGGGGCCTGATGACCGCCCTGTGCCGCGGGAGGCACGGGGGGTACGGGAGGCCGACCGGCGCCGGGCGTACGGCCGGAGGGGTCGGGCGGCGGCAACGGAGCCCCCATCGCGTGCTGCATCCGGTGCCACTCCGTCTCGTACGGCCGATACTTCCGGGTACGTTACCGCCCCCGGCCCCCACAGGGGGAACGGCCGGGGGCGGTCCAGGGTGCCCCTTCGGGCAGCGTGTCCGGATGTCGTCAGTCGGCCAGTTCCTCGGCCAGCGCCCGCAGGGCGAGCAGGTAGGAGCCGATGCCGAAGCCCGCGACGGTCCCGGTCGCCACGGCGGCGATGACCGAGGTGTGCCGGAACTCCTCGCGGGTGTACGGGTTCGAGATGTGCACCTCGATCAGCGGCGCGGTCCGCTGGGCGGCCGCGTCGCGCATCCCGTACGAGTAGTGGGTGAACGCTCCGGGGTTCATGACGACCGGCACCGAACCGTCGGCTGCCTCGTGCAGCCAGCGGATCATCTCGCCCTCGTCGTTGGTCTCCCGGACCTCCACGTCGAAGCCGAGCTGCTCGCCGAGGGTCTGGCAGGACTCCACCAGACCCTTGTACGAGGTCGCGCCGTAGATGTCGGGCTCGCGGGAGCCCAGGCGGCCGAGGTTCGGGCCGTTCAGGACGAGGACGTGGCGCAGATCGCTCACGCGGACACCTCGCCGTAGGCGGCGAAGAGGACGGCGGGGTCGGGGCCTTCGAGGACGGTGGGCTTGCCGAGGCCGTCCAGGACGATGAAGCGGAGCAGGTCGCCCCGGGACTTCTTGTCGACCTTCATGGTCTCGAGCAGCTTCGGCCACTGGTCGCCCCGGTAGGTGAGGGGCAGACCGACCGAATCCAGGACCGTGCGGTGCCGGTCGGCGGTGGCGTCGTCGAGCCGTCCGGCCAGCCGGCCCAGCTCGGCGGCGAAGACCATGCCTACGGAGACGGCGGCGCCGTGGCGCCACTTGTACCGCTCGTTCTTCTCGATGGCGTGGGCCAGGGTGTGACCGTAGTTCAGGATCTCCCGGCGGCCCGACTCCTTCAGATCACCGGAGACGACCTCGGCCTTGACCCGGATCGAGCGCACGAGCAGCTCGGCGGTGTGCGGACCGGCCGGCGTACGGGCACCCTGCGGGTCCTCCTCGATGAGGTCGAGGATCACCGGGTCGACGATGAAGCCGGCCTTGATGATCTCCGCGAGCCCACTGACGTAGTCGTGGACCGGCAGCGAGTCGAGGGCCGCGAGGTCGCAGAGCACACCGGCGGGCGGGTGGAAGGCACCGACGAGGTTCTTGCCCTCGGCGGTGTTGATCCCGGTCTTGCCGCCGACGGCCGCGTCGACCATCGCGAGGACGGTGGTCGGTACGGCGATCCAGCGCACGCCGCGCAGCCAGGTCGCGGCGACGAACCCGGCCAGGTCGGTGGTCGCGCCGCCGCCGACACCCACGATGACGTCGGTGCGGGTGAAGCCGGTCTGACCCAGCGCCTTCCAGCAGTACGCGGCGACCTCGGCGGTCTTGGCCTCCTCGGCGTTCGGCACCTGGATGGCGACGGCCTCGAAGCCCTGCTCCGCGAGGTCCGCGCGCAGCGCCTCGCCGGTCTCGGCGAGCGCCTCGGGGTGGATCACGGCGACGCGCTTGGCCTTGTTGCCGATCAGCTTCGGCAGCTCACCCAGCAGCTGCCGGCCGACCAGCACCTCGTACGGATCCGTGCCCGCCGAACCGCCTACCTGGATTCGGGTCACTTCCTGGTCCGTCATACGTCCTTCTTCAACTCCAGAGCGTCGAGGACCGCGTCCGCGACCTCTTCGGGCGTGCGGCCCTCGGTGGCCACGACCACCCGGGCGACTTCGGTGTAGAGGTGGCGGCGCGCCTCCATCATCTCGCGCCACTGGCGGCGCGGGTTGACGGCGAGCAGCGGCCGCGCGGTGTTGAGGCCGACGCGTCGGACGGCCTCGTCGACGTCCATCGAGAGATAGGCGACGGGCAGGGGCTTAAGCAGTTCGCGGGTACCGGCGTCGAGGATCGCGCCGCCGCCGAGCGCGAGGACGCCCTCGTGCTCGGCGACCGCGGTCCGTACGGCTTCTCGTTCGAGGGCGCGGAAGTGCTCCTCACCGTCCTCGATGAAGATGTCCGCGACCTCGCGGCCCTCGGCGGCGACGATGTCGGCGTCGGTGTCCCGGTAGGGCGCGCCCAGCAGCTCGGCCAGGAGCGCGCCCACCGTGGACTTGCCGGAGCCCATCGGCCCGACGAGGACGACCAGGGGTCCGGTCACCGGATCTGGAGGTTGTCGAGGTACGACCGGACGTTGCGGCGGGTCTCCGGGACGCTGTCGCCGCCGAACTTCTCGACGACGGCGTCCGCGAGGACGAGCGCGACCATGGCCTCGGCGACGATCCCGGCGGCCGGGACGGCGCAGACGTCGGAGCGCTGGTGGTGGGCCTGGGTGGCCTCGCCGGTGGCGACGTCGATGGTGGCGAGCGCGCGCGGGACGGTCGCGATCGGCTTCATCGCGGCGCGGACGCGCAGCAGCTCACCGGTGGTCAGGCCGCCTTCCGTACCGCCGGAGCGGCCGGTGGTGCGCTTGATGCCGTCCTCGGTGCGGACGATCTCGTCGTGGGCCTGCGAGCCGGGTACGCGGGCCAGCTCGAAGCCGTCGCCGACCTCGACGCCCTTGATCGCCTGGATGCCCATGAGCGCGGCGGCCAGGCGCGCGTCGAGCCGCCGGTCCCAGTGCACGTGCGAACCGAGGCCGACGGGGACGCCGTAGGCGAGGACCTCGACGACGCCGCCCAGGGTGTCGCCGTCCTTGTGGGCCTGGTCGATCTCGGCGACCATCGCCTTCGACGCGTCCGCGTCGAGGCAGCGGACCGGGTCGGCGTCGAGCTTCTCGACGTCGGCGGGGGTCGGGTACACGCCGTACGGGGCCTTGGCCGCGGCCAGCTCCACCACGTGCGAGACGATCTCGATGCCCGCGGCCTCCTTGATGAAGGAGCGGGCGACGGCGCCGAGGGCGACGCGGGCCGCGGTCTCACGGGCGCTGGCGCGCTCCAGGATCGGCCGGGCCTCGTCGAAGCCGTACTTCTGCATGCCGGCGAGGTCGGCGTGGCCCGGACGCGGCCGGGTCAGCGGCGCGTTGCGGCCGGTCTCCTTGAGCTCGGCGGGGTCGACGGGGTCGGCCGCCATGACCTTCTCCCACTTCGGCCACTCCGTGTTGCCGACCATGACGGCGATCGGGGAGCCGAGCGAGAGACCGTGCCGGACTCCGCCGAGGAACGTGATCTCGTCCTGCTCGAACTTCATCCGCGCACCACGCCCATAGCCGAGGCGCCGCCGCGCAAGATGGTCCGCCACCAGCTCAGTGGTGACCGGGACGCCGGCGGGAAGACCCTCCAGCGTCGCGACCAGCGCGGGTCCGTGGGACTCCCCAGCGGTCAGCCAACGCAACCTGCTCAACGATGCTCCTCATGCTCGCGCCTGGAACTGCTGCGGCGCGACCGGGTGCGCGGCCCTGGCCCGCCGCTACCGATCCTCCCACGTCCGGGGGCCGAACCTGGCCGTCGGTCCAGCTGTCGGACGTGGAGACTGTCAGATCGGACGGGCCGGGGGCTCAGTCCGCGGGCCGGGAGGTCCGCACGGCACGCCACAACCGGCGCCCGCCCGCGACCGCGAGCAGCGTCAGCATGAGCGTGACGACCGTGTCCTCCGCCCACTCGGGCAACAGGTTCACCACCAGCTTGAACAGGGCGCCCGCCCAGTCCGCGGCCAGTGTCTCCGTACCGCTCACGCGGCGGCCAGGGCCTTCTCGCCCGCGTCGCGCATCGCGGCCAGCGGGGCCGCGGGGACGCCCGTCATCCGCTCGACCTGGAGCACGGCCTGGTGGACGAGGAGGTCGAGACCGCCGAGCACCGCGCCGCCCCGCTCCGACCAGGCGGCGGCGAGCGGGGTCGGCCAGGGGTGGTAGAGCACGTCGAAGAGGGTGCCTGCGCCGTCCGGGACGTCCGCCGCGAGCGCGTCGGTGGCACCGGCCGGGGTGGTGGAGATGACGAGCGGGGCGGCGAACGCCCGCTGCGCGTCGGCCCAGTCGGCGGTACGGACGTCCACGCCGAGCCGCTCGCCCCAGCCCCGCATCTCCTCCGCCCGCGCCTCGCTCCGTACGTACGCGGTGACCGGCCCCGCGCAGATCCGCGCGAGCGCGGCGAGCGCCGAGGAGGCGGTGGCACCGGCGCCGAGGACCGCGGCCGACTCGACCTTCTCCACGCCCCGCTCGCGCAGGGCCGCGATCAGGCCGGGGATGTCGGTGTTGTCGCCGAGGCGGCGGCCGTCCTCGGTGAGGACGACCGTGTTCACGGCCTCGACCGAGGCGGCCGTGTCACTGATCTCGTCGAGCAGCGGGATGATCGCCCGCTTCAGCGGCATGGTCAGCGACAGACCGGCCCAGGACGCGTCGAGCCCGGCGACGAACGCGGGCAGCCCGGCCTCGTCGACCTCGAACCGGTCGTACGACCAGCTGTCGAGGCCGAGCGCGGCGTAGGCCGCCCGGTGCAGGACGGGCGAGAGCGAGTGGGCGATGGGCGAGCCGAGCACGGCCGCGCGGCGAGCCGCCTGCATCAGTTTTTCCTCGACTTGTTGAACTCCTCCACCAGCTTCTGGTGGTCGGTGTTCGTCTTCGTGAACTGGGACGTCTTGCCGTCCAGCGAGATGAAGTAGTACCAGCCGTCCTTGGTCGGGTCGACCACGCCCTTGAGCGCCTCGGCGCCCGGGTTTCCGATCGGTCCCGGCGGCAGGCCCTTGTAGTAGTAGGTGTTGTAGACGTTGTCGAACTTCCGCAGCTCTTCCAGCGTCAGGTCGATCTTGCTCTGGTTCTTGATGTAGTTGTACGTCGAGTCGAACTCGAGTTTGCCGAAGGTCTGCGGGTTGCTGGTCTTCATCCGGTTGTAGACGACCTCGGCCATCTTGCGGAAGTCGTCGTGCGACGTGCCCTCCGCCTGGACGAGGCTGGCGATCGTGATCAGCTCCCACGGGCTGCCTACGCCGAGCTCCTTCGCCTTGGCCTCAAGCTCGTACTTGGCGAACTCCTGGTTCGACCGCGCCACCATCTTGCGCAGCACGTCCTCGGGCTTGTTGCCCTTCACCATCGGGTACTTCGCCGGGTAGAGGAAGCCCTCCAGCGGGTCCTTCACGTTCTTGTGGTTCTTCGCCCAGTCCGGGAGGCCGAGGTCGTTGGCCTTCGCCTTCGCGACGCCCTGCGTCGTGCCCTTCTCGAGCTCGAGCTTCTTGTCGATCTCCTCGTAGACCCAGACGTTCCGCTTGCCCTCGGGGATGACGAGACCGGCCTGGCTCGCGGGGCTGAGCATCATCGCGACCGCGCTGTCGGCGGACATCTCCTTCCTCAGCGTGTAGGCGCCCGCCTGGATGGACTTGCCCTTGGGGTCCTTCTCCGTCGCCGAGACGAAGGCGTCGACGCTCTTGATGACGCCCGCCTTCTTCAGGATGTTGCCGATCTCGTAGCCGCCGGCGCCCTTCGGGATCTCGACCTGGACCTCGCCGCTGCCTTCGCCCGCGTAGTCGGGTGCCGCGCCGAACTGGCCCTGCCAGAACTGGTAGCCGAAGTAGCCGATGCCGCCCACGCCGCCGACGAGGACGAGCGCGACGACCAGGCAGGCGACGCCGTTCTTGCTCTTCTTGCCCTTGCCGCCCTTGCCCTTGCCGCCCCGGCGCTCGCGACCGCCGCCACGCGACGAGCGCCGTCCGGCCGGCTCGTCGTCATCGTCGTAGTCGTCATCGTCGTCGTCGGAGCGGACGCCGACGGCGCTGTCCTCACCGGTGAAGAAGGGGTGCCGTTCCTCTTCCTCGGGCTCCGCGTCCCAGTCGGTCACCGGCTGCGGCGGTACCTGCCGCCGGCCCGGGGGCTGGGGCGGCGGGTACGCCTCGGGGGTGCCGTAGAGGTCCGGGTTCTGGCCGCCGTACGGATCCGCGGGGGTCGTGCCGTACGGCATGGCCGCCTGGCCGGTCTCCCAGCTCGGGTCGTACTGCTGTGCGGGGTACCCGGGCGTGTCGTAGCCCTGCCCCTGCTGCCCCTGGTAGCCGCCGTACGACGCCGGATCGACGTACTGCTGCGGGTGCTGCGCCTGCTGTTGCTGGTGCTGCTGATGCCCGTGCTGCTGCTGAGGGTGCTGCTGGTACTGCTGCTGCGGCTGCTGCTGGTACTGGGGGTCGTAACCCTGCGCCTGGCCCTGGGCGTACTGGCCCTGACCGTACTGGTCCTGGCTGTACTGACCCTGGACGTACTGGTCCTGGACGTACTGCTGGTCCTGGTGGCCGTACTGCTGGTCCTGGTGCGGGTACTGCTGCTGACCCTGACCTTCCCATCCCTGGTCCCCGTACAGCGGGTCCGTGGGATGCCACGGTTCGGAGCCGGAGCCCCGGCCATACTCAGTCATCGATCCCCAACCAGCCGCGAGGCTTCCGGAAGGTCCGCCTCTACGTTGTGCGGCAGCTGTTCGAACGCCACCACATCGCGCGGAACGTTACCGTATCGCGATCAGATGACCACTTCGACGCCCTCGCCGGGAGGATTACCTGATACCCGTTCGGCCTCAAGAGCGTTCTGAAGGATGATCACAGCGGCGGCCTGGTCGATGACCGACCGCCCCTTCTTGGCCTTCACGCCCGAGGCCCGCAGCCCCTGGGTGGCCGTCACCGTCGTCATCCGCTCGTCGACGAGCCGGACCGGCACCGGGGCGATGCCCTTGGCCAGCTCCCCGGCGAAGCGCCGGACCTTGACCGCGGCCGGGCCCTCGCCCCCGGAGAGGGAGCGAGGGAGGCCGACCACGACCTCGATCGGTTCGTACTCTTCTACGATCGCGCGCAGCCGCCGGTGGGCGGCCGGGACGTCACGCCCCGGCACGGTCTCCACCGGGGTGGCGAGGACCCCGTCGGGGTCGCACGAGGCGACCCCGATCCGGGCGTCCCCGACGTCGATCGCGAGACGACGGCCGCGGCGCATCGTCACGCCGTCTCGCCGACGAGGCGCTCGACGGCGTCGATGGCCGCGCCGACGGCCTCGGGGTTCTGGCCGCCGCCCTGGGCGACGTCCGGCTTGCCGCCACCGCCGCCACCGAGGGTCTTGGCGGCCGTGCGGACCAGCTCGCCGGCCTTGAGACCGCGCTCGCGGGCGGCCTCGTTGGTGGCGATGACCGTCAGCGGGCGGCCGTTGGCCGTGGCGAACAGGGCCACGACGGCCGGGCGGTCGGAGGAGATCCGGCCGCGGACGTCGAGGACCAGCTTGCGCAGGTCGTCGGCGGAGGTGCCGTCCTGGATCTGGCCGGTGACCAGGGCCACGCCACGGACGTCCTTGGCGCCCTCGACCAGACCGGCGGCGGCCTGGAGCACCTTCTCGGCGCGGAACTTCTCGATCTCCTTCTCGGCGTCCTTCAGCTTGCCGAGCATGGAGGAGATCTTCTCCGGCAGCTCCTCCGGGCGGCCCTTGACCAGCTCCTGGAGCTGGGCGACGACCGTGTGCTCCCGGGCGAGGAAGTTGTACGCGTCGACACCGACGAGGGCCTCCACGCGGCGCACGCCACTGCCGATCGACGACTCGCCGAGCAGCTTCACCAGGCCGAGGGCGGCGGTGTTCTTGACGTGCGTACCGCCGCACAGCTCCTTGGAGAAGTCGCCGATGGTGACCACGCGGACCGTCTCGCCGTACTTCTCGCCGAACTCGGCGATGGCGCCCTGGCGCTTGGCCTCGTCGATCGGCATGACCTCGGCGTGCACGTCGAGTTCGCGGGAGAGGACCTCGTTGATCTTCTGCTCGACGTCCATGAGGACCGTGCCCGGCACCGCGTTGGGCGAGCCGAAGTCGAAGCGGAAGCGGCCGGGCGAGTTCTCCGAACCGGCCTGGGCGGCCGTCGGGCCGAGGGCGTCCCGCAGCGCCTGGTGCGTCAGGTGCGTGGCGGAGTGGGCGCGGGCGATGGCCCGGCGGCGCCGCACGTCGATGGCGGCGTAGGCGGTGGAGCCGACCGTCACCTCGCCGACCTGGACCGAACCCTTGTGCACGGAGACACCGGGGACCGGCTGCTGCACGTCACGGATCTCGATGACGGCGCCGCTGTGCAGCTTGATCCGGCCGTGGTCGGCGAGCTGGCCGCCGCCCTCGGCGTAGAACGGGGTGCGGTCCAGGACGACCTCGACCTCGTCGCCCTCGGAGGCGGCCGGCGAGGAGACGCCGTTGACCAGCAGGCCGACGACCGTGGACTCGCCCTCGGTGTTGGTGTAGCCGGTGAACTGGGTGGCCCCGTTGCCGTCGGCGATCTCACGGTAGGCGCCGACGTCGGCGTGGCCGGTCTTCTTGGCCCTGGCGTCGGCCTTGGCCTTGTCCCGCTGCTCCTGCATCAGGCGGCGGAAGCCGGCCTCGTCCACGGAGAGCCCCTGCTCGGCGGCGATCTCCAGGGTGAGGTCGATCGGGAAGCCCCAGGTGTCGTGGAGCAGGAACGCCTTGTCGCCGGGCAGGACGGTGGAACCGGCGGCCTTGGTGTCGGTGACGGCACCGTCCAGGACGTTCGAGCCGGCGTTCAGCGTCTTGAGGAAGCGGGCCTCCTCGGCCAGGGCGACGGTCTCGATCCGCTTGCGGTCGGTGACCAGCTCCGGGTACTGCTCGCCCATGGTGTCGATGACCACGTCGACGAGGTCCTGGACGACCACGCCCGTGGCGCCGAGCAGACGCATGTTGCGGATGGCGCGGCGCATGATGCGGCGCAGCACATAGCCGCGGCCCTCGTTGCCCGGGGTGACACCGTCGCCGATGAGCATCACGGACGTACGCATGTGGTCGGCGACCACACGCAGCGAGACGTCGCTGTCGTGGGCCTTGCCGTAGTCCACCCCGGTCAGCTCGGTGGCCTTGTCGATGACGACCTTGAGGGTGTCGGTCTCGTACATGTTCTGTACGCCCTGCAGGATCATCGCCAGGCGCTCGAGACCGAGACCGGTGTCGATGTTCTTCGAGGGCAGCTCGCCGAGGATCGGGAAGTCCTCCTTGCCGGAGCCCTCACCGCGCTCGTACTGCATGAAGACCAGGTTCCAGATCTCCACGTACCGCTCGTCGTTGACGGCCGGGCCGCCCTCGACGCCGAAGTCGGGGCCGCGGTCGTAGTTGATCTCCGAGCACGGGCCGCAGGGGCCGGGGACGCCCATCGACCAGTAGTTGTCCTTCTTGCCGAGGCGCTGGATGCGCTCGGCGGGGACGCCGACGACGTCGCGCCAGATCCGCTCGGCCTCGTCGTCCTCCAGGTAGACGGTGATCCAGAGCTTCTCCGGGTCGAGCCCGTAGCCGCCGTGCTCCACCGAGGAGGTCAGCAGCTCCCAGGCGAGCTTGATGGCGCCTTCCTTGAAGTAGTCGCCGAAGGAGAAGTTGCCGCACATCTGGAAGAACGTGCCGTGGCGGGTGGTCTTGCCGACCTCTTCGATGTCGGGCGTACGCACGCACTTCTGCACGCTGGAGGCGCGCGGGAACGGCGGCTTCACCTCACCGAGGAAGTACGGCTTGAAGGGAACCATGCCGGCGGGGACCAGAAGCAGAGTCGGGTCGTCCGCGATGAGCGACGCCGAAGGGACGACGGTGTGCCCGCGCTCCTCGAAGAAGCTCAGCCAGCGGCGGCGGATTTCAGCCGACTCCATCAGTGGTCCTCATTCCGGTTGTACGAGATCGTGCGGTACGAATGCGTGGTGGTCTGTGGGGTGGGGTCGAGCACCGCCCTGCGGCGCGGCCCGGGGAGCTCGGGCTCGGCGGGGCCGTCCGCGGAGGCCTCCAGGCCGAGCGCCTCGCCGAGTTCGGCCTCGCGCTGGACCATGCCCGACCTGACGTCGAGGGCGAAGTCCTTGAGCCGGTGGCCGGTCTCGATCGCCTTGTTCGCCGCCTGCGCGGCGAGGCTCTCCGGAGTCAGCTGCTTGAGCTTCCGGTTGACCTTGGTGGTGGCCCACACACCGGCTGCGGCGCCGGCGGTGAACCAGAACGTACGGCGGAACATCGGCGGCTCAGCCCTTCTGCTTCCGGCGCCGCGCGGACGGCACGGTGCGACCGACGACGGTACGGCGCGCTGGTGCGGGCGCCGGCGACGCCTCGTCCCGGCCGCGGCCGAGGGCCTTGCGCACTCCGTAGCCGAAGGCCGCGACCTTGACGAGCGGGCCGCCGAAGGTGGAGGCGACGGTGGAGGAGAGCGCGGAGGCGTTGGAGGTGACCTCCTGGACATCCGAGGCGATGGCGTCGACCCGGTCGAGCTGGGTCTGTGCCGACCGCACGGTCGCGGAGGCGTCGCTGAGGAGCGGGACGGCCTGTTCGGTCACGTCCGCCACCAGCTTGGTGGTCGCCTTGAGCGTCTGCGCCAGCCTCACCAGAACCACGGCGAGGAAGGAGACGAGAATCGCCCAGAACACGGCCACCAGAATCCCGGCAACCTCTCCACCGGTCACTCCGCACCGCTCTCTGCTGTAGTCGGGCCCTTGCCAAAAGTCGTCCTCCGACCCTATCGCGCCCGCGGTCTTTCCCCGTACCGCATTTGCCGTCGCGACGCGGCTCGTGGCAGGGGATTCGCGGGGATCGATTGTACGGAGTGCGCGCGGTTCAGTACGCTCCGTGTCCCATGCGAAGGAGCAATCTCCCGGCTGAGCTGAACCGGTTCATCGGACGGGCCGGCGAGCAGCGTGAACTCGCCCGGCTCCTGGACGAATCCCGCCTGGTCACGGTGGTCGGGATGGGGGGCGTGGGCAAGACCCGGCTGGCTCTGCGAGCCGCGTCCGAGGCGGAGAAACGCTACGCCGACGGGGCCTGGCTGGCCGACCTCTCGGTGCTGCGCGACCCCGATCTCGTGGCTCTCGCGCTCGTCGAGGCGCTGGGCCTGACCGACCACACGCTGCGCACCCCGGACGAGACGCTGGTCGACCACCTCGCGGAGCGCCGGGTCCTGCTGGTCGTCGACGGGTTCGAGCACCTGGTGGAGGAGTGCGCCCCGCTGCTGCGGCTGCTCCTCGAACGCTGCCCGGGCCTCACCGTGCTCGCGGTGGGCCGCCGCCCGCTGCGGGTGGACGGGGAGACGGTGTTCGCGCTGGCCCCGATGGACGAGGAGGACGCGGAGCGGCTGTTCCTCGCGCGGGCGGCGGCGACGGGCGACCTCGCCGGGCCCGCCGCCGACCCCGCCGCCGTACGCGAGCTGTGCCTGCGCCTCGACGGGATTCCGCTGGCCCTGGAGCTTGCGGCGGCCCGGATGCCGCTGCTGACCGTGGAGCAGGTGGTGCACCGGCTCGACGACCGGTTCCGGCTGCTCACGGACGGGGCGCGGGGCGCGCTGCCGCGGCACCAGACGCTGCGGACGGCGATCGGGTGGAGCCATGAGCTGTGCACGCCGGACGAGCGGCTGCTCTGGGCTCGGCTCTCGGTCTTCGCCGGTCCTTTCGACCTGGAGGCGGCGGAGTACGTCTGCGCCGGCCGGGAGCTGCCGCCGGAGCGGGTCCTGGACGTGCTCGGCGGGCTGCTCGCGCAGTCGCTGGTCGTACGGGAGTTCACGCCCGCCGGTCCCCGGTACCGGATGGTGGCCACGGTCTCGGCGTACGGGGCGGAGTGGCTGGCCGCGCTCGGGGACACCGAGCGGCTGCGCCGCCGCCACCGCGACTGGTACATGGGGCTTGCCACCTGGTGCGAGCTGGAGTGGTTCAGCCCGCGCCAGGCCGAGGTCGCGGCCTGTCTGGACGCGGCGCTGCCCAATCTGCGGGCGGCGCTCGAACTCTGCCTCGAGGGGCCGGACGAGGCGCATCTGGCGCAGCAGCTCGCGGGCACGCTCTGGTTCGCGTGGGTGGGCTGCGGCCGGCTGTCCGAGGGCCGGCACTGGCTGGACCGGGCGCTCGGCGGCGCCCAGGAGCCGGACGAGCAGACGTCGGCCCGGCTGAAGGCGCTGTGGGTGCTCGGCTATGTGGCGATCCTGCAGGGCGACGGTACGGCGGCGGTGGCGGCGCTGCACGCGTGCGGTGAGCGGGCCCGCGAGAACGGCAACGCGCTCGCGGAGGCGTACGCGACGCATCGGATGGGCTGTCTGGCGCTGCTCTCGGACGACATGCGGCGCGCGGAGGAGCTGATCGGCCGGGCCCTGGTGGCCTACCGCGAGCTGGGCGAGCTGAACAGCAACGTGCTGATGGCGCAGGTCGAGCTGGCGATGGCCCGGGTGTTCCTCGGCGATCTGGAGGGCGCGGTCGCGCTCTGCGTGGATGTACGCGAGATCTGCGAGGAGCGCGGCGAGCGCTGGACCAGGGCGTACGCGCTCTATGTGCTGGCGTACGCGGCGTGGACCAGGGGCGAGCACGGCGAGGCGCGGGCACTGCTGACCGAGTGCGTGACGATCAACCACACCTTCCACGACCTGGTGGGCCTGGTCCTGGCGATCGAGCTGCTCGCGCTGGTGACGGCGAGCGAGGGCGATCCCTCGGAGGCGGCCGTGCTGCAGGGTGCGGCGCTGCCGGTGTGGGACACGGTGGGGCTGCAGCTGTTCGGCTCGGGGAACTTCAACGGGCCGCGGGCGCTCTGCGCGCGGGAGGCGGGCGAGCTGCTGGGCGCGGAGCGTTACGGGGCGTCGGTGCGGGAGGGCCAGGGGCTCTCGCTGGACGCGGCGGTGGACAGGGCGCTCAGCGAGCGTCGAGATCCGGCCGGCCGCCTCGCGGGGTCCCGGGCGCCACGCCCGTTCCGTACGAAGGTCCCGGAGAACGCGGAAGCCCGCCGGCTCCCCCACTGGTAAGAGCGGGGAAGCGGCGGGCTGAACACCGCGGGGGTGGTACTACGGCGCCTTGATCAGCGGGCGTAGTACTCGACGACCAGCTGCTCGTCGCAGATGACCGGGATTTCCTTGCGGTTCGGGTCGCGGTCGAGGCGGAAGGCCAGGGCCTTCAGGTTGACCTGCAGGTAGCGCGGGGTCTCACCGTCGGCGGCGAAGCCACCCTCGCGGGCGACCTGGAACAGGGCCTTGTCGCGGGAGCGCTCGCGGATCATCACGACGTCGTCGGGACGGACGCGGAAGGACGGCTTGTCGACCTTGCCACCGTTGACCTGGACGTGACCGTGCACGACCATCTGGCGGGCCTGGTAGATGGTGCGGGCGATGCCCGAACGCAGGACCAGGGCGTCGAGGCGACGCTCGAGCTCGACGACCAGCGCCTCGCCCGTCTTGCCCTCGGCCTTCTTGGCGCGGTCGTAGGCGCGCGCCATCTGGCGCTCGCTGATGTCGTACTGGGCGCGCAGACGCTGCTTCTCGAGCAGACGGACCTTGTAGTCCGAGTTCTGCTTGCGGCCACGGCCGTGCTCGCCCGGCGGGTAGGGGCGGGCCTCGAAGTACTTGACGGCCTTCGGCGTCAGCGCGATACCGAGCGCACGCGACTTCTTGACCTTGGGACGGGACTGGTTCGGCATGAACCAACCTCTCTATCTGTACGAATACGGCTTCACCAGGGTTAGAGGAGGTCGCATCCGCAGCCGGGGAAACCCTTTCGGTCCGTAAGGACCTGTCGGGCAGCCGCTCCCTGGTCTGGGCACGTACATGCAGCACGCGAACGGCCCATCGCCTGATCCCAGATACTGGGGAGGTGATGGGTTGCCCGCGACACCTTCGAAGGTGCGCGACACTCCTGGAGATCCCGCCAGAGGCGGGGCTCCGGCTGCTTGTCCCGTTCTGGTGGCGCCGGCCGAAGCCGGACACAGGACGCAGCACTCCGCACGAGTGTACCGGGTCGGCCGGGGGCCCGTGCACGCGCCCGCTCAGGGGCAGGTGGCGAGGAGCTCCTGGACGGCGAGCTTCTCGGGCGGGGAGACGGTCAGGCCGTAATTGGCCTTGATGCCGGTCCAGCGCCGGCCGTACTCGCACCAGTACGCCTTCCGCGGCGGCTTCCACTTGTCGGGGGTCTTGCTGCTCTTCTCGTAGTTGGTCCGCTTGTCGGTGGCGAGCAGCACGTCCAGGTCGTTGGCGTAGGCGAGGCGCCGCTGGGGGCTCCAGGCCCACGCGCCCGCGCGCCAGGCCGCGCCGAGCGCGACGACGTGGTCGGTCTGGATCTGCGACGCCTTGCGGTAGGAGTACGGCAACTCCTTGCCGGTGTACGGGTCGTGGAGCACGCCCGAGAGCACGACGCACGGGTTGCGGTCGCCCTGGCGCAGCTCGCTGAGATCGCGGCGCAGGACGTCGTCGCGGGTGTCGCAGCCGTTGCGCCCGCCGAGGGCGTCGGTCTCGTCCGACCACGTGGTGCCGAACTCCGCCCTCTTGTACGTCTCCCAGTTCTTGCCCCGGGCGACGGTGAGCCGGGCGAGCCGGGCGCGCGCCTCGGCGGCGGTGGGCGGGAAGCCCGGGCTGACGAGCGGCACGGCGGAGGGGGTGGCGGCCGGCTCCTCGGTGCCGGTGGCGCAGCCGGTGACCAGGAGGGCCAGGGCCGGGGCCAGCACCCATGCCGTACGGATCATGGACCGAGCGTAGAGGCGGCCCGCCCGTGGCGCGCGTCAGCCGTCGCCGCGCAGCCGCTCCCGCACCTTCTCCACCACGTCCGCGTACCGCGCCTCCGCGCCGTAGCGGGTCGGTTCGTAGTAGCGCCTGCCGTGGACCTCGTCCGGGGCGTACTGCTGGGCCGCGATGCCGCCAGGGACGTCGTGCGGGTAGACGTACCCCTGGGCGTGGCCCAGCTTCGCGGCGCCCTTGTAGTGGCCGTCGCGCAGGTGCGGCGGGACCGGGCCCGCCAGACCGTTCCGTACGTCCGCCTGCGCGGCGAAGATCGCGGTGGTCGCCGCGTTCGACTTGGGGGCGAGGGCCAGGGCGATCGTGGCGTGGCTCAGGGTCAGCGCCGCCTCGGGGAAGCCGATCATGGCGACGGCCTGGGCGGCCGCGACGGCCGTCGGCAGCGCGGTCGGATCGGCCAGGCCGATGTCCTCGCTGGCGGAGATCATCAGCCGGCGGGCGATGAACCGGGGGTCCTCCCCCGCCTCGATCATCCGGGCCAGGTAGTGCAGGGCCGCGTCGACGTCCGAGCCGCGGATGGACTTGATGAGCGCGCTGGCCACGTCGTAGTGCTGGTCGCCGTCCCGGTCGTACTTCACGGCCGCGCGGTCGACGGTCTCCTCGAGCGTGGCGAGGGTGATCTCCGGCTCGCCCTTGGCGATGGCCGCGCCCGCCGCGGCCTCCAGGGCGGTGAGCGCCCGCCGTGCGTCGCCGCCGGCGATCCGCAGCAGATGGGCCTCGGCGTCCTCGGGCAGCGTGACCGCGCCGCCGAGCCCCCGGTCCTCGGTGAGCGCCCGCTTGAGCAGATCGCGCAGGTCGTCGTCGGTGAGCGGTTCGAGGGTGAGGAGGAGGGAGCGGGAGAGCAGCGGGGAGATGATCGAGAAGTACGGGTTCTCGGTCGTCGCCGCGATCAGCGTCACCCAGCGGTTCTCCACGGCCGGGAGCAGCGAGTCCTGCTGGGCCTTGGAGAAGCGGTGGATCTCGTCGAGGAAGAGGACGGTCTCCTTGCCGAAGCCGCCGGCCGCGCGCCGGGCGCCCTCGATGACGGCCCGGACCTCCTTGACGCCCGCGGTGATCGCGGAGAGCTCCACGAAGCGCTTGTTGGTCGCCTTGGAGACGACGTACGCGAGGGTGGTCTTCCCGATGCCGGGCGGGCCCCAGAGGATCACGGACGAGGAGCCCGCCGGGCCCCCGCTGCCGTCGCCGACGAGCCGGCGCAGCGGCGATCCCTGCTTGAGCAGGTGCTGCTGGCCGAGGACCTCGTCCAGGGTGCGCGGACGCATCCGGACGGCCAGGGGGCTGCTGGACGGGTCCTTCTCCTGGCGTTCTTCGGCGGCTGCGGTAAAGAGGTCGGGCTCCACAGTCATGAAGCCTAAGTCAGAGCACTGACAGCGCCGACAACGCGGGCCGCGCCCGCTCGCCGCCCGGTCAGCTGGTCCAGAAGTCCCACCAGCGCGTCAGGATCAGCATGCCGATGATCCCGATGTGCAGCACCGGCAGCACCCAGGTGAACTCGTCGAAGAAGGTCCGCAGGCCGCGCGGGGCCGGGATGACGCCGGTGCGGACGTTGTGCGAGGTCACGTACCAGAACATGATGATCGTGGCGACCCAGGCGAGGCAGCACCAGAGGCACAGCGCGTTGATCTCGTACAGCGACTGCTGCATGAGCCAGGTGCAGAAGCCGACGCCGAACAGCGTGCCCGCGTTCAGGCCGAGCCAGTACCAGCGGCGGTAGCGGGCGCCCGCGAGGAGGGCCACACCGATCGCGATGACCATCGCGTAGGTCACGAGGCCGAGCATGGGGTTCGGGAAGCCGAAGACCGAGGCCTGGTCGCTCTTCATGATGTTGCCGCAGGAGACGACCGGGTTGAGGCTGCACCCGGGGGTGAAGTTCGGGTCCTCGAGGAGCTTGAACTTGTCGATCGTGATCACCCAGGCGGCGAGCAGCCCCGCGGCGCCGGTGATCACGAGCAGCCAGGCGAAGGCCCGGCTCGCGCCGATCGTGTCGCGCGCCGACTCGTCCACGCTTGCGTTCGTCATATGTCCGTTCCATCGCTCGCCGGCCTTCTGGGCACGGTCATTCTGCCGCACACGGACCCTTGTCCACCGTTCGGTGGACATAAGTACGGGCCCCGGCGCACACAGCGCCGGGGCCCGCCTTCAGGCAGATCAGGCCAGCTTGGCCCGGACCGTGGCGACCAGCTCGTCCAGGGCCACCGGCTCCTGCTCGCCGGCCTCCATGTCCTTGAGCTGGACGACGCCCTCGGCGAGGTCGCGCTCGCCGGCGACGATCGCGAAGCGGGCGCCGGAACGGTTGGCGTCCTTCATCGAGCCCTTCAGGCCCTTGCCGCCGAAGGAGAAGTCCGCAGCGACACCGGCCTTGCGCAGCTCGGTGACCTTGCCGAAGAGAATCCGCCGGGCCTCCTCGCCGAGCGCGACGGCGAAGACGCTGGTGGTCGCCGGGATGTCCAGCTCGACACCCTCCGCCTCCAGGGCGAGGACCGTACGGTCCACACCGAGCGCCCAGCCGACGGACGGCAGCGCCGGGCCGCCGATCATCTCGGAGAGGCCGTCGTAGCGGCCGCCGCCGCCCACCGCGGACTGCGAGCCGAGACCGTCGTGGACGAACTCGAAGGTCGTCCGCGTGTAGTAGTCCAGGCCGCGCACCAGCTTGGCGTCGTCCTCGAAGGCCACGCCCGCAGCGGTGATCAGCGCGCGCACCTCCTCGTGGTACGCCTTGCACGCGTCGCACAGGTAGTCCCGCAGCAGCGGCGCGCCGACCAGCTGCTTCTGCACGGCCTCGCGCTTGTCGTCGAGGACGCGCAGCGGGTTGATGTCGGCGCGGCGGAGCGTCTCCTCGTCCAGGTCGAGGCCGCGCAGGAAGGTCTGCAGGGCCTCGCGGTAGACGGGACGGCACTCCTTGTCGCCCAGCGAGTTCAGCAGGATGCGGAAGTCACGCAGGCCCAGCGAGCGGTACGCCTGGTCGGCCAGGATGATCAGTTCGGCGTCGAGCGCCGGGTCCTCGGCGCCGATCGCCTCGGCACCGACCTGCGAGAAGTGGCGGTAGCGGCCCTTCTGCGGGCGCTCGTAGCGGTAGTACGAGCCGGAGTACCAGAGCTTGACCGGCAGGTTGCCCTGCTTGTGCAGGCTGGCCTCCAGGGCCGCGCGCAGCACGGAGGCGGTGCCCTCGGGGCGCAGGGCGAGCTTGTCGCCGCCCTTGGTCTCGAAGGCGTACATCTCCTTCGTCACGATGTCGGTGGACTCGCCGACGCCGCGCGCGAAGAGGTTGACGTCCTCGAAGCCGGGGGTCTCGATGTAGCCGTAGCCGGACGTCCGCAGCGGTCCGGAGATGGCGTCACGGACCGCCAGGTACTTCGCGGAGTACGGCGGAATCAGGTCGTACGTGCCCTTGGGGGCCCTGAAGGTGCTCACTGCGTTCTCGTCACATTCCTCGTCGGGGAGCCTTCGCGCTCCCGAGGCCGGCGGCCACGTCCCGCAGATACGGGTTCGTGGCGCGCTCCTGGCCGATGGTCGTCTGGGGACCGTGTCCCGACAGCACCACGGTCGAGTTGTCGAGCGGCAGGCACACGCGGGCCAGCGATTCGAGCATCTCGTCCATGTCACCGCCGGGCAGGTCGGTGCGTCCGATGGAGCCGGCGAAGAGCAGATCGCCCGAGAAGAACACGGAGGGAATCTCCGTGGTCCGGGGCATCCGGAAGGTCACCGACCCCTTGGTATGACCGGGCGCGTGGGCGACGGAGAACTCGAGTCCGGCGAGCTCCAGCTTCGCGCCGTCGGTGAGCTCGTGCACGTCGTCCGGCTCGCCCACGGTCAGCTCGCCCATGAGGGGCATCCCGATGGAGCGGCCGAGGGCCTTCTCCGGGTCGCTCATCATGTACCGGTCGGCGGGGTGGATCCACGCGGGTACGTCATGGGCGCCGCAGACCGGGACGACGGAGGCGACATGGTCGATGTGGCCATGGGTGAGGACCACGGCGACGGGCTTGAGCCGATGCTTCAGAAGCGTCTCCTCGACTCCCTGTGCGGCCTGGTGGCCCGGGTCGATGATCACGCACTCCTCGCCTGCGGCGGGGGCGACCAGATAGCAGTTGGTCCCCCAGGCCCCGGCGGGGAACCCGGCAATCAGCACGATCGTCCTTAATTGTCGTCCGGCACGAGGTGCGGCGGAACGGAAGCGGCAGATCAGAGCCTACCGGCGCTGCGTATTCCACAGCCAACCCGTATACGGTACGGGCACACCCGGCCAGGACAGGAACAGACGAGCGACAAGGAGCAGATCCGGTGGTCAGCAGCGATCAGCGGCGGCGGCAGCTCGCCAGGGAGAAGTACGTACGCCAGCAGGAGCGGCGGCAGCACGAGCGGCAGAAGGCCAAGCGCCGCAACACCGTGATCGCCGCCTCGCTCGCCGTGGTCCTGGCCGCGGGCGGCGCCGTGTACGCCTCGGTCGCGCTGACCGACGACGGCGCCAAGGGAGCCGGCGACGCCGCTTCGAGCGGTACGCCGTCGAACCCGACGCCCTCGGCGAGCGAGCCGACGACGCCGGAGCCGGCGATGGCCATCGACAAGAAGGCCACGTACGCGATGTCCCTGGAGACGAACAAGGGCACCGTCGCGATCTCCATGGACGCCGCGAAGACCCCGCACACGGTGAACTCCTTCAAGCACCTGGCGGACAAGAAGTACTTCGACGGCACCAAGTGCCACCGGCTCACCACCGAGGGCATCTTCGTGCTCCAGTGCGGTGACCCCAAGGGCGACGGCACGGGCGGCCCCGGCTACACGATCCCGGACGAGAACCTGACCGCGCTCGGCAAGGCCGGCGCGGACGGCACGGTGACGTTCCCCGCGGGCACGGTCGCGATGGCCAACACGGGTCAGCCGGGCACGGGTGGAAGCCAGTTCTTCCTCGTCTACAAGGACACCAAGCTGCCGCCGACGTACACCCCCTTCGGGAAGATCGACGCGGCCGGTCTGCAGGCCGTCCAGGACGTCGCGGCGGGCGGGGTCGAGGGCGGCGCCAAGGACGGCGCGCCGAAGACGGCCGTCACGATCGAGAAGGGCACGGTCGCCAAGAAGTGACACACCGCGTGACCGTTGAATTTCGGTCGCGCGGAGAGCGGACAGCCGGGCGGCCGGTCGCCTAGATTGGCGTTGTGCAGCGCGGTCCTGTATCCGCGTTGTTGAGGGCGGGCGAGGCCCGCCGGGAAACTGTGGACGATGCCCAGGGGGCGAGAGCCCCCTCGTCGGCATCATGTGGAGGAGGCGCTGTGAGCAGCGACCCGTGGGGCCGCGTCGATGAGACGGGCACCGTGTACGTGCGTACTGCCGAGGGCGAGAAGGTCGTCGGATCGTGGCAGGCCGGCACTCCCGAGGAGGCACTGGCCTACTTCGAGCGCAAGTACGAGGGCTTGGTTGTCGAGATCGGCCTCCTCGAGAAGAGGGTGAAGACCACCGACCTCTCGGCGAAGGACGCCACTGCCGCGATCGACCACATCCGGCAGCAGGTGGACGAGCATCACGCCGTGGGTGACCTCGCCGCGCTGGCGACGCGTCTCGACAAGCTGGTCGAGACCGTCGAGTCGCGCCGCGAGGAGCGCAAGGTCCAGAAGGCCAAGCAGGCCGACGAGGCGCGCGGCGCCAAGGACGCACTGGTCAAGGAGGCCGAGGAGCTCGCGCAGAGCGAGCAGTGGCGGGCCGCCGGTGAGCGGCTGCGGGCTCTCGTGGACACCTGGAAGGGCCTGCCGCGGCTCGACCGGAAGTCCGACGACGAGCTGTGGCACCGCTTCTCGCACGCCCGCTCGGCGTTCTCCAAGCGCCGCAAGGCGCACTTCGCCTCCCTGGACGCGCAGCGCGAGGACGCCCGCAAGGCCAAGGAGAAGCTGGTCGCCGAGGCGGAGTCGCTGTCGAACTCCACGGACTGGGGTGGCACGGCCGCTCGCTACCGCGAGCTGATGACGGAGTGGAAGGCCGTGGGCCGCGCCCAGCGCGAGCACGAGGACGACCTGTGGAACCGCTTCCGCGGCGCCCAGGACGTGTTCTTCGCGGCGCGCGGTGACGTCTTCGCCGAGCGTGACGCGGAGCAGACCGAGAACCTCAAGCTGAAGGAGGAGCTCGCGGTCGAGGCCGAGAAGCTGGTGCCCGTGGGGGATCTGAAGGCGGCCCGTGCGGCCTTCCGCTCCATCAACGAGCGCTGGGAGGCCATCGGCCACGTACCGCGCGACGCCCGGCCGAAGGTCGAGGGCCGGATGCACGCGGTGGAGCGGGCGATCCAGGAGTCCGAGGAGTCGGAGTGGCGCCGGACGAACCCCGAGGCACGCGCGCGTGCGGCGGGCCTGACGGGCCAGCTGCAGGACGCGGTCGACAAGCTCCAGAAGCAGATCGACGCGGCCCGCGCGGCGGGCAACGACGCCAAGGCGGACAAGCTGGCGCGTGAGCTGGAGGGCCGTCAGGCGCTCCTCGACCAGGCCCTGAAGGGCCTGGAGGAGTTCGGCGGCCGGTAGGCAGTACCGCTGTCGTACGAGAAGGGCCCCGGTACCTGTGACCGGTAACCGGGGCCATAACCTACACCCCGCAAAGCCCGGCGGGCCCAGGGACACCGGGAAGAGTCAGCGACCCCCACCCCACCCCGGGCCGC
>NZ_JBHXPI010000070.1:0-6588 GCF_042718575.1 Streptomyces sp. NPDC058579
TTCATGGACGGCGGCGTGGTGGTCGAGTCCGGCCACCCCCGCGACGTCCTGACCAACCCCCAGCACGACAGGACCAAGGCGTTCCTGTCGAAGGTGCTGTAAGGGCCTGCGGCCAAGCGGAAGGGGCGGTACGGAGGAGTCCTCCGTACCGCCCCTTCGCATATCTACTTCAGCGCGAGGAGAAGCGTGTCGGAGGGCGAGGCCCAGACGGCGCGGGCCTCGTCGAAGCCGGCGGCGCGGAGGATCTCGGCGTGGCGGCGGGCCGAGGGCATGTCGCCGTCGGCGTGCTCGCCGTAGATCTCGAAGCGGCGGGCGGTCGGCTCGGCGAGGACCGGGTCCTGGCCGGCCACGGCCCACCAGGCGGCCCAGTCGAGCGCGCCGGCGTCCTTGGCGTGGTCCATGACGGCGTGCCGGTGGGCGCGCTCGGCGGCGTTGATCCGGGGCGTGGTCTCGTCGATCATGTGGTCGGCGTTCATGAAGACGCCGCCGTCGCGGACGAGGCCGGCGAGCTGACCGTAGAGCGCGGTGAGCGGCTCGGTGTGGAGCCAGTGGAGCGCGGTGGCGGTGAGCACGGCGTCGTAAGAACCATGCGGCAGCCCTTCGACCCACAGCGGATCCTTGAGATCGGCGGTGAGGAAGCTGACCCGCTCGTCGCCGGCGAAGTACCCGCGGGCGATGGCGAGCAGGGCGGGGTCGAGGTCGACGCCGACGCTGGTCGCCTTCGGGAACCTCTTGAGGAGCCGATCCGTGATACTCCCAGTACCGCACGCCAGGTCGAGGACGCGGGGCTCCGGCCCCACCACGGCCTCGACCATGTCGAGCATCACGCGGAACCGCTCCTCGCGGTCCGGCATGTACCACTCCTGCTGACGGTCCCAGCTCTCCTGCCAGGCCGCCCAGTCGGTTCCGGTCGCTGCCGCGTCCGTCATGACACCCCTCCACCCGATCCGTAATACCCTCGAAGGGGTACTGTCCATTACCCCTTCCGCCCCCGACCCTAGCCCTCCACCGTAAGGACTACAAGTGGAACTGGCCTATTACTCGGATTACGCCGTGCGTCTGGTCAACACCGAGGAGCCGGCCCGCAACAAGGACTCGCTGACGTCGGTCGAGGCGGTCAGGGAGCTCTTCGGCGCGGCCTCGCAGATGGCCAGGCGGGCGACGGACGCCGACGTGACGCGCTTCCGTTCGGTACGCACCCGGCTGCGGGCGGTCTTCACCGCGGCGGACGAGGGCGACCACAGGCAGGCGGTGGACCTGCTGAACTCACTGCTCCTGGAGTTCCCCGTCAGCCCGCAGATCTCGGGCCACGACTATCTGGACGACGAGGGGCATCCGCGCTGGCACATGCACCTCGCCGATCACCCCTCGAACGCGACGGCGGGGTTCGCGGCGATCGCGGCGATGGGACTCGCCTTCCACCTCACGGAGTTCGGCGCCGACCGGCTCGGCCTCTGCCAGGCGCCGCCCTGCCGCAACGCGTACCTCGACACGTCGACCAACCGCTCCCGCCGCTACTGCTCGGACCGCTGCGCGACCCGCGCCAATGTGGCCGCCTACCGGGCCCGCAAGCGCCTGGAGGCCGAACGGTCGGACGCGACGGGCCTGACGGCCGAGAACAACCAGGAGAGCAGCACACCGGCCGACCGCTGACGCCCGGGCGTGACGGGCCGGTACCGCACCCGTACCCGCCCGAGAACCAGCTCGCCCGGCACGACACCGAACACCCGACTGTCCCCCTCGGCACCGGGATTGTCCCCGAGCACCCACCACCCGCCGCCCTGTCGCTCGATCAGACGCTTGACGATGAGGAGATCCTGCTGGAGGGGGTGCCGCAGTACGGCCACGTTCCCGGGCCGCAGCCTCGCGCCGTAGTGCACGAGGAGCTGATCGCCATGAAGGAGCGTGGGCACCATGGAAATCCCCGTGACCTCGGCGATCCCGAACAGAGGCCGGGCCCCGGGCCTCGGCTCGCTTCCCGCGTCCGTCATGCGAAGCCGCCTCCTGATCCGCTCATCCACGCGCACGTCCACTCGCCGGACCACTCGCTCAACCGCTCGTCCACTCGTCCACGAGTCCCATGGTGACCCTGGACTTTTGTCCTAAGCCCCTGGGGGCGCTCGCGAAAACCGCCTTCTCGGGGAGTAATCTCCCACCTGAGAAGACGATCACGAGGAAGGACCGCTGCATGCTCTCCCGCCTGTTTGCCCCCAAGGTGAAGGTCAGCGCCCACTGCGACCTCCCCTGCGGTGTCTACGACCCGGCCCAGGCCCGCATCGAGGCCGAGTCGGTCAAGGCCGTCCAGGAGAAGTACCAGGCCAACGAGGACGCGCACTTCCGCGCGCGTGCCACGGTCATCAAGGAACAGCGCGCGGAGCTCGCGAAGCACCACATCTCGGTGCTGTGGAGCGACTACTTCAAGCCCCCGCACTTCGAGAAGTACCCCGAGCTGCACGCGCTCATCAACGACACCCTGAAGGCCCTCTCGGCCGCGAAGGCGTCGACGGACCCGAAGACGGGCGAGAAGGCGCTGGAACTCATCGCCGAGGTCGACCGCATCTTCTGGGAGACGAAGAAGGCCTGACCTTCCTCCCACCCCAAGCACCACCCGAAGGGCCCGCCCGGCAACCCCGGTCGGGCCCTTCGGCCCGTCGAAGGCCCGGCCGGTGCCGGGCGGCGAAGGGGTTGGCGTGCGGGGTCGGCGGAACCGGGTAACGTCTTTGTCATGTTCTTCTAGACGCCGATTCACGAGTGAGAGCGCGATGGGCCTCTGCTGACGTTCTTCGACGTCGCCGCCCGTCCCCCACCGATGAATCCCTGGATCACTTCACATCATTACCGGGAGAACCCGTGACCGACAGCAAGAACATCAACAACCCCGTGGGCCAGGGCGGCGGCCAGCGCAAGAAGCTGTCCCGCGCCGAACGGCAGAACAACGGTCCGCACCGCAACCTCGATCGCCAGAACGCAGCGGACAAGAAGGCGGAGCTGGTACGCAAGATGCGCGAGAAGACAGGCACAGCCGAGGGCGCCGGGCAGACGGGCGACGAACCCGCTCAGAGCTGACGCACCGCCGCCACAGGGCGGCACCGTACGAGGCAGGGCCTTAGCCTTGCGGCCTCGTAGCGGCGACTGGCCAGAGGTCGAAGCCGTCGGGGGCCCAGATTTCCAGGACGGGTTGTAGAACGATCACCGGCAGATCACCGCGACCCCGGTCGGGCCCGCCGAGGCGACGTGCCCGTCAGTGTGCGTTCCCAGAAGACCTCGTCGCGCCAGGCGCCGTCGGCGTAGAAGTGGTCGTGGGCGATGCCCCAGGTGGTGAAGCCGTGTTTGCGGAGGATGGCCTGGGACGCGAGGTTGTCGAGTTGGGTGTGGGCCTCCAGGCGGTGCAGGTTCAGGTCGTCCGCGGCGACCCGCAGGGCCAAGGCGACGGCTCGGCTCGTGTGGCCGAGGCCCTCGTGGAGTGAGGAGATCCAGTAGCCGAGATAGCCCTTCTGGAAGGGGCCGCGCAGGATCGAGCTGATGGTGATCTGGCCGATGACTGTCTCGTCTGAGAGCACGACTCCGGGCCATGCGAGTCCCCGGTCGTGGGAGGCCAGCAGGGATTCGATGACTGAGGCCTGTCCGGCGGGCGTGTAGAACTCCTCGGGCCTCTCGGGCAGCCAGCGCGCGTACGCCTGCCTGTCCTGGGCTAGCAGGCCGGCGAGTGCGGGGGCGTCGGAGGGCTCGATCACGCGAATCGACGTGGGGCTTATGGGAGTTCTGCTGGTCATGGCGTGCCACCGTAGCCATTCATCGTCTGCTTGTCCCTCCCATGCCTCCGCCATCGTCGCCGAAGCCTCGCGGCTGCTCGACGGGCCCTGGCCGCCGCCTCAGCCCGTCGTCGGCTCCACCGCGAGCGAGTAGCGCAGCTTCTGCTTCGACGTGGCGCCCAGGCGGTCGTAGAAGCGGATCGCGCCCTCGTTCCAGGTCGGCGTCTGCCACTGGATCTCCGTCAAGCCCAGGGAGCTGGCCTCCTCGCGCAGGGCCGCCATGAAGAGGGGGCCAAGGCCCAGGCCTCGTTCCGTGGCCGCGAGGTAGAGGCAGTCCATGTGGAGGTACTCGGCGCCGTCCCAGGTGGACAGCTCCGGGGCGCACGTGGCGTAGCCGACCAGGCGGCCGTCCGGGAGTTCCGCCACCAGGCAGCGCAGGCGGCCGGGTGCGTCCGGTGCGCCGAAGATCAAGGGCTCCAAGCGCCTCGCCAAGCCCGGGGCCGGGGGCGTCGCCTTCTCGTACGCCGCGTGCTCGGCGGCCAGTTCGGCCACCCGGTCCAGGTCCTCCCGGCGGGCGTGCCGGATACGAGCCGCAGGTGCCGCGCTCACCGAACGTCCCCCTCGATGGCGAGGCCCAGCGCGCCCGCGCGACGGCCCAGCGCCAGCTGGTCGGCCGCGAGCCGCAGGGCGGGCCCGAGGTCGGCCTCGCCTACCGTGCGGCCCGGTGCCTCGATCGCGTACACCTTCACGAGGTGCCCGCCGGCCTCCCGCGTGCCCCACGCCCGCGCGGTCCGGGTGTGGTGCCCCTCCGCCAGCGCCATCAGCGCCTTCTCGTCGACGAGCGTGGCCGTTGCTCCGAGAGCCGCGCGATCCGAACTGTCCGTCATACCGTCATCATGCCCGCCCCCACCGACATCCCGTTCCGCCGCAGCCACTGCCGGTACGGCGCCGCCCGCAGCGCCGCCTCCCGGTAGGCCGCCGCCAGATCGTCGTACAGCGGGTCGAGCGAGGCTCCCTCGCGCGCGTAGAGCAGGAGACGGACCGCCAAGGGGTCGTCCCGTAAGGGACGGATCGCCAGATCCTCGCGCGGCAACGATGTCGGCTGGCACGGCGCCACCGCCTCGCCGAGGACGATCAGGGACGCCGCCGTGTGGTAATCGCAGTGCAGCAGCGGCGGATCGATGCCGGCCTCGCTCAGCACCCGTCTCAGCCCGTCCCACTCGCCGTCCACCGTCGGGTCGACCATCCAGCGGTCCTCGGCGAGGTCGGTCAGCGCCACCACCGGGTGCCGCGCCGCCGGATGGTCCGGGGCCAACGAGACGAACTGCGGCTCCCGTTCGATCAGTACGCGCTCCTGGAGCCCCTCCGGCACCCGCAGCGGGCACCCCTCCACCTCGTGGACGAAGGCCACGTCCAGCTGGCCCGCCGCGACCGACCGCACCAGCGCGTTGGCGGAGACGTCCATATGGAGCCCGATGTCCGTGCCGGGGAGCCCCTGGCGCAACCGGCGCAGCCAGCCCGGCAGGGCCCTGCTCGCCGTCGATCCGACCCGCAGCCGGGGCCCGCCGGTACGCGCCGCCTCGGCCCTGGCCTCGCTGATCAGCATCGCCATCTGGTCGACCAGCGGCCTGGCCCGGCTGAGCACCGAACGGCCGAGCGGTGTCGGCCGGCAGCCGGTGCGGCCGCGCGAGAACAGCTCCGCGCCCAGAGAGTTCTCGATCCGGCGCAGCTGAGTCGTCAACGAGGGCTGGCTCATGCCCAGTTGACGCGCCGCCTTGTGCAGACTGCCCGTCTCCGCGATGGCGCAGAGCGCGCGCAGATGCCTGACCTCCAGCTCCATGCCCCGAGAGTAGGACGGCACCGGGTGCCGCACCAGACACCCAAGTCGCACCAATTCCCGCTGATTCCAAGGAAGTTCAGACAGTCGGAGAGACTGAACGCCGCGACAGCACGAACGCCGGTGATGCCTTCGTGCTATCGCCTGCTGCCATCATCCGTACGCACCCCGGCTCCCCCGACACTCTCTCCAACCGACCCAGGAGGAGCCCCCCATGCGACACCCCAAGGTCCTCACCGCCTCCCTCGCCGCCACCCTCGGCCTCGGACTCGCCGCCGCACTCGGCGCCGCGCCGGTGGCCGTTGCGGCGGCACCCGCCGGCCCGTCCTCGGCGAGCGCCGGGTACGCGGCCTACGCCGGATCCGCCGAGGACGCCAAGGCGACCAAGGCCTTCCACGACGCCGTCATGAAGTCCGTGGCGAAGAAGCGGGCCGCCAACCCCGGCGCCGCCGCCGTCACCGTCGTCTACAGCGCCGCCAACGCCCCGAGCTTCCGCACCCAGATCGCCCGGAGCACCCAGATATGGAACAGCTCGGTCGTCAACGTACGGCTGGTGGAGGGCGGCAACGCCGACTTCGCCTACTACGAGGGCAATGACTCGCGCGGCTCGTACGCCAGCACCGACGGGCACGGCAACGGCTACATCTTCCTCGACTACCGGCAGAACCAGCAGTACAACTCCACCCGCGTCACCGCCCACGAGACCGGGCACGTCCTCGGCCTCCCGGACCGCTACTCCGGCCCGTGCAGCGAGCTGATGTCCGGCGGCGGCCCCGGCACGTCCTGTCAGAACGCCCAGCCCAACGCCCAGGAGCGGGCGCGCGTCGACCAGCTGTGGCGCTTCGGCCTCGCCTCGGCAGCCAAGACGTTCTGACCCGCCTCACACCCCCCACCCCGGCGGGGGGGGGGGGGGGGGCGCCCCCCCGCCCCCCCCCCCGGTGCGGGACCGCGCCCCCGGGGGGGGGGGCCACCACAGTTTGTGTGGGGGTGGGTGGGTTG
>NZ_JBHXPI010000070.1:6598-23965 GCF_042718575.1 Streptomyces sp. NPDC058579
GGACGGCTCACGGCCGTCCGCCCCGCCGCGGGTTACGCGAACGCCGCGCGTGCCGTGGGCGAACATCCTTGGTTTCAGGCCGTGTTGAGTGAATGCTGTGGGGACACATCCCGGACGGACCGAACCCGGAGGCGTCCCCGTGACCGCCGAGCGTCGCACGAACACCCTGTACGAGGCCGTGGGCGGCGCCGACGCGCTGCGCCGGCTCTCCGACACCTTCTACGAGGCGGTCCTGGCCGACCCACTCCTCGCACCCGTCTTCGCCGACTTCACCCCCGCCCACGTCGAGCACGTCGCCGTCTGGCTGTCCGAGGTGTTCTCGGGGCCCGCCGAGTTCACGGCGGAACTGGGCGGGCACCAGGCGCTGCTCCGCGCCCATCTCGGGCTCGCCATCACGGAGGAGCAGCGGCTGCGCTGGATGGAGCTGATGACGGCGGCGGTGGAGAAGGAGCTGCCGGACGACGCCCTGCTGCGCCGCCGGGTGGTGGAGTACTTCGACTGGGGGACGAAGATCGCCAAGGACGTCTCGGGCGAGGCACCCGGCACGGACCTCGGCGAACCCGGTCCGACTCCGCGCTGGGGCTGGGACGGCCTGGCCTGACCCCTCGGGTCTGACCGCCTGGCCTGACCCTCTGGTCCGACCATCTGGCCTGCCTGGCCTGGCGGCCTGGTCCGACCCTCGGGTCCGCCCCGACCGCCGTACGCCCCGAGCCCCAGGCCCCAGCCCTCAGGCCGTCTGGAGCAGCCGGCGGCCGAACGCCGCCCCCGCCGGAAGCTGGCGCCGCACCCGGACGAGCGCCTCCTCGAAGTCGCCGCCGGCGATGCCCGATTCGTAGGCCGTCCCGCCGTAGTGCAGGGTCAGGCTCAGATCCGCGCGCTCGCCGAGCGTCAGCAGGCAGCTGAGGGTGGCCGGCTGGCTGGCGCCGTCCAGGACGACGGGAAGCGGCAGGTCCCATTCCAGTACGCACCCGGTGAGGGCTTCGCCGCCCTTCTCCGCCGCGCTCAGTGCGGCGAAGGTCGCGCCCGTGTACGCGACACCCCTGATGCGGGCGGACACCTGTTGTCCGTCCACCGTGATCGCGATCGCTTCCGCGCCGCTGCGGTCCCGGTACCAGCCGGTCCAGACTTCCGTCGACTCCGATGACATGCGCGGACTGTAGCGGGCGGAACGACTCCTTCGCGCGGCCCGGTCACCCTGTGGCCGGACTTCTCCCGATCTCGCCGTTCTTGCCGGTCACATGCGTGGTAGCGGCTTCCGTACCGCCTTCCGCGCCATCCTCGGGAGCGGCCTCCTCGCCGCCCTCGGGAGCGGCTTCCCCGCCGCCCTCCGGGCCCTCGGCTCCCTCAGGACGTTCGTAACGCGCGCACCGGGGATTCCGGCACGGCTGCACTTCCCACTCCGGCACCCAGGCCCCCAGGACCTTGTGCCGCTTCGCGTGGATACCGACGGGCTGTCCGCAGGCCTGGCACGTGGGCGTGGCCTGCGGGTCCCGTACGGTACGCGGGGTCTCGCTGCCCATACCTCCCAGGGTAGGGCGCGCCTCCGGTCACCGCTTCCTGGTGTACGTCCGGACGAGCGTCCCGTTGTCGAAGACGCGCACCTCGCCCAGCTCGAAGTCGCGGGGCTCGAAGCCGGCGCCGAACATCGGCATGCCGGAGCCGTAGACCTGCGGGTACGTCTTGATGGTCAGCTCGTCGATCTCCTCGATGAGCTCGCCGGCGATCTGCGAACCGCCGCAGAGCCAGATGCCGAGCGCGCCGTCCTCGGCCTTGAGCTCGCGCACCCGGCCGACCAGGTCGTCGGCGATCAGCTCGACGTTCGCGTCGGGCGACTCGGTGAGCGAGCGGGTCGCGACGATCTCCCGGAGGTGGGCGAAGGGGCTGGTGACGCCGACGTCCAGGGCGACCTTGTACGACTTCAGGCCCTGGACGACCGTGTCGAAGCGCTTGTGTTCGGAGTCGATCCCGAGGGCCTCACGCCCTTGCGCCGAGAGCGTCTCGGGGTACTCGCCCTTCAGGAACTCCAGGAACTGCTCGTCCACGTACTGGTACATGGACGCGGCGTCACCATCGGGGTCGCCGATGAAGCCGTCGATGGAGCAGGCGATGAAATAGGTGAGCTTGCGCAAACCGGTCCTTTTCGTCTTCACGTCGTGAGCTGCGATCGCAACCACGACGGTTATAGTGCTTCACTTGTAGTGGTTACGCAAGAGCTATCTTCCGAAGAAATCCAACGAGAAGCGGAATCAGGAGGTCCGGTGGCCAGGAACCAGGCACGTCGTACGGCCCTGCTCGACGCGGCGATCGAGGTGCTCGGGGACGAAGGCGCCCGTGGGCTCACCTTCCGAGCCGTGGACGCCCGGGCGGGCGTCCCCACGGGCACCTCGTCCAACTACTTCTCCGACCGGGACCAGCTGCTCTCCCAGGTCGCGGACCGCATCTTCGTCCGGATGACCCCGGAGCCGGACTCGCTCGTCGCGGCCATGGAGCCGAAGCCCAGCCGCGCCCTGGTCGTCGAGCTGATGCGCTGGCTCGCCCGGCGGATGGCCGCCGAACGCACCTGCTATCTGGGCCTCTTCGAACTCCGCCTGGAGGCCACGCGCCGCCCGGAACTGCGCACGCAGCTCACCAAGGTGCTGCGCTCTGACCTCGACTTCAACATCCGCACGCACATCGAGTCCGGGATGCCGGGCGACGCGGACACGGTCCGGCTGCTCTACTTCGCCCTCACCGGGCTGCTCTTCGACCACTTCACGGTCCCCGGCCTCCACGACGACCGCGAGCTGGACGACCTCATCGAGACCGTGGTCAACCGGATCGTCCCGGAGTCCTGACCGCCCGGCCTCCGTGCCCGCCCGACCTCCGTGCCCACCGGGTCGGCGCCCGCGCTCACCCGCCCCCGCGCCCGCCCGTCACCGCGTCCGGCGTGTGACGAACTCCGCCAGGGCCAGCAGGTCCCCGGCGGCCTCCAGGTCCGGTACCGCCCGGGAGAGATGCTCGACCGCGCGGGCCATCAGGTCGGCCGCCTGGGCCTGCGCCCAGTCCCGGCCGCCGGCCCGCTCGACGGCGTCCGCCGCCGCCCGTACCGCCGCGGCGTCGAGTTCCTTACGGTCGTACAGCTCGGCCAGCTCCTCCCCGGCCGCCGTGCCCGAGGCGAGCGCCGCGACCACCGGCAGCGACTTCTTGTGGGCGACGAGATCGGCGCCCGCGGGCTTGCCCGTGCGCTCCGGGTCGCCCCAGATGCCGATCAGGTCGTCGATGAGCTGGAAGGCGAGCCCGGCCTCCCGGCCGAACGCGTCCATCGCCGCGACCTCCTCCTCCCCCGCGCCCGCGTACAGCGCGCCGAGGGCGCAGGCGGAGCCGAGCAGGGCGCCCGTCTTGGCGGTGGCCATCGCCAGGCACTCGTCCAGGGTCACCTCGCGCGGGGCGCGGTGCTCGAAGGCGCAGTCCGCCTGCTGCCCGGCGCAGAGCTCGATGACGGCGGCGGCGAGCCGGGCCGAGGCGGCCGCCGAGGCCGGGTGACCGTCCTCGGCGAGCAGCCGTAACGCCAGGGCGAGCATGGCGTCGCCCGCGATCAGCGCGTCGGGGATGCCGAACACCGTCCAGGCCGTGGGCCGGTGCCGGCGGGTCGGGTCCTCGTCCACGATGTCGTCGTGGAGCAGCGTGAAGTTGTGCGCGAGCTCCACGGCCGTGGCGGCCCGCACGGCGGGCGCCGGGTCACCGCCGAGCGCGCGGGTGGCGGCGAGCACGAGGGCGGGTCTGATGGCCTTGCCCGTCTGCCCGGTGGCCGGGGAGCCGTCGGCCTGCTCCCAGCCGAAGTGGTACATCGCGACGCGCCGTATGGAGCCCGGCAACGACTCGATGGTCGACCGTAGTTGGGGATTGACGACGCTCCGTGTCTGGTCGAGGAGCGTCACGGCGCCTTGGGTGTCGCCCACGGCGTCCGCCCGTGGTCCCGGCCGCCCGTCGCGGGTCATGGTCACACTTCCCCCTCTTTCGTGAGTCGCTTGGCGTGTGAGGTCGTGGCGGGGGGCCGGTCGGCACGGACCCCCGCCACGGTCACCGGGGCCGGCGCGTCAGCGCCAGCGGCTGACCTCCACGTTCTCCAGGACTCCGAGCGCGTCGGGCACCAGGATCGCGGCCGAGTAGTAGGCCGTGACCAGGTAGGAGATGATCGCCTGCTCGTCGATGCCCATGAAGCGCACCGAGAGGCTGGGCTCGATCTCGTCCGGGATGCCCGTCTGGTGCAGACCGATGACGCCCTGCTCGTCCTCGCCCGTACGCATGCAGATGATGGACGTGGTCCGGGCGTCCGAGACCGGGATCTTGTTGCTCGGGTAGATCGGGACACCGCGCCAGGTCGGGATCCGGTTGCCGTTGATCTCGATGGACTCGGGGACGAGGCCCCGCCGGTTGCACTCGCGGCCGAAGGCGGCGATGGCGCGCGGGTGCGCGATGAACATCTTCGAGCCCCGGCGCCGGGAGAGGAGCTCGTCCATGTCGTCGGGGCTGGGCACGCCGTCGTGCGGCTGGAGGCGCTGTTCGTAGTCGCAGTTGGAGAGCAGGCCGAACTCGCGGTTGTTGATCAGCTCGTGCTCCTGGCGCTCGCGCAGCGCCTCGACCGTGAGCCGCAACTGCTGCTCGGTCTGGTTCATCGGCTGGTTGTAGAGGTCGGCGACGCGGCTGTGGACCTTCAGGACCGTCTGCGCGACCGACAGTTCGTACTCGCGCGGGGAGGCGTCGTAGTCCACGTACGTGTGCGGGACGACCGCCTCGCCGACGTGGCCGGCGGAGAGGTCGATCGCGGCCTCGCCGAACTGGTTGCTGCGCTGGTGGGGCAGTGCGGCGACGCTCGCGAGGTGGTCGGCGAGCGAGGTGGCCCGCTCGGCGAGGTTGCGCACGTCGTCGTGGGTGAGTTCGAGGACGGTGCAGGCGGTGGCCGCGCGCGCGGTCCACTCCCAGGTGGCGTCCGGGTGGGTCAGCGCGCTGTCGCCGAAGTGCGCGCCGTCGGCGAGGACTCCGATGATCGCCTCGTCGCCGTACGGCCCCTCGCCGATCTGCTCGACCTTGCCGTGCGCCAGGAGGTGGACGCGGTCGGTGGGCTCGCCCGCGGTGGCGATGATCTCTCCGGGCGCGTACTCGCGCTGGCGGCACCGGGAGGCGAGTTCGGTGAGGGCCTCCTCGTCCTCGTACCCGCGCAGCGCCGGGAGTTCGCCGAGCTCGGCGGGGATGACGGCGACGCGCTCGCCGGTCTGGACGAAGGTGACCCGACCGTCCCCCACCGAGTAGCTGAGCCTCCGGTTCACCCGGTAGGTACCGCCCTGGACCTGCACCCACGGCAGCATCCGCAGCAGCCACCGAGAGGTGATCTCCTGCATCTGCGGCGCGGACTTGGTGGTGGTCGCCAGGTTCCGTGCGGCGGCGGTGCCGAGACTCTGCTGCGGCGTCGCCTGATCCGCGCGTACCTCGTCGCCTACCGAACCAACGGACATGGAACTCCCTCTCGATGTGAATGACCTGCGAGAGGAAGCCTTTCAGCACGGAGCGTGGGCGCGCCATTACACAAATGAGTGGGAGTGATCGGCTTCCGGCTGGGCATGTCACTCGGTTTCCACTCGAACAGCCCTGCCCCGCCCGCCTCGTGGCCCGGTGTCCGGATCGGCTCGCACACGGCCCGAACAGGTGGCCCGGAGGCGGACACTCCGGTACGGCGGAACTTCTCCGGTGCCCCGCCATCCCGATGTCCCGCTATCCCTAAGGAGTTCGGCCATGGCCCCACCCGTGTCCGCGAGCAGGTTCCTCGACGCCCTGCGCGACGAGGGTCTGACGGTCGTCGAGGTCGGCGACTGGCGCACCCACAACCGCAACCACAAAGGCCCCTGGGGGCCCGTCCACGGCGTGATGATCCACCACACGGTCACCCGGGGCACCGCGAACACCGTGCGGCTCTGCCGGGACGGCCACAGCACCCTGCCCGGGCCGCTCTGCCACGGCGTGATCGCCAAGGACGGCACGGTCCACCTGGTCGGCTACGGCCGCGCCAACCACGCGGGGGCGGGCGACGACGACGTCCTGCGGGCGGTCATCGCCGAGCAGCGGCTCCCGCCGGACAACGAGGCCACGACCGACGGCAACCGGCACTTCTACGGCTTCGAGTGCGAGAACCTCGGGGACGGGGAGGATCCCTGGCCCAAGGTCCAGCTGGAGGCCATCGAGAAGGCGGCCGCGGCGCTCTGCCGGGTCCACGGCTGGACCCAGCGCTCGGTGATCGGCCACCTGGAGTGGCAGCCGGGCAAGGTCGATCCGCGGGGCTTCACGATGGCCTCGATGCGGAAGCGGATCGCCGAGCGCCTCCGGTAGCCACCGGCCCCCCGGTGGACAATGGCCGGGTGAACGCGTTCGACCTCGCCCGCCTGCGGCCCCGGCTCCCGTCCCCCCTGGAGCCGGTCGAGGACGAACGCTTGACCCGCCACGGCCTGCGGCTGCTGCTCAAGCGCGACGACCTGATCCATCCGGACCTGCCCGGCAACAAGTGGCGCAAGCTCGCGCTCAACCTGCGCGCGGCGGACGGCCGCCCGGTCCTGACGTTCGGCGGCGCGTACTCCAACCACCTGCGGGCGACGGCCGCCGCCGGCCGGCTGCTCGGCTTCGACACGATCGGGGTCGTACGGGGCCAGGAGCTGGCCGACCGGCCCCTGAACCCCTCGCTGGCGCGGTGCGCGGCGGACGGGATGCGGCTGGTGTTCGTGGACCGGGCCACGTACCGCGCGAAGTCCGACCCCGACGTCCTCGCCGGGCTGCTCGACCGGTCCCCTTCGGGGACGTACGTCGTCCCCGAAGGCGGCAGCAACGCCCTCGCCGTGGAGGGCTGCGTGGAGCTCGGCCGCGAGCTGCGCGGGAGCGCGGACGTGGTCGCCGTCGCCTGCGGCACCGGCGGCACGCTCGCGGGCCTGGCAGCCGGTCTGGGCCCCGAACAGCGGGCGCTGGGCGTCCCGGTCCTCAGGGGCGGTTTCCTGGGCGAGGAGGTACGCGCCCTGCAGCGCGCCGCGTTCGGCGGTCCCCGGGGCGACTGGAGCCTCGACGAGCGCTTCCACGGCGGCGGTTACGCCCGTACGAACCCGGCGCTCGACGCGTTCGCCGAGGACTTCGAGGCGCGGCATGGACTCGCCATCGAGCGACTGTATGTCGCCAAAATGCTCCACGGACTTGTCGCCCTCGCCGAGGAGGGCGCGTTCGCCCCGGGAACGAGGATCGCCGCGGTGGTGACGGGCGCACCCTCCTGAGCCCCTTTACGTCTCCTCGCGGAAGGCCGCCGCCTCCTCCAGGTCGAGCCGGCGCAGCAGGGTGCGGAGCATCTCGTCGTCGATGCGGCGGTCGTCCCGCAGTTGGACGAAGACCTCGCGCTCGGCCTCGATCATCTCGCGGGAGAGCCGGCGGTAGGTGTCGTCGGCGGTCTCGCCCGTGACCGCGTTGACCGAGCCGAGCCGCTCCCACACGGCGTTCCTGCGCCGCTCCAGGACCGTGCGGAGCCGGTCGGCGAGGGGCTCCGGCAGGGCGTTGCGCTCGTCGGCGAGGAGGGCCTGAAGGCGCTCCTCCGCCGCCTGGGACGCCTCGCTCTGGGCCTGCGCCTCGGCGAGGGTCTCCTTGTACGTGTCGCGGGGCGGGAGTTTCAGGAGCCTGATCAGCGGGGGCAGGGTGAGTCCCTGGACGACCAGGGTGCCGATGACCGTGGTGAAGGTGAGGAACAGGACGAGGTTGCGGGCGGGGAACTCCACCCCGTCCGTCATCTCCGGGACGGAGAAGGCGATGGCGAGCGAGACGACACCGCGCATGCCGGCCCAGCCGACGATCAGCGGCGCCCTCCAGTCCACGCCCGGCTCGCGCTCCCTGATCCGCGCCGACAGCCGGCGGGGCAGGAAGGTCGCGGGGTAGACCCAGACGAAGCGGACGACGACCACGGCCACGAAGACCCCCACGGCGTACCAGACCGCCTCGCCGATCCCGTACCGCCCGAGGCCCTGGACCACGTACGGCAATTGGAGGCCGATGAGGGCGAAGACGGCGGACTCCAGGATGAAGGCGACCATCCTCCAGACGGCCTCCTCCTGGAGGCGGGTCGCGAAGTCGACCTGCCAGTTGCGGTGGCCGAGGAAGAGGCCGACGACGACCACCGCGAGGACTCCGGAGGCGCCGACCTGTTCGGCGGCCGCGTAGGCGACGAAGGGGATCAGGAGCGACATGGTGTTCTGCAGCAGGGCCTCGCCGAGGTGGCAGCGGAGCCAGTGGATGGGGGCCATCAGGACGAGGCCGACGCCGATCCCGCCGAGCGCCGCGAGTGCGAACTCGCCGAGGCCGCCCGCCCAGCTCATGCCCTCGCCGACGGCGGCGGCGAGGGCGACCTTGTAGGCGGTGATGGCGGTGGCGTCGTTCACCAGGGACTCGCCCTGGAGGATGGTGGTGATCCGGTTCGGCAGCCCCAGCTTGCGGGCGATCGCCGTCGCCGCGACCGCGTCCGGCGGCGCGACGACCGCGCCGAGCACGAGCGCCGCCGTGAGCGGCAGGTCCGGGACGAGCACGTACGCGAGCCAGCCGACTGCGACGGTGGCGAAGAGGACGTACCCGACCGAGAGCAGGGCGACGGGCCGGATGTTGGCCCGCAGATCGAGGTACGAGGAGTCGACCGCCGCCGTGTAGAGGAGCGGGGGCAGGATGAGCGGCAGGATGATGTGCGGGTCGAGGGTGTAGTCGGGGACGCCGGGCAGGTACGCGGCGGCGAGGCCGGCGGCCACCAGGAGCAGCGGCGCGGGGACCGGTGTCCTGCGGGCCAGGCCCGCCACCGCGGCGCTCGCCGCGACCAGCCCCACCAACTGCAGTGCGTCCATCCGTCGGCCCCGTCCCCGGCTCGTTCCAGCACGTAACCTGGCCATCATGAGCGAGTGCCCGCACGTTGCCGACATGCCGCGCCCCGAACCGGCGCCGCTGACCGACACCTGTCCCGAGTGCCTGACCGACGGGACCCACCCCGTCCAACTGCGGCTCTGCCTCACGTGCGGGCACGTGGGCTGCTGCGACTCCTCCGCCGGGCGGCACGCGACCGGGCACTTCTCGACCACCGGGCACCCGGTCATGCGGACCTTCGAGCCGAACGAGCTCTGGCGCTGGTGTTTCGTGGACGGTTCGATCGTCTGAGGGCTGGGTACGACACCCCGGCAATCGGCTGTCGGTCGCTCACAATTGGCCCCGCAGACCTCTAGCCACTGTCCGTACTCATGGCCTTACCATGAGTGACAGACGGGGGCTGGGGCCGACCGGGGCCCACGGCGACACGACAGCATGGATCGCGATAGCGTCACCGCGGATTGCGCAACCGACTGCGCACCGCCCGGTTCGGGGGGCTTTCTCCCCCCGGACCCCGAATGAGCTTGTGCCACCTTGGAGGTGAGGGTGTCCCAGATCGCAGGCGAGCCCGGGTCCCAGGACTTCGTGGAAGTCCGGCTGCCCGCTGCGGGTGCCTACCTGTCCGTGCTGCGTACGGCCACGGCCGGCCTCGCGGCGCGCTTGGACTTCACCCTCGACGAGATCGAGGACTTGCGGATCGCGGTCGACGAGGCGTGCGCCATCCTGCTCCAGCAGGCCGTACCCGGTTCCGTCCTCAGCTGCGTCTTCCGCCTGATCGACGACTCGCTCGACGTGACGGTGTCCGCCCCCACCACGGACGGCCGGGCCCCCGAGCGGGACACCTTCGCCTGGACGGTGCTCTCCGCGCTGGCCGGCAAGGTCGAGTCGACCGTGGCGGAGGACAAGACGGTCACCATCAGCCTGTACAAACAGCGCGGCGCGGGGCCAGGCCCGGCGTGAGGAGCGGGGACGCGACGGCCGGCATCCCTGAGCAGCAGGCGCGGCCGCATCCGGAGGTCGAGATCGAGGTCGCTACGGAGCAGGCGGTCCAGATGAGCGAGCACGAGCAGCACAACGAGGTCCCGAAGGACGCCGAGCCGCAGAAGGCCGAGGACGTTCCGGAGGTTCCGCGCGCCCACCAGGAGGCGCCGGATCCGCACGACCGGAGCGGGGCGCGCGCGCTCTTCATCAAGCTGCGCGAGCTCCCGGAGGGCTCTCAGGAGAAGGCGGAGCTGCGCAATCAGCTGGTACGGATGCACCTGCCGCTGGTCGAGCACCTGGCGCGGCGGTTCCGCAACCGGGGCGAGCCGCTCGACGACCTGACGCAGGTCGCGACGATCGGTCTGATCAAGTCGGTGGACCGGTTCGACCCGGAGCGGGGCGTCGAGTTCTCGACGTACGCGACACCGACGGTCGTCGGCGAGATCAAGCGGCACTTCCGGGACAAGGGCTGGGCGGTGCGCGTGCCGCGCCGGCTCCAGGAGCTGCGGCTCTCGCTGACGACGGCGACGGCGGAGCTGTCCCAGCTGCACGGCCGTTCACCGACGGTGCACGAGCTGGCGGAGCGGCTCGGGATCTCCGAGGAGGAGGTCCTGGAGGGCCTGGAGTCGGCGAACGCCTACTCGACGCTCTCGCTGGACGTGCCCGACACGGACGACGAGTCCCCCGCGGTCGCGGACACGCTCGGCGCGGAGGACGAGGCCCTGGAGGGGGTCGAGTACCGGGAGTCGCTCAAGCCGCTCCTGGAGGACCTGCCGCCCAGGGAGAAGCGGATCCTGCTGCTTCGGTTCTTCGGGAACATGACCCAGTCGCAGATCGCGCAGGAGGTCGGCATCTCGCAGATGCACGTCTCCCGCCTGCTGGCGCGCACGCTGGCGCAGCTGCGGGAGAAGCTCCTCGTGGAGGAGTGAGCCGCGACCTGTAGCGCCCGTTACGCCTCGCCGCGACGACCGATGCCCAGGGCCTCGGTCGTCGCGGGGTTCACGAGGAGAACGAGCCCGGTGACGGCGAGGACGGCGAGGGCGATGCCGCCGGGGATCAGGGCGCTGTCCGCCTGGAGGAGCTGCCAGGCGACCGGCAGGGCCAGGATCTGGGTGATGATCGCGGGCCCCCGGCTCCAGCTCCGGCGCAGCAGCAGTCCGCGCGCCGCGGCTCCCGGGATGAGGCCGAGCGCGATCAGGGTCGCCCCGCCCATGACCGCCTGCGTCAGGCCGTCGGGGTCTCCGGTGAGCGCGGTCACGAGCACGTACACGCCCCCGATCATCAGCGCGAGGGCTTCGACGCCGGCCACCGCGGCCGCCGCGGTCAACCGGACAGGGCGGGGAGTCTGCTCCGTACTGCTCATACCCGGCAGGGTAGCCGGGCCCGTCGGCCGGGACCGCGTCCAGGTCCGTCCGCCGGGGCCGTCCGCCAGGTGGCCACGAGTGGGAATCAGTACCACCGGGTAGGTACCCTGGCGGCCATGCGCGCACTTCTCGTGGTCAATCCGGCAGCCACCACCACCAGTGCCCGCACCCGTGACGTCCTCATCCACGCCCTCGCGAGCGAGATGAAGCTGGAGACCGTCACCACCGAGTACCGCGGGCACGCCCGCGACCTCGCCCGCCGGGCCGCGGAGTCCCGGGACGTGGAGATGGTCGTCGCCCTCGGCGGCGACGGCACGGTCAACGAGGTCGTCAACGGACTCCTGTACGACGGTCCCGATCCGGACCGGCTTCCGGGCCTGGCGATCGTGCCCGGCGGCTCCACCAATGTCTTCGCCCGCGCGCTCGGACTGCCCAACGACGCCGTCGAGGCGACGGGCGCCCTGCTCGACGCGCTCCGTGAGCGCCGTGCACGCACAGTGAGCCTCGGGATCGCGTCCGGTACGCCGGGGACCGAGGACGAGGCCGTGCCGGGGCGCTGGTTCACTTTCTGCGCCGGATTCGGATTCGACGCCGGTGTCATCGGACGAGTCGAACAGCAGCGGGAACGCGGCAAGAGATCCACGCACGCGCTCTACCTCCGCCAGGTGGTCCGCCAGTTCCTCGGGGAGCCGCACCGCCGGCACGGCACGATCACCCTGGAGCGCCCCGGCCACGACCCGGTCGAGCAGCTGGTCCTCTCCATAATCTGCAACACCTCCCCCTGGACCTACCTGGGCAATCGTCCGGTGTACGCGTCCCCGGAGGCCTCCTTCGACACCGCTCTCGACGTCCTCGGACTGAGCCGTCTGTCGACCCCGGCCGTGGCCCGCTACGCCACCCAGCTGCTCACTTCGACCCCCGAGCGCGGCCCGCACGGCAAGCACGCCCTGTCTCTGCACGATCTGACGGACTTCACCTTGCATTCGAAGGTTCCGCTCCCCCTGCAGATGGACGGAGACCACCTCGGACTGCGTACGAGCGTGACGTTCACAGGCGTTCGCCGTGCACTGCGTGTGATTGTGTGAGTGGAAGGGCCGAAAGTCCTTTCACTCGAACGTTTAGGCTGCCATCCACCCCTTAGAAGTACGGCTGTGACCTAGCCGACACCGAGGAATCAAAAAAAACTTTCCGGAAAGGGTTGTATCCGCTGCTGGGGTTTGGGAGTCTCTTCTTGGCGATCGGGACGGCCCGCAACACCGGCCTCCACTGAGAGCCAGAACCCCTCCTCAGTCCAAGGACCCAACCAGTTCATCTGGTAGTCGGCCCTTCCCTTGCGGGGGGATTCGTGAAAGCGTTCACATTCACAAGCAACCCGCACGTAATACCAAGAGAGGTAGCAGCCATGGACTGGCGTCACAACGCCGTTTGTCGTGAGGAAGACCCCGAGCTGTTCTTCCCCATCGGCAACACCGGTCCTGCGCTGCTGCAGATCGAGGAAGCCAAGGCCGTCTGCCGCCGCTGCCCCGTCATGGAGCAGTGCCTGCAGTGGGCGCTCGAGTCCGGCCAGGACTCCGGCGTCTGGGGTGGCCTCAGCGAGGACGAGCGCCGCGCGATGAAGCGCCGTGCCGCTCGCAACCGGGCGCGTAACGCCAGCGCCTGACGCCCCCCGCGACAAGCCTGAGGCACGCGGCGCGTACATCGCGTACGCAATCACCGCTCTCGAGCCGCAGCGCGCAGCAGTAACCCACAGCATTCGAGCCCCGGACCGATCTTCTTCGGTCCGGGGCTCGCTGCTATCCAAGCGGCGTTGCGTTCACTTCTGGGGCTCCACGGGGATGTCGAGGACGACCTTCGTCCCGCCCTCCGCGCCCGGCTGCATGTCGAAGGTGCCGCCCAACTCGCCCTCCACCAGCGTCCGTACGATCTGCAGGCCGAGGTTGCCCGCGCGCTGCGGGTCGAAGCCCTCCGGCAGACCGCGGCCGTCGTCCTTGACCGTGATCAACAGCCGCGCGTCGGCGCGGGGTTCGCCGCGGACGGCCGTCACCTCGACCGAGCCGTGCTCCGCCGGAGCGAAGGCGTGCTCCAGGGCGTTCTGGAGGATCTCGGTGAGGACCATGGCGAGCGGGGTGGCGACCTCGGCGTCGAGGATGCCGAAGCGGCCGTTGCGCCGGCAGGTCACCTTGCCCGGGGAGATCTCGGCGACCATCGCGATCACCCGGTCGGCGATCTCGTCGAACTCCACCCGCTCGTCCAGGTTCTGGGAGAGCGTCTCGTGCACGATCGCGATCGAACCGACCCTGCGCACGGCCTCGTTGAGGGCCTCGCGGCCCTGGTCGGAGTCCATCCGGCGGGCCTGCAGGCGCAGCAGCGCGGCCACGGTCTGGAGGTTGTTCTTCACCCGGTGGTGGATCTCCCGGATGGTGGCGTCCTTGGTGATCAACTCGCGCTCGCGGCGCCGCAGTTCGGTGACGTCACGGAGCAGGACGAGCGAACCGATGCGGGTGCCCTTGGGCTTGAGCGGGATCGCCCGGAGCTGGATCACACCGCCGTTGCCCTCGACCTCCGCCTCGCGCGGTGCGTAGCCGGAGGCCAGCTTGACCAGGGCTTCGTCGACCGGGCCGCGGGAGGGGGCGAGTTCGGCGGTGATCTGGCCGAGGTGCTGGCCGACGAGGTCGGCGGCGAGGCCGAGCCGGTGGTACGCGGAGAGGGCGTTGGGCGAGGCGTACTGGACGATGCCGTCGGCGTCGAGGCGGATGAGCCCGTCGCCGGCGCGCGGCGAGGAGTCCATGTCGCTCGCCTCCCCGGGGAAGGGGAACGTTCCGGCGGCGATCATCTGGGCCAGGTCGGAGGCGGACTGGAGGTAGGTCAGCTCCAGGCGGGACGGGGTCCGCACGGTGAGCAGGTTGGTGTTGCGGGCGATCACGCCGAGGACCCGGCCCTCGCGGCGCACGGGGATGGACTCGACCCGTACGGGAACCTCCTCGCGCCACTCCGGGTCGCCCTCGCGCACGATCCGGCCCTCGTCGAGGGCGACGTCGAGCAGGGGGCGGCGGCCGCGCGGAACCAGATGGCCGACCATGTCGTCCTGATAGGAGGTCGGTCCGGTGTTCGGCCGCATCTGGGCGACGGAGACGTAGCGGGTGCCGTCCAGGGTGGGGACCCAGAGGACGAGGTCGGCGAAGGACAGGTCGGAGAGCAGCTGCCATTCCGAGACCAGCAGGTGGAGCCACTCGAGGTCGGACTCACTCAGAGCGGTGTGCTGGCGGACGAGCTCGTTCATGGAGGGCACAGGGGCGAGCGTACCTGCGGATTCATCGGGCGATGAACCTGGATCTCACGGCGTTCGTGTTGGAGGATGGGCCGGGAACGCGGCCCTGCCGATGGATGGACAGACAATAATGGTCTAGTCCACAATGGCGGGGAAGCACCCTGTGAAAGACCTCCGCCCTCCCCGCACAGGAGGGCGGACGAGGTGATCGACGCTCTCTGCCCTGACTGCGTCGAGACCTCCCATACGGCCGCGGGACCGCACATCCCCGGCCGGGTAACTCCGGGCTGCGGTGCCGGACGGGCTGAGGGTCCCGTCGGGCGCCGTAGCCCGCGGGTGTTTCCGGGGGCTTTCAGCCGGCGGCCGGGCTTTCGGCTCGCGGCCGGGCGGGCCGCTTCAGCGGCTGCCTTCGACCGTCACCGTCGGCCAGGACAGCATCGCCGCCTCCGCGACCGCCTCCAGCTCCGCTCTCGTCGCGCCGTCGCGCGCCTGCTGGGACATGCCCTGGAGGACCGCGCCGTAGAGCCGGGCCAGGGTGCCGGTGTCCGTGCCGGCGGGCAGCTCGCCCGCGTCGACGCCCCGGCGGATCCGCGCCTCGAAGGCCGCCAGGTTCTGCGCGCGGCGCGCCCGCAGGGTCTGCTCGACCTCGGGGTTGGAGCAGTTCGTCGCGGCGGAGATCATCAGGCAGCCGCGCGGGTGGGACGGGTCGGTGAAGACGTCCGCCGCCTCCCTGAGCATCCGGCCGAGCGCGCCGCGCGCCGTCGGCTCCTCCGCGAGGGCCCGGCCGCCGTAGGAGCCGTAACTGACGGCGTAGGCCTCCACGACCTCCTCGAACAGGGCCTTCTTGTCGCCGAAGGCCGCGTAGAGGCTCGGGGCGCTGATGCCCATGGCGCGGGTGAGGTCGGCGACGGAGGTCGTTTCGTACCCGTGCTCCCAGAACGCCATCGTGGCCTGCTCCAGCGCCGTGAGGCGGTCGAAGGAGCGGGGGCGGCCGCGCTGTCCTGTCGTCATGACGCCAATTCTATAGCGGGCACTACGGAAGTGGTGCTACGGTCCTTTCTGTAATAGCCACTACGGAATTGAGGGGGGCGTCCCATGGGTGCGCTCACGGGGAAGACGGCACTGGTCACGGGCGGCAGCCGCGGCATCGGGCGGGGCATCGCCGAGCGGCTCGGCCGGGACGGCGCGCGGGTCGCGGTGCACTACGGAGCCAATGAGACGGCCGCGAAGGAGACCGTCGCGGCGATCGAGGCGGCGGGCGGCGAGGCGTTCGCGATCGGCCAGGAGCTCGGGACGGACGGGGACGCGGCGGCGCTCTGGGAGCGGTTCGACGAGCGGGTGGGGGCGGACGGGCTCGACATCCTGGTCAACAACGCGGGGATCACGGCCTCGCAGCCGTTCGCGACGATCGACGAGGCGGAGTACGACCGGGTCTTCGCGGTCAACACGAAGGCGCCGTTCTTCCTCGCGCAGCAGGGGGCGGAGCGGCTGCGCGACGGGGGCCGGATCATCAACGTCTCCACGGGCCTGAGCCAGGCCGCCATGATGCCCGAGCTGATCGCGTACGCGATGTCCAAGAGCGCCCTGGACACCTTCACGCGCTATCTGTCCAAGGTGCTCGGCGCGCGGGGCATCACGGTCAACGCGGTGGCGCCCGGGGTCGTGGACACGGACATCAACGCGAAGTGGCTGCGCGGGAACGACGAGGCGTGGGCGGGCGCGGCGGCGCTTTCGACACTCGGGCGGGTCGGGGAGCCCGCGGACATAGCCGACGTGGTGGCCTTCCTGGCCTCGCACGACGGGCGCTGGGTGACGGGGCAGTGGATCGACGCGACGGGAGGTTCGATCGCCTGACCGGGGGTGGGGCTCCGGTGGCTGCCGAGGGCGTGCCGTTCGACCATGGGGAGGGCACCGTCCGCCGGTTGGAAGGGCCTGAGCGGACGGCCTCAGCTCTGCTAGATTGAGCTTTGATTGGTCTATACCACCAGGCCCCTCACCAGCCCCTCACCAGATCGGCAGGCACAGCGTGGAAGTTGTCATCGTCCCGGACGCCACGGCAGGCGGAGAGCTCATCGCGGACGGCATCGCCGGCCTCCTGCGCCGCAAGCCCGACGCGCTGCTCGGCGTTGCCACCGGCTCTACTCCGCTGCCCATCTACGAGGCCCTGATCGCCCAGGTCAAGGCCGGTTCCGTGGACGCCTCGCGCGCCCGGATCGCTCAGCTGGACGAGTACGTCGGGCTGCCCACCGGGCACCCGGAGTCCTACCGCTCCACCGTGCTGCGTCAGGTCGTCGAGCCGCTCGGGCTCTCCGCGGACGCCTTCATGGGCCCCGACGGCTCGGCCGAGGACGTCCAGGCTGCCTGCGAGGCCTACGACCTGGCTCTGCGCGAGGCGGGCGGGGTCGACCTGCAGATCCTCGGTATCGGGACCGACGGGCACATCGGCTTCAACGAGCCGTGCTCCTCGCTCGCCTCCCGGACGCGGATCAAGACGCTCACCGAGCAGACCCGTGTCGACAACGCGCGCTTCTTCGACAACGACATCGAGCAGGTGCCGCACCACGTCATCACCCAGGGCATCGGCACCATCCTGGAGGCCCGGCACCTGGTGCTCCTGGCCACCGGCGAGGGCAAGGCGGACGCCGTGGCCCAGACCGTCGAGGGCCCGGTCGCCGCGATCGTGCCGGCCTCCGCGCTCCAGCTGCACCCGCACGCCACGGTCGTCGTGGACGAGGCCGCCGCGTCCAAGCTGAAGCTCGCGGACTACTTCCGCCACACCTTCGCCAACAAGCCCACCTGGCAGGGCATCTAGGACCCGTGCGTACGTGAGAGGGGCCCGGCACCTGGTTCAGGTGC
>NZ_JBHXPI010000071.1:0-23849 GCF_042718575.1 Streptomyces sp. NPDC058579
CACCCCGCCCCTCCCCGAAACCCTGACGGGACCGGGGGCTCCGCCCCCGAACCCCCGAGCGCCGGCTTCGCGGCGCGGGGGATGCGGCGCCGGGCGGCGGCTGGGAACTGGGCGCGGCGCGGGGCGCCTACGCGGGCTCCCTCGGGGGTTACGGGCGGTCGTAGACGCCGCAGGCCGTGATGGGTTTGCCTGCTGCGTCGTCCAGGCAGACGCCTACGTAGGAGCCTCCGCCGACGACGTTCGCGGGGAGGGTGGCCGGGACCGAGGTCACCTTGTTGCAGTGGGTGCTGCTGCTTCTGGGGCCGAGGGGGTTGGCGAAGCCGTCGAAGACGCTGTACCACGCTCGGCGGCAACCGGCGGACGTCAGCGTCCCCTTGAAGTCCACCGAACGGTTGTACCAGGTCAGCGTGCCCGAGATGGAGCTGCCCGCGCCGTCGGAGACGTAGACCTTGGTAGTGGGGTAGGCGGCGGCCGTGACCGTGGCCGTGGCCGGAGTCGTCGTCGCGGACAGGGTCAGGACCGCCACCGCGGCCAGGGTGAGAGCGGATCGGCGCAGCATGGGGTGTCGTGTCTCCTTGGGGCGAGGCGCGGATGACGCCAGACAGGTTGCCCGCAGGCTTTGTCCGTCAACCCTGGCCAAGCGTCATGTGCGGAGATGCGACGCGCCGTTGAGGTCCAGGATCGTGCCCGAGGACCACTCGGCCGCGGGGGAGGCCAGCCAGAGGACCGCCGCGGCGATCTCCTCCGGCGTTCCCACCCGGCCGAAGGGGCTCTGGGCGCGGATGGCTTCGCCCTCCTCGCCCGTGAGACGGGAGGCCACGCGTTCCGTGGTGAAGAAGCCGGGGGCCACGGAGGCCACGGCGATGCCGTGCGGGGCCAGCGAGACCGCCAGGGACTGGCCCAGGGCGTGGACGGCGGCCTTCGTCGCGGCGTAGGCCGGGTGGTCGGGTTCGCCGCGGAACGCGCCCCGGGAGCCGATGTTGACGATCCTCCCCCAGCCTCCGGCCGGGGGGACCCCCATCTCGCTTCGCTCGCCCCCGCCCTGGTCGATCATGCGGCGGGCCGCCAGATGGCTGAGGTTCGCCGTGGCCAGGAGGTTCACCGCCACGTGTTGCTGCCAGATCGCCACCCACTCCTCGTACGGCGTCTCCGGCAGGGGGTGGCTCTGCATGATCGCCGCGTTGTTCACCAGGATGTCGATGCCGCCCAGCGCCTCCGCCGCCGCGTCCGCCACCTCCCGAGCACGCGTCGGATCCGCCAGGTCGCCTTGGACAGCGGTGTGGCCGGGGCCCGGCAGGGACGCCAAGGTCGCTTGGGCCTCTTCGGCTCGCGAGCCGTAGTGGACGGCTACCCGGTCGCCGTTCTCGGCGAACGCCTGGGCCACCGCGCGGCCCAGGCCCCGAGAGGCGCCGCTGACAAGGACACGCCGACCGGTGGCAGGCAGGTTCATGGAAGGAGGCCTCTCTGTTCAACTGTCGTTTATACGCGGGCGGGACCGTGTGCCCCGACACCGGGTGACGACAGGGAGACGACCACGCCATGCCCCTCAACCGCCGAGAGTTCGCCAAGCAGTCCACCGCCGCCGGAGCCGGCCTCGTCCTGACCGGCACCGTCGCGGCGCTCGCGACCGCGCCCGAGGCGCTCGCCACCCCCGACGACCGGCTCGAGGCCGAGGTCGAGGGACAGGCGGCCCACGGGGACCGGCACCACCGGCTCGGCTACGGGCCCCTCGTAGAGGACCCCAAGGGCGTCCTCGCGCTCCCCGCCGGGTTCTCGTACCGCGTCATCACGCACAGCGGCGTCACCAAGCTGGAGTCCGGCGAGTTCACGCCGTCCAACCACGACGGCACCGCCACTTTCGCCGGGCCGCGCGGCACCACGTACCTCGTCAACAATCATGAGCTCAAGGGTGTCCGCTCCAAGTGGAAGTACCCCGTCCCGCTCACCGAAGGCCTCGTCTACGACCCCGCCGCGTCCGGCGGCTGCACGGTCGTCGAGGTGCACCGCGACGGCACCGTCGCTGAGTGGGTCGGCATCGCCGGCACCTCCACCAACTGCGCCGGCGGCCGTACCTCCTGGGGTACCTGGCTCACCTGCGAGGAGAACTCCGACCGGGCCGGCGAGAACGGCATGACCAAGGACCACGGCTACGTCTTCGAGGTCGACCCGCGCGACCGCCGCGCCAACCGCGCCCCCAAGCCCATCAAGGCCTTCGGCCGCTACGACCACGAAGCGGTCGTCATCGACCCCAAGCGCGGTCACGCCTACCTCACCGAGGACGCCTCCGAGCCCAACGGCCTCTTCTTCCGCTGGGTCCCGCCGCGCGGCTTCGAGCACGGCCGGGGCAAGCTCCGTACCCTCGCCGACGACGCCGGCGTGCTCCAGGCGCCCCGCTGCATCGACTCCGGCGGCCGCTTCGTCGACGACCTCTCCCGCGCCACCCGGATCGGCACGGTCTACGGCGTCGACTGGCTGGACGTTCCCGACCGCGACGGCCGCGAGGTCGACGTCCGCGAGCAGTTCGGCCCCGACGAGGTGACCCGCGCCCGCAAGCTGGAGGGCATGTGGTGGGCCGACGGTGGCGCCTACATCGTCTCCTCGTACGCCCGTGACGAGAGCCCCGGCGCCGCGCACGACGGCCAGGTCTGGTTCTACGACCCCAAGCGGCGCACCCTGACCCTCCAGGTCCTCCTGGGCGTCAACCCCGACCCGGACAAGGACGGCGCCTACGACGGCCCGGACAACATCACCGTCTCGCCCTACGGCGGGCTCGTCATCGCCGAGGACGGCGAGGGCGTCCAGCACCTCTTCGGCGCCACCGAGCGCGGCCGCACCTACCCGATCGCGCGCAACGACCTGAACGACAGCGAGTTCACCGGCGTCGTCTTCTCGCCCGACGGCGACACCCTCTTCGCCAACATCCAGGACCCGGGCATCATGGTCGCCATCACCGGTCCGTGGCGCCGTCAGCCGCGCCGCTGACCTCTGCGGCAGTACGACGAAGGGCCCGCCGGTCGGTGACCGGCGGGCCCTTCGTCGTACCGTGATCAGAGCGACTGGGCCGCCGGCTTCACCATGCCCCGGACCGTGCGCGACTTCACGAACTCGCCCATCGCCGTCATCTCCCACTCGCCGGAGAACTGCTTGATGAGCTTGGCCATCATCACGCCCGTCTGCGGTTCGGCCGTCGTCAGGTCGAAGCGGACCAGCTCCTCGCCCGTCGCGGCGTCGATCAGCCGGCAGTACGCCTTGGCGACCTCGGTGAACTTCTGGCCGGTGAACGAGTTCACCGTGAAGACCAGGCCCGTGGCGTCGGCGGGGAGCCGGCCGAGGTCGACGACGATGACCTCGTCGTCCCCCGCGCCCTCGCCCGTCAGGTTGTCGCCGGAGTGCTTGACCGAGCCGTTCAGGATGGAGAGCTTGCCGAAGTAGCAGCTGTCCAGGTGGTTGCGCTGGGGGCCGTACGCGATGACGGAGGCGTCGAGGTCGATGTCCTTGCCGCGGTACGCGGGCTCCCAGCCGAGGCCCATCTTGACCTGGGTGAGGAGCGGGCGGCCGCCCTTGACCAGCGAGACCGTCTGGTTCTTCTGGAGGGTGACCCGGCCCTTGTCCAGGTTGATCTTGCCCGTGGAGACCGGGGCGGCGGCGGGGGCTGCCGGGGCGACCGGAGGCGCGGGCGGCGGCGGAGGCGTCGGGGCCGCGAGCCGCGGGTCGACGGGGGCGGCCGCCGGGGCCGCGACCGGGGGCGCCACGGGAGTGGCGGCGGCCGGCTCCTCGTCCACCGAGACGCCGAAGTCGGTGGCGATGCCCGCGAGGCCGTTGGCGTATCCCTGGCCCACCGCGCGCGCCTTCCAGGCGCCGTTGCGCAGGTAGATCTCCACGATCACCAGCGCCGTCTCCGAGCCCAGCTGGGGCGGGGTGAAGGTGGCGAGGACGCTGCCGTCGTCCGCGTTGCGCAGGGTGGCCGTGGGCTCGACGCCCTGGAAGGTCTGGCCCGCGGCGTCCGGGCTCGCGGTGACGACGATCTTCTCGATGCCAGGCGGCACCGCGCCGGTGTCCACGACGATCGCGTCCGGGGCCGTGCCGCCGCCGGAGCGGTAGGTCACGCCCGGGCCGTTCGGCTGGTTGTAGAAGATGAAGTCGTCGTCGGAGCGCACCTTGCCGTTGGCGCTGAGCAGCAGGCCCGAGACGTCGAGCCGTACCGGAGCGGCGACGTCCACCGCCACGCGCGCGGCGGAGAGCGGGATGTTCGAGCCGGGGGTCATAGCGGTCATGCCAGGGGTAACGAGCGAGACAGCTTTGCCGTTCCCTTACCTGGAGTCCCTTCGGCCACTTCGGTTACGCGGGTGGTTCCGGGCCGCGCGCTCGTTGCCGAACTTGTACGCGCCCGTCCAGCGGGCCATGACCAGCTGGGCGTCCCCCGACCCCACCTCCGCCAGGAACTTCTCCGCCCGCTCGCCGCGCAGGGTGCCCGCCGCGCGTCCCTGGTGCGTGATCACGACGGTGCCGTCCGCGCGCTGCGCGTAGCTGAATCCATGAGGCTGAGGCATGGCGCCCATCGTGCCGTTCACGGGCACGCGCGTCCCAACGAATATCGCGATGATCGTATTCTTGCGGCTCGTGGGTGGGAGCTCTTTCAGAACGCGGGACGTGGACGAGGCGCGCCAGGAGATCGACGCGCGCTACTACGCCAACTTCATGGACGTCATCGAACGGCGGGAACGTCCCTTCGCCGCCACGTTCGACACCGTGCGGCTCGGGCCGCTGGTCATCGGCGACCTGTCCTGCGGGGCCGACGTCCGGATGCGCTTCGGCGAGCTCGGGGCCTTCCATGTCAACGCGCCGCTCGGCGGGACGATGGAGCTGCGCCAGGGCGGGGCCGCGCCGGTGGTCGCGACGGCCGGCGAGGCCGTGGTGCTCGACCCGTACGGCGACACGGTCCTGGAGCGCTGGAGCGGGGACTGCCGCACGCTCTCCGTCAAGATCGACGCGGCCGCGCTGCGCGAACGCCTCGAACGGCTCATCGGCCGCCCGCCGCGCGGCCGGCTCGCCTTCGCGCCGTACCTGGACCTCACCCGCGGCCCCGGCCTGGCCTGGGCGCGCTTCGCGCTCCAGGTGGCGCGCGACGCGCTCGCGGGGGACGGCCTGGCACAGCACGCGCTGGTCGCCCGTCCCCTCCAGGAGGCCCTGCTCAACGGGCTGTTGCTGGCGGCCGACCACCCGTGGCGGGACGAGCTGGCCCACCCGGACGGGCAGTTGCGGCCGGTGTCCGTGAAGCGCGCGATGGACGCCGTACGGGCCCGTCCCGAGCACCCCTTCACCACGACCGAACTCGCCGAACTCGCCGGGGTGGGCGTGCGCAGGCTCCAGGAGTCGTTCCGGGAGTGCGTGGGCATGTCTCCGATGGCGTACGTCCGTGACGTCCGGCTCGAACGGGTCCACGAGGAGCTGCGGGGCGCGGGCCCGGGGGAGCTGAGCGTGAGCGAGGTGGCCTGGCGCTGGGGCTTCACGCACCACGGGCGGTTCGCGGCGCAGTACCGGACCCGGTTCGGGGAGACGCCGTCCCAGACGCTGCGTTCGACGCGCTGAGCGGCGGGCGGGACGGCCGACCGGCGGCCTGACCGGCGGGCGGGACGGCTGACCGGCGGACTCCCCGCGTTCCGCGGATGGTCGTCGCGCTGAGCGGATCGCGGGGTTCCGTGTCATCGCCGTAACGTTCCCTCTGTCGCCTGTGCCACCGCACGGTGTGACCCGGGCCCGGCCGGCGCCCCCGCATAAGTCCGGCCGGGCCATGTGTTCCCGTAGGGGTCGCCTTCGCGGCCCTCAGTGCGGCCAGCGCGGCGGCTCCGTGCAGAAGTGGCCGCCGAGGTGCGCGTCCGCCGGGTCGTCCGCCTTCGGCAGGCCCTGCGCGGCGATGATCGCTTCCGCGTACGGCTCCGAGTCGTCCCGCGGCTCGTAGCCGAGCGCCCGCGCCGAGGAGAGGTCCCACCACAGCCGGGTGTTGGCGGAGGAGCCGTACACCACGGTGTGTCCCACGCCCTCGGCGGTGAGCGTCGCGTGCAGGAGCCGGGCGCAGTCGGCCGGGCTCAGCCACATCGACAGCATCCGCACCGAGGTCGGCTCGGGGAAGCAGGAGCCGATCCGTACGGAGACGGTCTCCAGGCCGTGCTTGTCCCAGTAGAACTGCGCCAGGTCCTCGCCGAAGCACTTGGACAGGCCGTAGAAGGTGTCCGGGCGGTGCGGGGTGTCGACCGGGACCACCGGGTCGTCCCCGCGCGGGCGCGGGGTGAAGCCGACGGCGTGGTTGCTGGAGGCGAAGACGATCCGGCCCACCCCCTCCTCGCGGGCGGCCTCGTAGACGTGGTGCAGGCCGGTGATGTTGGCGGCCACGATCTTCTCGAAGGTCGACTCCAGGGAGATCCCGGCGAGATGCACGATCGCGTCGACGCCCCGGACGGCCTCGCGCAGCGCCTCGCGGTCGGCGAGGTCGGCGACGATCGCGTCCGGCGCGCCCTCGACCGGCGCCATGTCGAGCAGCCGGAGCTCGTAGCCGTACGCGGGCAGCAGCTCGCGCATCAGCGTGCCGACGCCACCGGCGGCGCCGGTGAGCAGGACGGTACGGGGTGTGGGCATCAGGAGTCTCCGTCCGTGGATCACATTCACAACCGTGGACACGGTAGGGAGGCCGGTCGTCGAGCGTCAAGAGCGCGCACGGACCGTCAAGACCGCACAGGTGGGCCGGGTTTGCGCCTTGACCGGCGCTTCGGGGCTGCTCTAGCGTGGAGGTGTTCAAGAATGTGGACAGTAATCATAATTGTGCACGACGGTGCACGACGGACTTCCCTGGGAGCGCCCGTGACCACAGCCCCGCTCGCCGAACGGCTCGACGGCCTGCTGTTCTTCCCCGTCACCGCCTTCGCCCCGGACGGCACCGTCGACCTCGACCTCTTCCGCACCCATGTCCGCGGCGGGATCGAGGCGGGCGCCGGCGCGGTCTTCGCCTGCTGCGGAACGGGCGAGTTCCACGCCCTGACCCCCGAGGAGTTCCGCGACTGCGTCGCCGCCGCCGTCGAGGAGACGGCCGGCCGCGTCCCCGTCGTCGCAGGCGCCGGCTACGGCACGGCCCTCGCGATCCGGTACGCGCGGCTCGCCGAGGAGGCCGGCGCGGACGGGCTCCTCGCCATGCCCCCGTACCTCGTCGTCGCCGACCAGGCGGGACTCCTGCGGCACTACACCGAACTCGCCGCCGCCACCTCGCTCGACGTCGTCGTCTACCAGCGCGACAACGCGATCCTCACCCCCGAGACCGCCGTCGACCTCGCCCGCGCCGAGGGGATCATCGGCCTCAAGGACGGCCTCGGCGACCTCGACCTGATGCAGCGGATCGTCAGCGCCGTCCGAGCCGAGGGCCTCGACCTGCTCTACTTCAACGGCCTGCCGACCGCCGAGCTCACCGGACTCGCCTACCGGGGCATCGGCGTCACCCTCTACTCCTCCGCCGTCTTCTGCTTCGCCCCCGACATCGCCCTCGCGTTCCACCGCGCCCTCACGACCGGCGACGACGCGACCGCCGAGAAGCTCATCGACGGCTTCTACCGGCCCCTCGTCGAACTGCGCGCCAAGGGCCGCGGCTACGCGGTCTCGCTCGTCAAGGCGGCGGTACGGATGGGCGGCCTGGACGTCGGCGAGGTCCGCCCGCCGCTCAGCGAGCCCGCCCCCGAGCACCTGAAGGAGCTCGCCACGATCATCGAGCGCGGCCGCGCGCTGCTGGGCGGTGACGCGTGAGGGCCGGGGCGTTCGTCTACCCGTGGGACGTCGTCGGTGACCCTGCGGCGCCGGGCAGGCTCGCGGACCTCGGTCTCGCGAGCGTCACCCTCGCCTCCGCGTACCACTCCACGCGCGCGTTGACGCCCCGGCACCCCGCGCACCGGATCGTCACCGCCGAGCACGCGGCCGTGCTCTACCCGCCGGACCCGGCCCGCTGGTCGGGCCGGGCGCTGCGGCCGTACGAGGCCGGCGAGTGGGCGCCGGGCAACGCGTACGGCGAGGCGGGCCGGGCGCTCGCGGACGCGGGCCTGGAGGTCCACACCTGGGTGGTCCTCGCGCACAACTCCCGCCTGGGCGCGGAGCGTCCGGAGACCTCGGTCGTCAACGCCTACGGCGACCGCTACCCCTGGGCCCCCTGCATCGCGCAGCCCGACGTCGTCGCCTACCTGGTGGACCTCGCGGCCGAGGCGGCGGTACGGCCCGGGGCGGCCGGCACCGAGCTGGAGTCCTGCGGCTGGTACGGCCTCGCCCACCTGCACGCCCACGACAAGACCGCCGGGGTCCCGCTCGGCGACCGCGCGCAGTACCTGATGTCCCTCTGCTTCTGCCCCTCCTGCCGGCAGGGGTACGAGGACGGGGGCGTCGACCCCGACGCCCTGGCGGCGGCCGTGCGCGGGGCGCTGGAGCCGGTCTGGGCGGGCGGGGCCGCTGGAGAGGCCGGGGAGGTCGGGGACTTCGGGGCTTTCGACGAGCCGGTGCTCGCCTGGCGCACCCGGACCGCCCGCGCGCTCCAGGAGGCCGCCGTCGGCGCCGTCCGTGCGGCCGCCCCGCCCGGCTTCCGGGTGCTGCTCCACGCCGACCCGGTTGCGTACCGCTGCGGCGCCAACGTGGGGACGGACCCGGGGCACGTGCTCGCGGTCGCGGACGGTGTCGTCACCCCGGCGGCCTCCGTGGGCCCCTTCGGCGACGCGGCCCGTCCGGAGAGCGTCCTCGCGGCCAACTTCGGTGTGGTGTCGGGGATGGGCGGTTCCCCCGGCACGCTCGCCGAGGACGCCAAGCGCGCGGGGGCGGACGGTGCGACCGAACTACGCCTGTACCACGCGGGGTTGGCCTCCGACGCGGACCTGGCCTCGGTCGCGGAGGCGCTGCGGGCGCTGGGCTAGGGCGGCCCTAGGGCTGAGGAAGGCTGTGCACCGCGGGGGCGGCCTTCCGGGTCGCCAGGACCACCGCCCCCGCCAGGCCCGCCACCGTGAGGAGCGGCAGCAGCACCCGGATGTCGACGAGGGCGACCAGGGCCGCGCCCACCGCCAGGGCGACCGCGTTCGGGACGAAGAGGAGGGTGTTCGCCGTCCCGGCCGTGCGGCCCACCGCGTCCGCCGGGGCCTCCCGCTGGACCGCCGTCATCGCGGCGACCAGGACGAGCGGCAGGCCCACCCCGATCAGGCCGCTCGCCACCAGCGCCACCCCGTCGTGCGGGACGGCGCGGGCGCCCACCGCCAGGGCGAAGAGGGCGAGCCCGGCTGCGGCCAGCGACCGTCCCGTCACCCGGCGCAGCAGGGGCCCCGCCGCGAGCCCCGCGACGACCGAGCCCGCGCCCTGGACGGCGTACAACACGCCCGTGTACGTGGGGGAGTGGCCGAGGCCCCGGTCGACGACCGCGTAGATCGCGGCCCCGTTGACCCCGGCGAGCAGCATCGTGAACGAGCCCGTGAGCACCAGCGGGCGCAGGACCGGCGAGGCGCGGATCGTGCGCAGGCCCTCCCCGATGTCCCGCGCCCAGCGCGCCGAGGCCGGCCGGGCGGCCGGCTTCTCCTCCCGTACCCGCATCAGCGCGAACACCCCGGCCGCGAGCGCGAACGTCGCCGCGTCGAGCAGGGCCACGGGCCCCGCGCCGTACCGCGCGAAGAGGCCGGCCGCGAGCAGCGGGGCGACGAGCTTCACGCCCTCGTTGACCGTCGTCCGCAGCCCGTTGAAGTCCCCGAGCAGCCGCTTGTCGAGCGCGCTCGCCGCAAGCGCGACCTCCGCCGCCTCGTGGACGGTGCCCTGGATCCCGTACAGCACGAGCACCGCGTACAGCAGCCACACCCGGTCCGCCGAGTCGACCCACAGCAGCGTCGGCAGCAGCGCGGCCATAGCCGCGTTCGACCAGACCATCAGCGGCCGCCGCCGCACCCGGTCGGCGACCGTGCCGAGCAGCGGGCCGACGAGCGCGGGCGCCCACAGGGCGAACACGGTCAGCGCCGCCAGACTGTCCGAGCCGGTCAGGGACTTGACCCAGATCCCCGACGCCAGCCACATCGCCGTCGAGCCGAAGCCCGACACCAGTACCCCGGTCAGATACAGCCCCGCTGTCCACCTCATGCCCATGCCCATGCTCATAGCGGCAGCCTGGCCTCTGAGGTGGGCCGGTCGGATCGGGCATTTGCCCTACAAGCCGTGCCTAAGCGACGGCGTCCTTGCGGGCTCCCCGGCTCTCGTACCGGAGGGCTGCCCCCGTCGCCAGCGCGCCGACGCCCTCCCACAGGCCGACCCCGAGGAAGCCGGACGGTGCCCGGCCCGAGACGACCGCGAGGGTGAAGACCGCGCAGGTCAGCAGCCGGAACGGGACCGTCCAGCGGAAGAAGGCCTTCCAGTCGGCGAAGGCGGCCAGGATGTAGTAGACGCCCATATTGAGCGCGGCCATCGAGGACGCCGTGAGGAAGACGAGCGTGTGGTCCCCATCCGCGCGGTCGCCGTCGGGTATGGGTTCGAAACCCATGGCGGTGAGCATGGTGTCCGCGGAGACCAAGCCCACCACCCCCATCGACGCGGCGAGCAGCCCGAAGACCGCCATGGTCCATCCGGACAGGGAACGGGGCAGGCGCACGGCGGTCCTCCGCTTTCTCGCAAGTGTGTGCCCCGCGAGGCTACTTCAGCGCCGCCCTCATCATTTTCTCGGCCACAGGGGCCGCGAGACCGTTGCCGCTGACCTCCGAGCGTGCCGCGCCCGAGTCCTCGATCAGCACCGCCACCGCGACCTCCTTGCCGGTGCTCGGGTCCTTCGCGTACGAGGTGAACCAGGCGTACGGCGTCTTGCTGTTGTTCTCGCCGTGCTGGGCCGTACCGGTCTTGCCGCCCACCTCGGCGCCGGAGATCGCCGCGTTGGAGCCCGTGCCCTTGTCGACCACGGTCACCATCGCGCTGCGCAGCTGCTTCGCCGTCGAGGACGAGACGATCCGCTCGGTCTCCCCGTCGTCGAAGGTCTCGAGGGCGTCGCCGTCGGAGTCCACGACCTTCGAGACCATGTGTGGAGACGCCATGAGTCCATCGTTGGCGATCGCCGCCGACACCATGGCGATCTGGAGCGGGGTGGCCGTCACATCGAACTGACCGATACCGGTCAGCGCCGTCTGCGCCTTGTCCATGTCGGACGGATACACACTCGGGTAGGCGCGTACGGGGACGTCCTGCTCCTTGTCGTTGAAGCCGAACTTCTCCGCCATCGCCTTCACCTTGTCCTGGCCGAGGTCGACCGCGATCTTGGCGAAGACGTTGTTGCAGGAGTACTGCAGCGCGGTGCGGAGCGTGGCGTTCTCGCAGGGCGCGGAGGGGTTCTCGTTCTCCAGGTAGCGGGTGGAGCCGGGCAGCTTGTACGGGTTCGGGCTGTTCGTCGCCGTGTCCACGGAGCCGTAGAGCCCGTTCTCGAGCGCCGCCGCCGCGACGACCAGCTTGAACGTCGAGCCGGGCGGCAGTGGCTGCCGCAGCGCGCGGTTGACCAGCGGCTTGTCCTTGTCGTCGGTCAGCTGCTTCCAGGTGGACCCGTCGGTCATACCGGCGATCGTGGACGGGTCGTACGACGGTGTGGACACCATCCCGAGGATCCGGCCGGTCTTCGGGTCGATGGCGACGGCGGCGCCCTTCTTGTTGCCGAGCGCCTGGTACGCGGCCTTCTGCACGGCCGGGTCGATGGTCGTGACCACGTCACCGGGCTCCTGCTGCTTGCCGGTGAGGGCGTCGAGCGGGTTCTTCAGCCGGGTGTCGGTGCCGTCCAGGACGTCGGAGTAGATGCCCTCCAGCTGATTGGCCCCGTACGCCTGTGAGCTGTAGCCGGTGACGGCCGCGTAGAGCTTGCCGTCGGTGTAGTCGCGCTTGTACGCGAGATCGCCACCCTCCGTCCTCTTCGAGCCCGTGACCGGCGAACCGACCACGATGATGTTCCCGAGCGGCTGCGCGTACTGCGCGATCACGTTCCGCCGGTTCTTCTTGTCGTCCGCGAGAGCCTTGCCTTCGTACGCCTGCACCCAGGTCGCCCGGCCCAGGAGGGCGAGCACCAGGAGCAGCGAGAAGACCGAGGCGCGCCTGATCGTCTTGTTCATCCCATATGCGGGACGAGCGGAGGGTGGCGTTCCGTTCCGACTGTGTCCGGTTTCTCAGGAAACGTTCATGCGGGGCGGGCGACGGCGTGACCCGCGCCACTCCGCAGCCTCAGCGCGCGCCGACGAAGCCCGACTCGTACGCCAGGATCACCGCCTGCGTACGGTCCCGGGCGCCCGTCTTCGCGAGCACCGACGCCACATGGGTCTTCACGGTCGCCGGGCCGACGCCCATCCGCCCGGCGATCTCCGCGTTCGTCAGGCCCGTCGCCACCAGGCGCAGCACCTCCGCCTCCCGCTCCGTCAGCCGGGCCACCCAGGGCGGCGCCGCCGGGGGCCTGCGGCGGGCGTGCTCGGCGGCCAGGCTCCGTACCGCCGCCGGGTAGAGCAGCGAGTCGCTGCGGGCGACCAGCCGCACCGCGTCGACCAGCTCGTCCGCGCCGGCCCGCTTGAGCAGGAAGCCGGCCGCGCCCACCCGGAGCGCGTCGTAGACGTACGCGTCGTTCTCGAAGGTCGTGACCACCACGATCCGGGGCGGCTCCGCCATCCCCGCCAGGATCTGCTCGGTCGCCCGGATCCCGTCGATCTCCGGCATCCGCACATCCATCAGGACCACGTCCGGCCGCACCTCGCGGACCACCGACACCGCCTCGGCCCCGGTCGACGCCTCGCCGACCACCTCCAGGTCCGCCTCCGCGTCCAGGATCACCCGCAGGGCGGTCCGCACCATCCGCTCGTCGTCCGCGAGCACCACCCGGATCACCGGTCACCGCCCGCCCGCGCCGGGCCCAGCGGCAGTCGCACCGCGAGGCGCCAGACCTCGTCCAGCGGGCCCGCCTCGGACGTGCCGCCGAGCAGGCGCGCGCGTTCGCCGACCCCGCGCAGGCCCCGGCCGCCGCCGGGGCGGGTCACCGGGGCGCGGTCGGGCAGGGCGTTCTCCATCGTGATCTCCAACTCGTCGTCGTCCAGGGCGATCCGCGCCGTCACGCGCTCCCCGCCCGCGTGCCGGGCCGCGTTCGTCAGCCCCTCCTGCACGATCCGGTACGCCTCCCTCGACACCGCGTCCGGCACCCGGTCGAGCGCCCCGGTCACCGTCAGCTCCACCTGCCGCCCCGCGCCCCGCACCAGCGCGTCCAGGGCGTCGAGCCGGGGCGCGGGCAGCTCGCCGTCGTCCTCGCCGTCGCGCAACAGGCCGAGCACCGAGTCGAGTTCGCCGACCGTGCGCCGGGTCGTCTCCTCGATCGCGGCCAGCGCCTCCCGTACGAACTCCACGTCGGTGTCCAGGACCCGGCGCGCCGCGCTCGCCTGGAGCGTCACCGCGCTCAGCGCGTGGCCGACGGAGTCGTGCAGCTCGCGGGCGAGCCGGTTGCGCACGGCCAGCTCGGCGGCGCGCCGCTCGGCCGCCACGAGCCGGTCCGCCGGGCTCGGCCCGAGCAGCCGGGGCGCCTCCCGGGCGAGGAGGGCGCCCGCGCCTGCCGCGACGGCGGCAAGAGCCAGCAGCATAAGGAGCCCGGCGGGGAGCCCGGCCCACTGGAGCCAGGGCCGGTGCAGGCCCCAGTACGCCGTCAGCTCCGACCTCTGGAGCGAGGGGGAGAACGGCAGGGCCATCACCGCGACCGCGAACGGCGGAAGGGCCAGGGTCGCCCCGCTGATCAGCGCGCCGACGCCGAGGTGGAGCGTGAACCAGCCGGCCGTGCGCGCCTTCGCGCTCCGCCCCCGGGCGGGCCCGTCAGCGAGCCGGTCGCCCGTGAACCGGTCGCCCGCGATCCCGCAGAGCGCCCGCGCCGCCGCCACCGACATGGGCCGGGTCAGTGGGAAGAGCGAGGTGATCGCGGCGAGCGGCAGGCCGACCGCGTACGCCCCGAACTGCGTGGTGAGATCGCCCGAGAACATCGACCCCTCGCCCGTGAGCACCCCCACGACCACGGTGCCGACCAGCCAGTACGGCATGAACAGGGCGCCGCCCAGGATCAGATGCACCCAGCGGAGCCGGGAGCGCCGGCCGAGCAGCGGTGCGAGCGGAGGTCTCACGCGCTCGCGCTCCTGCGGTGCAGGAAGACGGCCAGGCAGCCGGCCAGCAGGAACCCGGTGATCATCTCGCCAGCGTAGGTCAGCTGTGCGAGGCCGGTGAACGTCTTGTCGGGATCGGTGTCCGGCATGAACGTCACGAGCAGCATGTACGCGCCCCAGCACCCGACTCCGCCCGAACCGACCCAGGCGAACGCCAGAACCGTACGGACCGGCCACGACCTGGCCCGCTGGAGGACGAGGAGCAGCACGGTGACCACGGCGACGGCGACGAAGGCCGCGCGCGTCCACTCCAGGACGTAGAAGTCGTCGGTGCGCCGGGCGATCTGGGCCGGGGAGAGCCCGTGCGTCGAGCCGAGGGCCCACACAAGATGGACGGCGGCTGGGACCAGCGCGACCAGCGAGGCGACGACCGCCGTGACGCGCGTACCGGTGCCGCAGAGCCGGGCGGGCAGATCGCCCAGGGTGCCGCGCCACACGTGCGACCAGCGGTCGCTCACGTAGAGGACGAAGAGGGTGCCGAGCGCGAGCCCCTGGACGATGAAGCCGCCGTAGACGACCCCGAACACCCAGTCGTCGAGGAACGGTTCGCCGCCGGCGACGGGCTTCGGCGGGCCGGTGACGAGGGAGACCGCGAGCTGTGCGGGGAAGCCGATCATGATCGGGGAGAGCAGGCCGGTCGCGGCCCACAGCGGGAACGCGAGCAGCCAGGCACGCACCCTGCGGCCCCAGGGCCGGGTGAGCAGCAGGGCGAGGACGACCACCACGGCGTCCATCACCACGGAGACCGAGTTGGCGACGATCAGCAGGGTCCGGTGCTCCAGGAGCGCGCTCCCGGCCGGGATGCCGATCTCGCTCCCCGCCACCCAGGCGATCTTGAGCGAGATGTACGGGAGGCAGGCGAGGACGGCGAGGGCGCGGAGGATGCGGCGGGAGGGGCTGAGGCTGAGGGGAGCGGCGGCCTGTGTCATGACCCCACGCTCCCGCGCGGCCCGCTCCCGGCACGTCCTGCCGAGCGACGAAGCGCCTCCCCCGTACGGCGGAGAGGCCGGTCGTCGTACGGAGGAGGGGCCGGTACGGCGTCAGAGCCGCGCCGGTCGTCGTGCGGAGAGACCGGTCCTCCGAGGCGTCAGAGCCGGCGCGTCGCCAGGGTCAGGCGGTCGCGGGCGTCGAAGAGTGCGTCCTTGATCATCTGCTCGTGGCCGGGGGTGAGCCGGGCCACCGGCACCGAGCAGCTGATCGCGTCGCGCGCCGGGGTGCGGTAGGGGATCGCGATGCCGAAGCAGCGAAGGCCGAGGGTGTTCTCCTCGCGGTCCACCGCGTAGCCCTGCTCGCGGATGAGGTGCAGCTCCTCGATGAGCTTCTCGCGGTCGGTGATCGTGTGCTCGGTCAGCGGCGGCAGCGTCTCGGGGAGCATCTTGCGGACCTGCTCGTCGCTGTGGGTGGCGAGCAGCGCCTTGCCCAGGGAGGTCGAGTGGGCCGGAAGGCGGCGGCCGACACGGGTGAACGGCCGCAGATAGTGCTGGGACTGACGGGTCGCCAGATAGACCACGTTGGTGCCGTCGAGCCGGGCGAGGTGGATGGTCTCGGTGGTGTCGTCGGAGAGCCGGTCGAGGGTCGGCCGGGCTGCGGCCACCACCTCGTCGCCGTCGATGTACGAGGTGCCGACGAGCAGGGCCCGGACTCCGATGCCGTACCGCGTGCCCGTCGCGTCCGTCTCCACCCAGCCCAACTCGACCAGGGTGCGCAGCAGCATGTACAGGCTGGACTTGGGGTATCCGACGGCCTCCTGGACCGCGGCCAGCGAGTGCATTCCGGGGCGCCCCGCGAAATACTCGAGCAACTCCACCGTGCGCACCGCGGACTTGACCTGGGCCCCACCCGTGTCGGCTGTCGACATCGCCCTCACCCCTCTTCCTGGTGCCTCTTGTGGAGTCGGCACACCCGTCAATAGAGTCCAGATTCATCTACTGGAACCCCGTTCAGAATACCGAACAGGGTGTCGCGTGAAGAGGGGCAGGGCCGTGGCAGCTGAACCAGTGTGGAGTGTGGACCCCCGGACGGGGAAGCCGCGCGAACAGGTTGCGGTGGAGGCCACAGCCGCCGACGTGGACCGGGCAGTCACCGCGGCGTCCGCCACCCGCGAGGCGCTCGCCGACCGTACGGTACGGGCCGCCCTGCTCCGCACCGCCGCGGACCTCCTCGACGAGGCCCGGCCGGAGGTCGTCGAGACCGCCGACGCCGAGACGGCGCTCGGCCCGGTCCGGCTCACCGGCGAACTCGCGCGCACCACCGCCCAGTTGCGGTCCTTCGCGGACGTCGTCGACGAGGGCGCCTTCCTCGACGTACGGATCGACCTGCCCGACCCCACGACCACCCCGCCCCGGCCCGACCTGCGCCGCTGGAAGGTCCCGCTCGGCGTCGTCGCCGTCTACTCCGCGAGCAACTTCCCGCTCGCCTTCTCCGTCCCCGGCGGCGACACCGCCAGCGCCCTCGCGGCCGGCTGCCCCGTCGTGGTCAAGGCCCACCCCGACCACCCGGCCACCTCGGAGCTCTGCGCGGCGCTGCTCCGGCGGGCCGCCGCCAAGGTCGGGCTGCCCGAGGACGTCGTGGGCCTCCTGCACGGCTTCGACGCCGGAGTGGAGCTGGTCCGCCACCCGCTCGTCGCGGCCGCCGGCTTCACCGGTTCGGTCCGGGGCGGCCGGGCGCTCTTCGACGCGGCGGCCGCCCGGCCCGTGCCCATCCCCTTCCACGGCGAGCTCGGCTCCCTCAACCCGGTGGTCATCACCGAGGCCGCCGCCGAGCAGCGGGCCGCCGAGATCGGGGCCGGGCTCGCGGGCTCCATGACCCTGGGGCAGGGCCAGTTCTGCACCAAGCCCGGCTTCGTCCTGGCGCCCGCGGGCGAGGCGGGCGACCGCTTCGTCTCCGCCCTCACGGACGCCGTCGGCGCGCACGAGCCCGGCGTGATGCTCGACCGCCGGATGCGGAGCCACTTCCTCACCGGGACCTACGAGCTCGCCCAGATCGACGGCGTCGCCGCGCCCGTCCATCCGGCCCCCGGCGGGCCGGACACCGTCAAGGCGGGCTTCCTGACCCTCGACGCCGAGCTCCTGCTCGAGAGCCACCGCAAGGGCGACGGCGGTGCCTTCCTGAGCGAGTACTTCGGCCCGGTGACCCTGGTCGTCCGCTACGCCTCGCGGGACGAGATCACCGCGGTCCTCGCCGTGCTCCCCGGCAACCTCACCGCCACGCTCCAGATGGCCGACGAGGACCCGGAGGCCGCGGGCCTGCTCGCCGAGCTGACCCCGCTGGCGGGCCGCGTGCTCGTCAACGACTGGCCGACCGGCGTGGCGGTGGCGGGCGCCCAGCACCACGGCGGCCCGTACCCGGCGACCACCTCCACCTCCACCTCGGTCGGCGCGACCGCGATCGAGCGCTGGCTGCGCCCGGTCACGTACCAGTCCACCCCGCAGCACCTGCTGCCACCGGAGCTGCGCGACGGCAACCCGCTGGGGGTGCCGCGCCGCTGAGGCGGGGGCGCGGGGAGGCCGGGGGCGCCGGGCCGGTGCGCGAGGAGGCCGCCCCGCCCCCGCCCGCAACCGCCGCCCCGCCCCCGCGCGTCCCCGTTGTCATGATCAGATCCGCGACGCCCGACGACCTCGACGCCATCGCCGCCCTGCACCTGGAGGCCCGCTCCACGTACTACCGCGGCCACGTCCCCGACACCGAGTTCGCCGGAGCCGAGGAGCTCGCCCGTTCCCGGGAGGGGTGGAGCAGGGCCGTGGAGCGGGGCGACGTGCTCGTCGCTGAGCGGGACGGGGACCCGGCCGGCGTCGCCGCGTACAGCAGGGGCGACGACGGTACGGTCACGCTCACGCAGCTCCACGTCCGCCCCGAGCACTGGCGCCGGGGCATCGGCGCCGAGCTGCACGCCGCCTGCCTGGACGTCTGGCGCGCGGAGGGCTTCACCGAGGCCCGCCTCCTCGTCTTCGAGAAGAACGAGCGGGCCCGGTCCTTCTACACCGCCCACGCCTGGGCCCCGGACCCCGACACCCCGCGCTCGGGCACCCACCTCGTGCTCCGTCTCACACTGGCGCCCGGGACGGAATGAATCCGGCGGGGGCGGGTGTTTCCGCCCTCTGAAGACCACCCGGAACACACCCCCTCGAACCCGGAGAGAAGCCGAACATGCGCGTCGAGATCTGGAGCGACATCGCCTGCCCGTGGTGCTACATCGGCAAGGCCCGCTTCGAGAAGGGGCTCGCGGCCTTCGCCCACCGCGACGACATCGAGATCGTGCACCGCTCCTTCGAGCTGAACCCGAACCTGCCCATGGGCGTCACCGCGCCGGTCGTCGACACGCTGGCGAAGAAGTACGGGCGGACCCTGGACGAGGCCCGCGCCATGGAGGCGCACGTCGCCTCCAACGCGCACTCCGAGGGCCTCGAGTACCGCACCGAGGGCCGCGACTCCGGCAACACCTTCGACGTCCACCGCCTGCTCCACCTCGCCAAGGAGCGGGGCCGGCAGAACGAGCTGCTCGACCTCGCCTACCGCGCGAACTTCGTCGAGGACCGGTCCGTCTTCGACTCCGAGACGCTCGTCCGGCTCGGCGTCGAGGCCGGCCTCGACGAGACCGAGGTCCGGGCCGTGGTCGCCGACGAGACCGCGTACGCGGAGGAGGTACGGGCGGACGAGCGCGAGGCGGCCGAACTCGGCGCGAACGGCGTGCCGTTCTTCGTCCTCGACCGCCGCTACGGCATCTCCGGCGGCCAGCCCGCCGAGGTCTTCACCCAGGCCCTTGAGCAGGCGTGGCAGGGCCGGACGGTCCTGCAGCCGGTCGGCGGCGGCGACACCGACGCCGCTCCGGCCTGCGACGTGGACGGCAACTGCTAGCGCCGCGCACCCCCTGGACCTGGGCATATAAGCGCCGGTTGGGGCTTCCCCGTGATCATTCGCCATTGACGAGCGGTCGGGGGAAGCCCAGTCTTGGCCCATGGATGCCACGGATGCCACGGATGTCATGGAACCCCTCGGCGGAGCCGAGTTCGCGCCCCGGGGGACGTACCTCAACACCTCCACGTGCGCGCTGCTCCCGCGCCGCACCATCGAGGCCGTCGCCCTGCTCTGCGAGGAGGTCGCGGCGGGCAACCCGGAGGGCTCCGGCAGCTTCGACGTCGTCGACGAGGCCCGCGCCGGCTTCGCCCGGCTCGTGGCCGTCCACCCGGACCGGGTCGCCGTCGGCAGCTCGGTCTCCGTCCACGCCGGGCTGATCGCGCAGTCGATGCCCGCCGGAGCCGAGATCCTCTTCCCCGAGGGCGACTTCTCCTCCCTGATCACCCCGTTCACGATCCGCGGCGACCTCAAGACCCGCTTCGTGCCCCTGGAGCGGCTCGCCGAGTCCGTCCGCCCCGAGACCGCGCTCGTCGCCTTCTCGTCCGTCCAGTCGGCGGACGGCCGGACGGTGGACTTCGCGGCGGTACGGGCGGCGGCGGCCGCGCACGGGGCCCGTACGCTCCTCGACGCCACCCAGTCGGCGGGCTGGCTGCCGCTGCGCGCGGGGGAGTGGGACTACACGGTGGCCGGCGGCTACAAGTACCTGCTCAGCCCGCGCGGGACGTCCTTCCTCACCGTCACCGAGGAGGCGCAGGACTCGCTGACGGCCATCCACGCGGGCTGGGTCACGGGCGAGGAGCTGTGGGCCAACAGCTACGGCCCGGTGCGCGAACTGGCCGCCTCCGCGCGGCGGTTCGACGAGCCGCCGGCGTTCCTCTCGTACCACGGGGCGGCCCGTTCGCTCGCGCTGCTCGAAGAGATCGGCATCGAGCGGATCGAGGCCCACAACAAGGCCCTCGCCGCCCGCTTCCGCGCCGGCCTCGTGGAGCTCGGCCACGCGCCCGTGCCGGACGTCTCCGGTGTGGTGGGCGTCCCGGGCCTCGGCGACCGGCTGCCCGACCTGCGGGCCGCCGGCGTCCTGATGGCCGCCCGCGCGGGCAACCTGCGGGCGTCCTTCCACCTCTACAACGGCACGGCGGACGTCGACCGCGCCCTGGAGGTCCTGGCGGGCTGAGACACGGCCGGGGGAGGGGGCCGTCGCCGGCTCCCTCCCCCACCCACCGTCAGGCTCTCAGCGCACCGGGGTGAAGTCCCGCGCCCCGATGAACTCCGGCCTGCGCACCGGAGCCGCGAACGGCTCCACCGCCGCGTTCTCCACGCTGTTGAAGACGAGGAAGACGTTGCTGCGCGCATACGGCGTGATGTTGTCGCCCGAGCCGTGCATCGCGTTGCAGTCGAACCAGGTCGCCGAGCCCGCCCGGCCCGTGAAGAGCCGGATGCCGTGCGCGTCCGCGAGCGAGGTCAGCGCCTCGTCCGACGGGGTGCCCGCGTCCTGCATCTGCAGCGAGCGCTTGTAGTTGTCCTTCGGGGTCGCCCCCGCGCAGCCCAGGAACGTCCGGTGCGAGCCCGGCATGATCATCAGGCCGCCGTTGGTGTCGTGGTTCTCGGTCAGCGCGATCGACACCGACACCGTGCGCATCCGCGGCAGGCCGTCCTCCGCGTGCCAGGTCTCGAAGTCCGAGTGCCAGTAGAACCCGGAGGCGCCGAAGCCCGGCTTCACGTTGATCCGCGACTGGTGGACGTACACGTCCGAGCCGAGGATCTCGCGGGCCCGGCCCACCACCCGCTCGTCCCGGACAAGCCGGGCGAAGACCTCGCTGATCCGGTGCACCTCGAAGACGGACCGTACGGTCGACGTCCGCGACTCGACGATCGCGCGCGGATCGGACCGTACGGCCGGATCGGCGACCAGCCGGTCCAGCTCGCGGCGGTACACGGCGACCTCGTCGTCGGCCAGCAGCTCCGGCTCGACGAGGAAGCCGTCCCGGTCGTACGACTCGAGGCCGGGGGCGTCGCCCCACACCACCGGGTCGCGGCGGGGCGTGAGCACCTCGGCGGCGGCGCGGGTCGGGTACAGGTCGGTCAGCACGTCCGTCATGGTCAGCCCTCCTCCGTGAGCAGGGGGTAGACCCCGTTCTCGTTGTGGTCCTCCCGCCCGGTGACCGGCGGGTTGAAGACGCAGACGCAGCGGAAGTCGGTCTTGGGGCGCATGGTGTGCCGCTCGTGGCCGTCGAGCAGATACATCGTGCCCGGCGCGATCCAGTGCGTCTCGCCGGTCTCGTCGTTCGTCAACTCGGCCTCGCCCTCGACGCACAGGACGGCCTCGATGTGGTTGGCGTACCACATGGACGTCTCGGTGCCCGCGTAGAGCACGGTCTCGTGCAGCGAGAAGCCGACCCGCTCCTTGGCGAGGACGATCCGCTTGCTCTCCCAGGTGCCGGAGGCGGCCCGCACATGGCGTTCGGTGTTCTCGATGTCCTTGAACGATCGGACGATCACGGTGGTACAACTCCCTCTCGATCAGCGGTGGTTCACGGGGCGGTTCACACGGCGTCTCACGCGGCGGTCTCGCGGACGGCGCGGGACAGCGTGCTCAGCCCCTCGTCCAGCTCCTCCGGGGTGACGGTCAGCGGCGGGAGGAGCTTGACGACCTGGCTCTCCGGGCCCGAGGTCTCAAGGAGGAGCCCCAGCTCGAAGGCGCGGGCGCAGACCTTCGACGCCCGGGTCCTGTCGGCGAACTCCAGGCCCCACACCAGGCCCCGGCCCCGGTAGTGCGCGCCGTCGGCCGAGTTCTCCTCGCAGAGGGCGAGCAGCGCCTGCTCGACCTGCTCGCCGCGCTTCAGGGTCTGCTTCTCCATCTGGCCGTCGGCCCAGTACGTGTCGAGCGCGGCGGCGGCCGTGACGAAGGCCGGGTTGTTGCCCCGGAAGGTGCCGTTGTGCTCGCCGGGCTCCCAGACGTCCAGCTCCGGCCGGAACAGGCAGAGCGACATCGGAAGGCCGTACCCGCTGATCGACTTCGACAGCGTGACGATGTCCGGGGTGATGCCGGCCTCCTCGAAGGAGAAGAAGGCGCCGGTACGGCCGCAGCCCATCTGGATGTCGTCGACGATCAGGAGCATGTCCTGGCGCCGGCACAGCTCGGCCAGCTCCCGCAGCCATTCGGCGCGGGCCACGTTGATGCCGCCCTCGCCCTGGACCGTCTCCACGATCACCGCGGCCGGCTTGTTCAGACCCGAACCCTGGTCGTCGAGCAGCCGCTCGAACCAGAGGAAGTCCGGAATCTGCGCGTCGAGATAGTGGTCGAACGGCATCGGGGTGCCGTGCACCAGCGGAATCCCGGCCCCGGCCCGCTTGAAGGCGTTTCCGGTGACGGCGAGCGAACCGAGCGACATGCCGTGGAAGGCGTTGGTGAAGGAGACGACCGACTCGCGGCCCTTCACCTTCCGCGCCAGCTTCAGCGCGGCCTCCACGGCGTTGGTGCCGGTCGGGCCCGGGAACATCACCTTGTACGGCAGGGCGCGCGGCTTCAGCACGACCTCCTGGAAGGTCTCCAGGAAGGTCCGCTTGGCGGTGGTCGCCATGTCGAGACCGTGGGTGATCCCGTCGCGCTCCAGGTAGTCGATCAACGCCCGTTTCAGTACGGGGTTGTTGTGGCCGTAGTTGAGCGAGCCGGCGCCCGCGAAGAAGTCGAGGTACTCGTGGCCGTCCTCGTCGGTCAGGCGCGCGCCGTTCGCGCGGTCGAAGACGGTGGGCCAGCCGCGGCAGTAGCTGCGCACCTCCGACTCCAGGGTCTCGAAGACGCTCAGGGCGGGCGGGGTCATGGTCACAGCGAAGCTCCGGGGGTGTGGGGGCCTATGCGGTACAGGACTTCGGGCTGGTGGGTGCCGGCGTCGTCGTCGACGGGGGCGGGGAACAGACGCCCGTCGAAGAGAACCTCGCGCTCCAGGCCGAGTCCGTGCCGGGCGGCGTACGCGGTGAAGAGCCGGTCCGAGGGCGTGTTGTCGGGCGTGACCGTCGTCTCGACGGCCTCCGGGGAGACACGCGCGGTCAGCGCGTCGAGCAGTACCCCGGCCAGGCCCCGCCCGCGATGGGTCTCGTCGACGGCGATCTGCCAGACGACGAGGGTGCCGGGCCGGTCGGGGCGCAGGTATCCGGTGACGAAGGCGACCGGCTCGCCGTCGGCGGCGCGCGCGACCAGCGAGGTGGCGGCGAAGTCGCGGCACCACAGCAGGTAGCTGTACGAGGAGTTCAGGTCAAGGACCTGGGAATCGCGGGCGATGCGCCAGATCGCGGCTCCGTCCTCCACTCGTGGGCTTTCCAGTGTCATGGCTGCTTGTGCTGCGGTCATGGCGATGGAATTTACCGATCGCATTCTCGGAATGCACGGGGCGAAGGGGTGTGCCGACGAAGGCGGATGTGTTATTCGCGCGGGCGCGGGTTGATCCCGTTCTGTCCGTATAAATCCGGGCGAAAAGGGCGCGATGTGGAGTCCGTCACATGAGCGGAAATGAGCCGGAAGTGCTGACGAAACCTTGGCGTTTAGGGTCCGGGAAACCGGGCAGAAGAAACGCGGCAGGTGTACGGGGAATTCGAGTGATTAATGCGCGCTGGAATGTGCGCCGAGAATGGCCTTTGGGAATGCCGCCCGGAAAGCGCTTCGGGAATGTGCCCGGAGAACGCGCGCCGAGAATGCGCGCGGGTGATTCGGTGGGTGCGGTGGCCGGGTCCGCGGTGCGCCTCGACCCGATCAGGGCCGGCGACGACGGAGGCCGGGGCGAGGGCGGACGGCACGCGCTGTCCGCCCTC
>NZ_JBHXPI010000072.1:0-19396 GCF_042718575.1 Streptomyces sp. NPDC058579
CCGGGGGCCCTCTTCTTCTATTCCGCGGCGGCCGGCGTCACGCCGCGGGAAGCCGGCCGAGGTTCCGGGCCGCCCGCCCGTGCAGCGCGATACCGGCGGAGACCGAGACGTTGAGCGACTCGGCGGCGGGGTTCATGGGGATGGACACCGATTCGGCGGCGCCGCCCGCGAACTCGTCCGACGGCCCCGTCTTCTCACTGCCGAACATGAGCACGACGCGCTCGTCGATGCCGCCGAGGTCCCCGACCGTGAGGCGCCCGTCGGCCTCGAAGACCATGGTCCGCATCCCGCTGTCCTGGAAGTGCCGGAGCGCTTCGTCCCGCGTGGCGAGGACGATGGGCAGGGAGAAGACGTAGCCCCTGCTCGCCCGGATGAGACGGCGATCCGCAATGGTGGGGAGATCGCTGTCCACGAGGACGATGCCGGAGGCGCCCAGGGCGAAGGCCGTCCGCACGATGGCGCCGATGTTGCCGACGATCTTCACGCCGTCCAGGACGACGATGTCGCCCTTCAGGTCGGCCAGGTCCGCGAGGCGGCCGGGCCGTGGCACCTTGGCGATACCGAAAGCCTTGGGCTTCTTCTCGGTCTTGAACACCTGATTGGCGATCTCCGACGCGAGCAGCCGGACCGGAATTCCCCGCTTCGCGCAGGCGGCCATCAGGTCGCCCGGCAGGGGCGTGGTCTCGATGCCGTAGACCTCGATGAACTCCACTCCTGCGTGAATGCTCTGCAGAAGGGGTTCGATGTCCTCGATGAGCACGGTCCTGACGACCGACCTCGAATGCTTGGTCACATCGATGATGCGCTGCACCGCAGGGTCGGAACGTTCGATAATCACATCAGGATTGTCCACCGTGCAGACGCTAGCACAAACCGGGCGGGCTACGGTTGCCCGCCCTCCAGGGCGATGCCCAGGCCGGCCAGCGTCTCGTGCACGCTCTTCCCTTCGGCGATCGCTTCGAGCGCGAATCCCCCGACCGATGTGGGGGGATAGCCGATGAGTTCGACCACCTGGCTGACCTTGTAGATGGCGGGCATCTGATCAGCCCTGTCCCAGAGGTAGACGGCTCCCCACAACTGCCGTTCGGCGTCCGAGAACCACGCCTTGAGTCGCATCCCCTCCAGCGCGGAGTAGGCGTCCACCGCATAGTCCCGCAGATATTCCCGGAGGCTCTCCACAGTCGCTTCCGACTTCTTCAGGTCCCACATGACGATCTGCAGATACATAGGTCCAAACTCCTTGGTGACAAGCATGATTGAGCAGGATTGCGGGAATGCCGCCGACACTTCGGACACACCCGGAATATGTGACTCCGGATTAGGCGCACAGACACTGCCTCCCGCAGTGACGAAATCACCGTGAGATCCGCCTCATTGGGCCCGTCGGGCCCGAGCGGAGCGTCCCATCCGCTTGGATGGAACAGTAAGGCGATTCCCTTGTTTCAGTTTCGGAGAAACCCATGACCGAACGTCAAGACACCTCCTTTCCCTACCCCCGCGGCTGCCCCCTCCATCCGCCTCGGGAGTACGCCTCCCTCCGTGCCGAACAGCCCATCAGCAAGGTCACCCTGGCTTCGGGACGGACCGCGTGGCTGCTCACCCGGCACGAACACATACGGCAGTTGCTCGCCAGCCCCGATGTGAGCTCGAACCTCGCCCACCCTGGCTACCCGCTGCACTTCGACGTGCCGGCGGAGATCATGGAGCAGATGCGGCCGGTTCTCCTCGCCATGGACCCGCCGGTGCACACCGCGCAGCGGAAGATGCTGATCAGCGAGTTCACAGCCAAGCGGGTGCTTCAACTGCGGCCTCGCGTCCAGGAGATCGTGGACGAGCGCGTCTCGGCAATGCTCGCCAGTGAGGGTCCGGTCGATCTGGTCGCGGCGCTGGCGCTCCCCGTCCCCTCCCTGGTGATCTGTGAACTCCTCGGAGTCCCTTACGCGGACCGGGCGTTCTTCCAGGACCGGACCGACAAGCTGGTGTCGGTCGACGCCGATCCGCAGGAGCGGAACGACGCGCACGGAGAACTCCACGCCTACTTCGACCAGTTGGTCACCGCCCAGGAAGAAGCCCCCGGCGACAACCTGCTCGGCAGGCTCGTCGTGAAGAATCGGGAGACCGGTACGTTCTCCCACGCGGAGCTCGTCGGAATGGCGAACGTCCTGCTGGTCGGCGGCCACGAGACGACGGCCAACATGATCTCGCTCGGAGTCCTGGCGCTGCTCGAGAATCCCGAGCAGCGGGCCAAGCTCCAGGCCGACCCGGCCCTGGCACCCCAGGCCGTCGACGAGTTGCTGCGCTACTTCAGCATCGCCGACCAGGTGACCTCGCGCGTGGTCACCGCGGACATCGAGATCGGGGGTGTGCACATTCGCGCGGGCGAGGGCGTGATCGGTCTCAGTGCCTCGGCCAACCACGACGAGGCGGTCTTCTCGCACCCGGACCGGCTGGACTTCGAACGCGGTGGAAAGCACCACCTGGCTTTCGGTCACGGCATCCACCAGTGCATCGGGCAGAACCTCGCGAAGCTCGAGCTGGAGGTCGTGTTCAACACCCTCGTCGCCAGGGTCCCCGGCCTAAAGCTGGCCGCCCCGGTGTCGGAGCTGCCTTTCAAGGACAGCATGGGGGTGTACGGCCTCCACAAGCTTCCGGTCGTCTGCTGACGGTCGCGCGCACTTCGGCCCGGGTGCGGCCCCCCAAGGGGAGCGGCACCCGGGCCGAAGGTCTCACCGGCCGTCGGCCCTGCCTCGGGCCGGCCGGCCGGGCAGGTCTTCCAGGGCTCGTCGCACGAGGTACGCGACGAGCCCCTCGGCCGCGGGGACCAGTCCGAGGCGGTTGTTGGTGGTGTGCACGTAGTTCGAGAGACAGCCCGCGTACGGTGTGCCGTCCAGGCGCAGGTCGCGGGCGTCCTGCCCGTCGTGCGCACCGGTCACGGACCGGGCGCGGGCGGTGGCCTCCGCGCTGATCTCGTGGAACACGTCGTCCGTGGCGCCGTCGTGCCAGATCGAGGCGCACAGACTCGTGAGCTTGGCCGAGGCGCTGTCGTAGAGCCGGGGCCAGGCGAGGCGCATCTCCTCAGGGGCGTACGTGCTCCACCATTCCTCGTACTCCCGCAGGAACAGCGAGGCGGCCTCCGGGTCGTAGCCGGCCCCGTGGAGGAACATGGCCATGATCCTCGCCGCCTCCCCGATCGGGGCCCGGCGCTGGTCGACCCACTCGCGCGGTTGCCGTCCCAGCAGGTCGAGGATGGCCGGCGACGACCTCCGGAAGACCGTCTCGGCGATCTCCACGCCCTCCGGGCCGCCGTACTTGCGGTACTCCGGTTCGTAGGGAGCCCGTTCGAGCGTGCCGACCGGCCGGCCCGCCCGGGGATCCTCCCCCTCCAGCCGGGCCAGTTCCTCCTGCATCTTCAGTCCGAGCGCGTACTCGTCCCGCGCCTCGGCCCCGAATTCGGGCATGGCCCGCTCCAGACCCTCGACGACCCGTTCGGCCGCTTCCACGGATCCGGCGCCGGGGCCGCACCGCATCCTCAGGCGCAGATGGGGTCCGCCCTGCCAATAGCGGAGGAAGAAGAAGTGGTCCCGCAGGCCCTCGGCGCGAAGCAGTGGGTCGACCACGTCGCACAGGAAGGGGGTGTGCAGCGAGTGGGGGACGTGGACGTGCACCACCCGCCACTCGTCCGTCCCCGTCAGACCGCTACTTGTCCGTGCATAGTTCAACGAAGAACTCCTCTGTCGCGGTCCAGCCAGTGTCGGGACCGTAGTCGTCCACCGAGGGGAGGCACTCGCGCATCGACACGATCACGTCGCCGCGCGACAGCGCGGACTTCGCGAAGCTCCGGACCAGGTAGGGGTTCCGGAAGTCGACGTACATCGGCTTGTGGACGCTGGCGCGCCGCAGGTGCGCGTAGTCCGCCCACTCCCGCGTCACCTTGCGGCTGCGGCCGGCCATGACGTCACGTTCCTCGGCCGTCTGGCACAGCACGAAGGCGTGGCGGGGCAGGCGGCGGGACCGGCGCCACGCGTCGAAGGCGACGAGCGCGTCGAAGGAGTCCCGGCTCAGGTCCTGCAGCATGGGGATGTCGGCGGCCGCCACATTCCAGGACCTTCGCTCGGCGACGACGTCGCCGACCACGAGGCGGGGCGCGGTGTCGCCGTAGGCCACGGGTCCACCGGCGTCCTGAATGTCCTCCAGCGGTTTCCACAGGTAGCGGTTGGAGGGTGACAGTGCCTCCAGCAGCCGGTAGAGCAGCGGTACGCCGACCGGGGTCATGAAGTTCATGGGTACGAGGTCGACGAACTCCCGCGTGTCCGGGTGCCAGAGCCGCAGGGCCGCGGTGCCCGGCTCCGCGCGGACTTCCAGGCTGTCGATCGTGTACACCGTGCGGTCCGCCCCGAGCGACACGGCGCCGGGGTAGTTCACGACCCGCTGGGTCACCGGGGGATGCAGGTTGAAGTTGAAGCCGAGTACGGAGTTGAGGTCGGCCGTGCCCGGGAACCGCCGGTCGAGGTGGGCGCGTTGCGCGTCCGGCAGGGACCAGTCGCCCTGGCCGCGGACGAACGATCCGAATCGCGAGAAGTAGACGCCGTAGCCGGTCAGCAGACCGTTCACGACCAGGGTCCGGTCCCTGTCGGGCAGTACGCCCCGGGCGAACTGCGCGCGGAACGTCACCGACTCGGTGTGGCGGAGGTCTTCGATTCCCTCGCAGGCCCGCTCGATCACCGAGGGGTCCAGATGCACGGCGCCGTTCTCGGGCGTCAGGTGGTCCCGGATCGTGCGCAGGGCCTCGGCCCGCTGCGTCACGTACCTGTCGACCGCCTCCACGTCCCGTCCCATGAACACGTCGGCCTGTTCCCGGTCGCTCAGCGAGGAGAAGGCCTGGAAGAAGTCGATGAACGGCATGCTGGTGCGTTCCCCGAGCACCCGGGTCGCGAAGGCGTGCAGTCCCAGGCGCTTGATCTGGCCGTTGTCCAGCATCGAGGCCAGGCGCCAGAGGCCCGTCAGGGCGGGGATGCTCCGCTCCACCGTCGGAAGGCTCCACGCCTGGGGCGCGGCGTTGGCCGGGGTGTCCTCGAAGACCGGTGATTTGAGGACGTCCTCCGGGGGCGGCGACACCTTGCAGAGCTCGGCGATGCCGTTGATCGCCGCGTAGGCCGCGTCGAGCATCTTCTGGCGGTCCGCGGCGGGGGCCGCGGCGAAGTCCGTTTCCAGTCGGCGCAGTTCGGCGAAGTGGTCGCGCAGTACGGCCGTCTCCGGTGTGCCGCCGGCGGCGAGTGTCTCCTCCAGCTTCGACGCGTAGTCGGGGTCGTGGTCGTCGACCGCCGGCCGGAAGAACAGGGCCCCGGCGCGGATCAGGCCGTGGACGACCTCCCGGCTCACCGTGTCCTTGCCCGTGACCGCGGTGAGCCCGCGCAGCACCTCGGCCGTCGGCGCCGATCCTCCGGGCATGGCCGCCAGCAGGGCGTTGAAGAGTGCCTCGCGGCGGACGCGCAGGACGGTCTCGGAGGCGATCTTGCCCTCCTCCCGGGAGCCGGGGGCGACAGCGACGAACTCGATGGCGTCGGCGCCCGCGCGCAGGGTCGAGTTCAGCACCAGGTGGCCTGACTCCAGTCCGCCGGGCAGCCGTGGCATCGCGGCGAGGACCCAGTTGACGAGCAGTCGGTTCAACCTCGTGACGGACGGGGCGGGTCCCTCCTCCGGCGTTCCGCCGGCGGGATCCGCCGCAGCCGCCGCAGCCGTCGGGGCGTCCGGCGGGAACGCGCCGATCTCCGTGAACCGGCCGAACGGTGACGGCTTCAGGCTCGCCCGGTAGGCGAAGTTGACGAGGGACGACTCCCGCAGCCTGGCCTTGCTCGGCTTGAGTGCCGGTCCGGTGCCTGTGACGAAGTCGCGCAGACCGTGGTAGAGCCGGTCTCCGGAGAGCTGGATGCTGCGGGCCATCGCATCGTGCTCGAAGAGCGCGGGGAACCCTTCCGCGGCAAGGGACTTCTCGCGCTCGAGTTCCCGGTCGCCGTCGCGCTCGCATTCCGTGGCACGGACACCCAGTCCGCACCAGGTCTCGAGCTCGGCGAACAGGTCCGCGTCGAGGTGCGGGCGAAGCTCTTCGAGTCGTCCGGCCACCCGGTCGTGCCGCAGATTGTGGACGTCGCGTCGCACCTTGATGAGCGTGGCCCGGACATCGTCGCCGAGCGTGGGTACGGCCTCGCCGAGACGGTCGGCCAGACCGCCCGCACGGGCGCGGATGTCTTCCCGCAGGGCGTGCAGTTCATCGATGCGCGACCAGGCGGCGGTGAACGACATCCCGCCGAGCTCGCCCAGCGGAAGCCGACTCCGCCTGTAGACGACATACGGACTGATGTTCACATCCATGGGACTCCCCCAACTTCGTCACGCGGGTCGGCGCGCCACGGCGTGCGGACGTCAGGGGCGCGCCTCGACGAAGGGTCCCTGCCGCACGAGCCTGCCGACCCTGTCTTCCAAAGGCAGCTTCGCGCACGCAACCAACCATGCGCCCGGATTCCGGCCGACCTGTCGCCGACTGTAGGCGGCGCCGCCGGCGTCACCGGCGCGGGCCCGGCCGTCGCTCCGGAGTGCGGTGTCCCCGTTTCGGCACACCTCCGGGCAGGACCCGATGGTTCGAAACTCGAATAAAAGCGCTGGAACGAAAGAAGGCCACCGCCGAGGTGCACCTCGACGGTGGCTCAACTATTTCCTAGCCCTGTGATCAGGACGAGGACGACGAAGAACTCGTCGAAACGCTCGTGGTCGTGCACGAGGCGGCCATCACCTGCGCGAGGTCGTCATTCTCACCAGCGCCAGCGATAAGGTCCGAGATCTCGAGAACGTCGAGCTCGATCTGCTGCTCCATTGCGTTCACCCCCTTTCGTCGAAGTGCTTCGAACCTAACCCGGCCAATCGATCTTCGGCAACATACATTCTTGTGACCTAGATCACAGGGCTTCACGGGCCCTTGCTCTTGACCATTCGAGCTACCGTCGGATCAAGATCACGCGCCCGCCCGCATGGCGCCTACTCACATCTGGGGGCCCCTTCTTGCACCTCTTCGCCAGCATCCCGCAGCCCGATGGCGCAAAATACACCGACACTTTTGCGCCACTCCTACGCGCACTGTTTTCGCCAGAACTGGTAGGGCGCCATGGCCCCTACTACTTCGTCCACACCCAGGACGGGCGGGGCGGCGGAGACGCCCTCCAGGTCAGCTTCGACGGGGTGTCGAACCCCGACGAGATCCGGTCTGACGTGCAACGACTCGCCCGGGACCACGGATGCGTCGCCGGCGTCGAGGAGGTGCCACGGGGCGCGATCCCGTCCCCCCTGTGGAACGCCGGATTCAGCGGAACCGGATTCTCTGATTCCTCCCAGCGGCTCTTCCAGAAGGCCGCACCCACCCTTCTGGGCTTCCTGAACCAGGCGCCAGGGGACGAGAGCCAGCTGTCGAGAGCACTCGGCGCGCTCCGGCTCATGGTCGCCCATATGCGAGCCACTCTTATTCATTCTCCGCAGCGATTCATAGCCGAGTATGAATTCAAAGAGCTGCTTTCTGTCCGCATGCTGAGCTACAGATCGCATTTCGAAGCGGTCTATCTCCGTACCAAGAATCCGGAGTCATTCGAGTCGGCTTGTGACCGGTTCTACCAGCAGGTCGGGCCTGCCGTGCGGGCCTTTGTCGAGGCCTGCGGGGACCCGGACGGCGAACCGGCGGACGATACACAGGTCCGCAGCTGGACGGAGCTCATCACGTCCGAATCAGCCCCCCTGTCCCAGAGCTTCCTGGACGGCTCGCTCGTCAACGCCGGACACAGCCTCGAGGACCTCGTCCGCGAGCGCGGCGCCCCGGTGGAACCCACCCGGTTCCACACGCCGCCCAGTCCCGAACTGGACCGCCTGATGCATCGCGACGCCGACTTCCTGGCCTTCCGGCTGCAGACGAGCCTGCTGTACAGCTCGCTCTACACCCTCGGTTTCAGCCTGGCGGAGAGGTACGTCTTCTGCTACGTCGTCGCACGTGCCAACGAGGAGGTCTGCGGCAAATCGATGCTGGAACTCCAGGACGACCTCGACGGGCTGGCGAAGACCATGGCCGCCCTCCCCTCGCCGGCCGTCGCGTGACGGAGCGCGGGAGCGGGCACGGAAGCGGGCACACGACCGCAGGAAGAAGATCCACATGCATGTGAACAGGCATACGGAACCCATACCGGCCGAGCTGCGCCGGCTGGAGGAACTCGTCTCGCCGTACGGACTGGTCTCCCGCACCGCACCGCTGCCGGTGCGCGAGGGCGAGCCGCCCTTCGCGGTCCAGCTCTCGTACCTCGGGGTGCCGTCCCGCGCCCTCTCCAACCTGCGGACGTGGGCCGCCGACGAGGACACCGGAAACTCCGACGGCGCGGGTACGGGACTCACGCCCGAACGGGCCCGACTGCTGTCCGTCGCCGAAGCGCTCGAGCGGTACTCCACGTGCGCGTGGGACGACGACGCCATGGTGGTCGCCGCGGAGAACGACCTCACCGAGGAGTTCGTGTCACCCTCACGGTGGCCCAGGTGCTCTGCCGCGGAACTGGCGCACGACGACTGCAGACTGACGGAGTACGACCCCTCCGTCCCCATCCGCTGGGTGCGGGCGTGGTCGCTCACGCGCCAGGTGCCGGTGCTCGTCCCCGCCATCTCGGTCTACCTGCACATGCCGTACTCCTCGGAGTCCGAGAAGTTCACCCGCGGCATCACGACAGGGGCGGCGGTGCACTCCGATGTCCGGGCCGCCGTGCTCGGGGGACTGCTTGAGGTGGTCGAGCGGGATTCCATCGCGCTGGTCTGGCTCCAGCGGCTGCGACTGCCCGAACTGCACGTCGACCCCGACCTCCTCGACGCGGACACCCGGGAGCTCCACCGGGTCGGCACCTCCACCGACCTCCGGGTCCGGCTGTTCGACGCGACGACGGACTTCGGTGTCCCGGTGATCTACGGCGTACAGCTCTCCGAGTCCGATCCGACGCTCGCCCAGATCGTCGCCGCGACCTGTGACGTCCGCCCCGAGAAGGCACTGGGCAAGATCTACCGCGAACTGGCGTCCCTGCGGGTCGCCCTGCGCGGGTACGTCTCCGCGTACGCCGGCCGCGAAGCCGACCCCTCCCAGGTGAGCGTGGTCGGCGGGGCCGTCCGGAACGCGCCCCCCGAGCGTCGCCACGTCTTCGACTTCCTGCTGGACGGCGAACGCCCCGCGTACGGTCTCGACGCCATGCCCGGCCTTCCCGCCGGGGCCGACCCCCTCGACGAGGCGGTCTCCCGGCTCGCCGCCCGCGGCGCGGAGGCACTCGTTGTCGACATCACCACGGACGAGGCACGTCAGGTGGGGATGCGGGCGGTGAAGGTGCTCGTCCCGGAGGCGATGCCGGTGTCCTTCGTCCACGCCGAGCGCTTTCTCGGCACCCCACGCCTCTACGAGGCGCCCCGGGCCATGGGCCTCACCAGCCACCCCGAGGACGCGTTGAACCCCGAGCCTCAGGCGTTCGCATGAGCGGGAAGAAGGAGCAGAGCAATATGGCGCAGGATCTCCGTCCGCGGTGCCTGTATCTCGTACGCGACGGCTTCGGCCGTCAGCTCGCCGAGCATCGCGGTGTGCCGGGGGAACTCCGGGTGTCCTTCGAGGAGTTCCTCGACGGTTCGGCTCCGCACGCGGACGTCGTCGTCCCCGTCCATTCCGGCGGGGCCCCCGAGCTGCGCGACGAGGTCGACCGGGTCTGCGCGGAACAGGGCACTCCGTCCGTCGGGCTCCAGCTGCTGCCGACCAAGCTCCTCTGCGGGCCGGCCGTCGCCCCGGGCAGAACGGCGTGCTACGCCTGCTACCGGAAACGTACGGCGCAACACGCGGGCACGGCCCGCCCGTACGACATGGACGCGGCCCTCGTCGGACTGCCCGAGGGGTTCGGCCCCCTGCACCTGGCCGTCGCGTCCGGCCTCCTGGACCTCGCGCTCGCCGACGTCACCGCGGTCCCGGCCGCGACGGGAGGCACCGTGCGCACCTTCAGCCTCGTCTCGGGCGGCGTCTCCGCGGCGGCCACGGTGTCGGTCGACCGGTGCCCGCGGTGCGGGGACCGGTTCGCGAGCAAGCGCCCGGACGACGCGATGCCGTTCCCGGAACTGTTGCGGTAAGGAGGAGATTGATCATGGTTGCCGAAATGAAGGCCGAACAGATCGGGCGGGCCGCCCGGACTGACATGCAGTTGATGGTCCCCGTCAGGCCCGTCCTGCGACGCGGTGTACGCATGCGCCGGGCAGGGGATTCCGTCGTGCTCGACGGGGCGGATCGGGCTCAGGTGTTCTCGGGGGCGTTCGCCCGTGAGGGGTTGATCCCCCTCACCGAGGCGTGCGACGGCACCCGCGGCCACACGGAGCTGGCGGAGAAGGTCGGATTCGACGAGGCCACGGTCTACAAGTGCCTGGCCCTGCTCTGGACGGCCGGGGCTGTCGAGGAAGCACCGTCCGGCGACGAACCGGACGTGGCTCCCGAGTGGGCCGTCTTCCTGTCCCGGCTGGGCAACTCCACGGGCGCGAACCTGTCCTGGGCGGATGCCGTCACGCGCCTGGCCGACCGTTCGGTGCGGCTCGAGGGCGACCCCGCCCTCGTCGCCGCGGCCCGGCGGTCGCTGGAGGGCGTACCCCTCTCCGCCGCATCCTCCGGCCCGTCCGGCACCCCGGGAGAGCTCACCGTCTTCTTCGAGACGGTCGCCTCTGCGGCTCTCCTCGCCGCCACCGAGGAACGGTGCCGGCAGGACGGCCGGCCCCTGCTGCGGGTGCGCGCCGACGCCCGGGCGTTCACCGTCGGCCCGTACGCGGACGCCTCCCTCACTCCCTGCCTGGAATGCGGCAGCCACGGCGAGGCGGAACTGTCCGGCGAGCTGCCCGGGCACCTCGCCGACCTCGTCGCGGGAGTCACCGCGCACCACGTCGTCGCCCTGCTCGCCCGGGCCGCCATCTCGCATCTTCCGACCGACTCCAGCGTGACGGACGTCTCGACCCTGAGCTCGGTGTACCGGCCGGCGACCGTCCGGCCGGGATGCTCGCGCTGCTCCTACACCGAGGGGCCCGTCGCGCCGCGGGCGCCGGCCGGATCCGTCTACGAGGCGTCGGTGGCGATGCCACCGCGGTCGTTCCTCTCCCCCAAGGACCACCAGGCGCACTACTACGCGTCCAACCTCCGGCTACAGGCGCAGTTCAAGGACTGGCCGAGTCGTCGGCACACCCCCCTTCCCGCCGCCGATCTCGCCGCCCTCGCCGCGGCTCGGCGGCCCGATCCGTCCGGCGGCGGTGTCCCGCTCACCCTGGAATCCCTGAGCACGGTGCTGAAGATCGCTTTCGGCGTCAAGGACGAGGAGAGCACGCCGGAACGCGTCAAGCGGTGGACCGCGGCCTCCGGCAACATCGGATGCACCACCGCCTACGTGGTGCTGCGCGACGACCGCGTCCTGCCTCCGGGGATCTACGTGTACGCCCAGGGCAGTCATTCGCTCGCGGCTGTTTCCAGCCAGGTGCCCGACGGCTCGGCGCCCTGCGAGATCGTCGTCACCGGCGATCTGAAGAAGGTCATGACCAAGTACGGCACGTTCGGCTTCCGGCTCGTCTTCCTGGACGCCGGGTGCAACCTGTCCGCGGCCCGCGAGGTCGCCGAGCACCTGGGGCTCGCCTTCGCGCCGCGTCCGGATTGGGACGACGACGCGCTGGCCCGTGCGCTCGGCACGACGCCGGCCGACGAGCCCGTCGCCGCTGTGGCAACCCTGGGAGGTACGGCATGAGAAGCGATCTGACGTCCATGAACGCCGTCCTTGAGGGCTTCGGCTCCCGGTCGAGCACCTCGGACGGCCGGGCGGCGCAGCGCCGGCCGGTGGAATTCCCGCATGCCGTGCCCGTCGAGCCGGCCGTGGAGCCCGCCGAGCTCCGGCCGCCGCACGACCTGCGGGACACGCTGAACCGGCGGCGGTCCTCGTTGCACTACGCGCCGCAGCCGGTCCGCACCGATGTGATCCTGTCGCTCCTGGGCGAGGTGATCCGCCGGGACCGTACCGACTGGGGCCTCGATGCCGAGGCCGGTCCGCTGGAGGGGTTCGTCTTCGCGCTCCGCAGCGAGGGCGTCCCGCCGGGCCTGTACCGCGTGACGGCCGAGGGGAGCTGGCACCTGGCGGGGCTCGATGCCATCGGGCCGCTGGAGAATCTCGGCGTGCAGCGCGAGTTCGCGACCGCCGCGGGGATCGTGGCGATGTACGCCGACCTGGACCAGGCCGACACCTGGGCGGGGGCGCACGGCTACCGCGTCAGTGCCAACCGGGTGGCGATGGCGACCTACGACCTCAACTTCCGTTTCCAGGCTCTGGGGCTCGTCGGCACGCTGTTCGGCGGGTTCATTCCCTCGTCCGTGCATCGCCTGGTCCAGAGCGACGGGGCTTCCCGCCATTCGCTCCTGGCCACCACGTACGCCCACCCCCCACAGGACTGATCGGGGCGCGTCCCCGCGAGACAGCGAAGGGCCCGCACGGCGTCTGCCGTGCGGGCCCTTGCTTGCTGCTGTGTGCTCAGTTCAGAGCAACCGGGTCACCCCGATCGAACAAGTGATTACTTGTTGATCTTGACGACCTGGCCGGCGCCGACGGTCCGGCCACCCTCACGGATGGCGAACTTGAGGCCCTCCTCCATGGCGACGGGCTGGATCAGCTCGACGGTCATGGAGGTGTTGTCGCCCGGCATGACCATCTCGGTGCCCTCGGGGAGGGTCACGACGCCGGTCACGTCCGTGGTACGGAAGTAGAACTGCGGGCGGTAGTTGTTGAAGAACGGGGTGTGACGGCCACCCTCGTCCTTCGACAGGATGTAGGCCTGGGCCTCGAACTCGGTGTGCGGCGTGACCGAACCGGGCTTGATGATGACCTGGCCGCGCTCGACGTCCTCGCGCTTGATGCCACGGAGGAGCAGACCGACGTTCTCACCGGCCTGGCCCTCGTCGAGCAGCTTGCGGAACATCTCGATGCCGGTGACCGTGGTGGTGGTCTTCTCGGTCTTGATACCGACGATGTCGACGGTCTCGTTGACCTTGAGGACACCACGCTCGATACGACCGGTGACGACGGTGCCACGACCGGTGATCGTGAAGACGTCCTCGATCGGCATCAGGAACGGCTTGTCGACGTCACGCTCGGGCTGCGGGATCGCCTCGTCGACGGCGGCCATCAGGTTCAGGACCGACTGGCCCCACTCCTTGTCGCCCTCGAGCGCCTTGAGCGCCGAGACCTTGACGACCGGCAGGTCGTCGCCCGGGAACTCGTACTCGGAGAGGAGCTCACGGACCTCGAGCTCGACGAGCTCCAGGATCTCCTCGTCGTCCACCATGTCGGCCTTGTTCAGGGCGACGACGATGTACGGAACGCCGACCTGGCGGGCCAGGAGCACGTGCTCCTTGGTCTGCGGCATCGGGCCGTCGGTGGCGGCGACCACGAGGATGGCGCCGTCCATCTGCGCGGCACCCGTGATCATGTTCTTGATGTAGTCAGCGTGACCGGGGCAGTCGACGTGCGCGTAGTGACGCGACTCGGTCTGGTACTCGACGTGCGCGATCGAGATGGTGATACCGCGCTGGCGCTCCTCGGGAGCCTTGTCGATCTGGTCGAAGGCCGAGGCCTCGTTCAGGTCCGGAAACGCGTCGTGCAGCACCTTGGTAATGGCGGCCGTGAGGGTCGTCTTACCGTGGTCGATGTGACCGATGGTGCCGATGTTGACGTGCGGCTTAGTCCGCTCGAACTTCGCCTTCGCCACGGGGGTCCTCCTGGAGAGTGGTTCTGTACGCCTTACTCATCGGCGCCAGGTGATCTTTGCTGGGATGCCGTCCGCCGGGGGCTCCTCTTCGGGTTCGAAGTCCGAGCCCCGGCGTACGGTGTCAAGCCTAAAGCGTGCACTCGGGTGAGTTACTCGCCCTTGGCCTTCGCGATGATCTCCTCGGCGACGTTCCGGGGAACCTCGGCGTAGGAGTCGAACTGCATCGAGTAGCTTGCGCGACCCGAGGTCTTGCTGCGGAGGTCTCCGACGTAGCCGAACATCTCCGAAAGCGGCACGAGGCCCTTCACGACGCGAGCGCCGCTGCGCTCCTCCATGGCCTGAATCTGGCCACGGCGGGAGTTGATGTCGCCGACGACCTCACCCATGTAGTCCTCGGGCGTGACGACCTCAACGGCCATCATCGGCTCAAGGATGACGGGAGAAGCCTTGCGCGCGGCCTCCTTGAAGGCCTGCGAACCGGCGATCTTGAACGCGAGTTCGGAGGAGTCGACCTCGTGGTACGCACCGTCGAGAAGGATGACGCGGACGCCAGTCATCTCGTAGCCGGCCAGGATGCCGAACTGCATGGCTTCCTGCGCGCCGGCGTCGACCGAAGGGATGTACTCCTTCGGGATGCGGCCACCGGTGACCTTGTTCACGAACTCGTACGAGGCGTCGCCGCCCTCGATGGGCTCGATCGCGATCTGCACCTTGGCGAACTGACCGGTACCACCGGTCTGCTTCTTGTGGGTGAAGTCCACGCGCTCGACGGCCTTGCGGATCGTCTCGCGGTACGCGACCTGCGGCTTGCCGACGTTGGCCTCGACCTTGAACTCGCGACGCATACGGTCGACGAGGATGTCGAGGTGAAGCTCGCCCATACCACCGATGATGGTCTGGCCGGTCTCCTCGTCCGAGTGGACCTGGAAGGAGGGGTCCTCCTCCGCGAGACGCTGGATGGCGACACCCAGCTTCTCCTGGTCACCCTTGGACTTGGGCTCGATCGCGACCTGGATGACCGGCGCCGGGAAGTCCATGGACTCCAGGATGACCGGCTTCTTGTCGTCGCACAGCGTCTCACCGGTGGTGGTCTGCTTCAGGCCCATGACGGCGACGATGTCGCCGGCGCCCACCGAGTCGATCTCCTCACGCTTGTTCGCGTGCATGCGGTAGATCTTGCCGATGCGCTCCTTCTTGCCCTTGACGGAGTTCAGCACCGCGGTGCCGGCCTCCAGGCGACCGGAGTAGATCCGGACGAAGGTGAGCTTGCCCAGGTGCGGGTCGCTCGCGATCTTGAACGCGAGGGCCGACAGCGGCTCCTCGTCGGACGGCTTGCGCTTGACGACGACCTCGGCGTCCTTGACGTCGTGGCCCTCGATGGCCTCGACGTCCAGGGGCGAGGGGAGGTAGCGCACGACCGCGTCGAGCAGGGGCTGAACGCCCTTGTTCTTGAACGCGGTGCCGCAGAAGACGGGGGTGACCGTCGGGACGCCGCCACCCTTGCCGGAGGCAATGGTGATGCGACGGATCGCGGCGTACAGCTGCTCCTCGGTGGGCTCCGTGCCCTCGAGGAAGAGCTCCATCATCGCGTCGTCGTTCTCGGCGACGGTCTCGACCAGCTTGCCGCGCCACTCTTCAGCGGCCTCGGTGTGCGTGGCCGGGATGTCGACGATGTCGTACATCTCGCCCTTGGTCGCCTCGGCGGACCAGACCAGAGCCTTCATGCGGACGAGGTCCACAACACCCTGGAAGTCCATCTCGGAACCGATGGGGAGCTGCATGACGATCGGGACGGCGCCGAGGCGGTCCACGATCATGTCGACGCAGCGGTGGAACTCGGCACCCGTACGGTCGAGCTTGTTGACGAAGCAGATACGCGGAACGCCGTAGCGGTCCGCCTGACGCCAGACAGTCTCGGACTGGGGCTCCACACCGGCGACGCCGTCGAACACCGTGACCGCACCGTCGAGGACGCGGAGCGAACGCTCCACCTCGACGGTGAAGTCGACGTGGCCCGGGGTGTCGATGATGTTGATGGTGTGGTCGACGTCTTCGAGCGGCCAGTGGCAGGTCGTCGCGGCAGACGTGATCGTGATGCCGCGCTCCTGCTCCTGCTCCATCCAGTCCATCGTGGCAGCGCCGTCGTGGACTTCACCGATCTTGTAAGACACACCGGTGTAGAACAGGATGCGCTCGGTGGTGGTCGTCTTGCCCGCGTCGATGTGAGCCATGATGCCGATGTTGCGCACCTTGGCCAGGTCAAGCGAAGTGGTAGCCATATCGGCTCAGTCTTCTCTCGGTCTCGATGTGGGTTGGGACTACCAGCGGTAGTGCGCGAAGGCCTTGTTGGACTCGGCCATCTTGTGCGTGTCCTCGCGCTTCTTGACGGCCGCACCGAGGCCGTTGGAGGCGTCGAGGAGCTCGTTCATGAGGCGCTCGGTCATGGTCTTCTCGCGGCGGGCGCGGGAGTAACCCACGAGCCAGCGCAGCGCGAGGGTGGAGGCGCGACCGGGCTTGACCTCGATCGGCACCTGGTAGGTGGCGCCACCGACACGGCGGGACTTGACCTCGAGGGACGGCTTGACGTTCTCGAGGGCGCGCTTCAGCGTGATGACCGGGTCGTTGCCGGTCTTCTCGCGGAGGCCTTCCATGGCGCCGTAGACGATGCGCTCGGCGGTGGAGCGCTTGCCGTCCAGCAGGATCTTGTTGATCAGCGAGGTGACAAGAGGAGAGCTGTAGACCGGGTCGATGATGACCGGGCGCTTCGGGGCGGGGCCCTTACGAGGCATTCTTACTTCTCCTTCTTGGCGCCGTAGCGGCTGCGAGCCTGCTTACGGTTCTTGACGCCCTGCGTGTCGAGGGAACCGCGGATGATCTTGTAACGAACACCCGGCAGGTCCTTCACACGGCCACCACGCACGAGCACGATGGAGTGCTCCTGCAGGTTGTGGCCCTCACCCGGGATGTAGGCCGTGACCTCGATGCCCGAGGTCAGACGCACACGCGCGACCTTACGGAGGGCCGAGTTCGGCTTCTTCGGGGTGGTGGTGAAGACACGCGTGCAGACGCCGCGACGCTGAGGGGAACCCTCGAGTGCGGGCGTCTTGTTCTTCTCGACCTTGTCCTGCCGGCCCTTCCGGACCAGCTGCTGGATCGTAGGCACTACTTCTCCGGTTTCTGTGTGCCGTCGTAAAACTAACCTGGAACACGCCCCCGACCCACGCGGTCGGGTGTGTCGAATACTGCGGACCTCCGCCGAAGGCGGAAAAGGCGCAGATTGCGGTGGCCGTTGTCGAACTCGCCATGCGGTTGAGGACACGCACGCGAGCCCAGGCACACCCCAGGCACAAGGTCTGAGCGTACCTATCGCATGGACTCCGGTCAAAACAAATGCCCACGCGCACGATGCCCGGTCGACGTGGGAGAACGAATCCGGGGACGGCGGGTGCGCGGGCGGTGACGGAGAGCCCGTACCCGCGCCGCGGATACGGGCTCCGATCCCTCGCCGGGGCGGGGGTGGGGTCAGTCCCGGCCGACCCGGCGGGGCTCGCCGGGGGCGCGTGGTTCGCCCTCCTCGTCGCCGGGCTCCAGGAACTGGTTGACGACCTTGACGAACACGCCCATCCGCTCGTCGGGTACGCCGAGCCAGCGGGCGAAGTCCTCCATGGTGGGCTGCCAGTCGCCCGGCGGCAGCAGATCCGCCGCCAGGGGCAGCTCGTCGGGCGTGACCCGGCCGGACCGGATGAGCATGTCGCGTACGGAGACCCCGAGAAGGGGGGCGATCCTGCGCATGGTCTCCAGGTCGGGCATGCTCTGCCGCTGGAGCAGCCGTGTCACGGCGGCCCGGTGGACCCCGGCCTCGTCGGCGATCCGGGACTTTCCTCCACCGCGCGGACTGTCGATGTCGTAGCCGCGCGCTCTCATCAGGCCTTCCACCCAGCCTGCGAACTCGTCGAGCCCTTGAGTGCTCATGTACCGCTCCCTAACTCCCCCACCCTCCGGGGACCACACTCTAGCGTGCTTGCGCGCAAAGAATTACGTGCTTTTGAGCACGCAATCGTGTCGAATCGGTGAAGGAGGCTCCACGGCGCTCCACAAATTTGTTGCGCGCTCGCACGCAACATGTCACTCTCGGACTCGCCGCCGCACTCGTCGGCCTCATGAGTCCCAGGAGTCGCACCGGCCCCAGGGCTCGGTGGCCCCGGACCGTGGAGAGAAGAACCATGCTCCTGCCCGACTCGTCCTCATGGCAGGCCGCCGCCGCGTGCGCCGGCCTCTCCCCGTCCGTCGTCTTCGCCCGCCGCCCCCAGCAAGCCGCCCCGGCACTGCGCGCCTGCGCCGCCTGCCTGGTCCGCCGCGAGTGCGAGGCCGCCGTGGCCCCCGCGGAGAACTACTTCGACGGCGTCTGCGCGGGCCGCCTGTGGCGCAACGGCCGCGCGGTGCCGGAGGCGCGAATGGCGAAGGTGCTGGGGGCGGCGACCGCGGGGACCGCTGGGACCGCGGGGACTGCCGGGACCGCTGGGGGCGTCCGTGGCTGAGCCGAATGCGGAAGGGACCGTAGGTGGGTCCTCCGCCGAACGGACACTCAATGAGCGGCTCCTCACCGAACCCGCCCTCGAACGGATCCTCACCGACATCGCCCTGTGGGCCGCCTCCCTCGCCCGGCAGTTTCCCGAGCTCGCCGAGGAGCTCGCGCCCGGCCGCCGCTCGCCCACCGGCGCCGCGCCCGCCGCGCCCCACCCCGGCCGCGACGAACTGATCCGCGAGGAGCGCCGCGAGGCGCTGCTGCTCGAGCAGCGGCACGGGCTCGTGGTCCCGGGCCACGGCGCCGCGCCGATCCGGCTGCACGTCAGCGACGCGATCCGCGACATCACGGACGGCGTGGTGGAGCTGGAGGAGGCGGTACGCGCCCGGCTCGGCCTCCCCCGCCCCGGCCGCGCCCCGGTCGTGGAGCGGCTGCGGCGGACCGTGGCGCTGCTCGACGAGATCGCGGTCCACCCCGACCTGGCCCGGCACGTGCGGGACGAACTGCGCCGGATGGCACGGCGGTGCGCACGGACGCTGGGCGACACGGAGACGGTCGTCCGGGTCTCGGGCCGCTGCCCGTGGTGCGACTCGGTGTCGCTGCGGGCGTTCCCGGACCGGCGGGCGGTGCTGTGCGTCAACCCGGCCTGCACGTGCACGGTGGACGACTGCGGCTGCCAGGACGACCCCGCGTACCGGCACCTGTGGCCGGAAGCGGAGTGGGCGGAGCTGGCGGCCGCGGCGGGCGCCCGTACGGAGGAGATCGAGACGGCGATGGACACGACGAAGGAGACCCCTTGTTGAGCTCGGCCTCCATGCCGCTGTCCCTGCCGGCCCTGATCCCCGGCCCCCTGGCCGCCGAGGAGGCCGGCGTCGCCCCGGCGACGATCCGCAAGTGGGTCCAGCTCGGCCACCTACGGGCGGCGGGCAAAGCGGGCCGGGCCCAACTGTTCCGCCTGGAGGACGTGTTCGCCGCGGAACGAACCGCCCGCCGCCGTCCTCGTACCGCGTAGCCCTCACGACCACCGAACGACGAAGCGCCCCGCGTCTCCTGGAG
>NZ_JBHXPI010000073.1:0-17232 GCF_042718575.1 Streptomyces sp. NPDC058579
GCGGGGGCGCCGCCCTATGCTAGGTCCGCCCGCTGCTGACCCCCGATAACGCCCCCCCCACGGCCACCTGGGCCAGACCCCCCCCTAAAGGACGCGGCCGGGTGGCACTCTGTGCCACCGGGCCGCTTTTCTGTGCGCGGGTGTGCGCGGTGTACGCGGGTGTGCGCGGTTCAGATCCAGCCGTCCAGGGCGACCTCCTCGCAGAGCCGGACGACCGGCTCGTGCCCCGCGACCGGGGTCAGGGCGGAGAGTCTGACGCGGACGCCGGGGCGTACCGCGTGCGGCGGCCCGTCGACCCGGCACCGGACGACGAAGCCCTCCGTCATGTGGACCGGCCACAGGTCGTTGTCGGCGGCGGCGACCCCGCGGCGTACGGAGATCACGCCCTCGCCCTCGCTGCGTTCGGGCGCGAGGTCGGTCGACCCGCAGGTCGGACAGAGCAGGCGCTGGAAGGTCGTGGTCTGGCACCAGCGGCAGAGCTGGTAGTAGAGCTCGGCGTCGTCGGCCGACTCCTCGGCCCGGACGGCGGCGCTCCCGCTCCTCGATGCTACGGACCCGGTGTGGAACACGATGCGTTCTCCTTGCACTCGGCGGCTCGACCGTGCATGGAGCAAAGATATGGCACTGAGTGCCATCAAATAAAGACCTCAGTTCCCTCAATTGAAGATACTGAGATCCCCCTGAGATCCCTTCGAAACCCTCAGCCCTCGCCGAGGCTCGACTCCACCTCGCGCACCACGCGCCACATGGGCGTGGACCGCTTGGTGATCACCACCACGACGTCCTCGGCGTCCTCGCCCGGGCCGCCGGCTCCGCCCTCGCCCTGCTCGCCGCTCCAGGTGGCGCGGACGAGGTCCAGGGCCCGGTCCACCTCGGCCAGCGGATCGCCCTCGCCGCCGGAGCGCAGCCAGTGGCGCAGGGCGTGGTTGTGGGCGGCGACGACGGAGGCGGCGACCACGTTGGCCCGCAGGGTGCCGTCGCGCCGGTCGGCCCAGCGGGTGCGCAGATAGTCGCCGAGCGTCTTCTCGTACCGCCAGACGACCGAGAGTTCGTAGGTCCGCAGGCCCGTCACCTCGCGGGTGAGGCGGTAGCGCTGGACGGAGAAGGTGGGGTTCTCGGCGTACATCCGCATGACCAGGCGGGTGGCGTCGCAGATCCTGACCAGCGGGTCGTCGGTGTCGGCGCTCGCGGCGAGGAACTCGGTCATGTCGGCGAGGCTCTGCTCGTGGTCGGGGAAGACCACGTCCTCCTTCGACGGGAAGTACCGGAAGAAGGACCGCCGGCCGACCCCGGCGAGGGTGACGATGTCGTCGACGGTGGTCTGCTCGTAGCCGCGCTCCAGGAAGAGCTGGAAGGCCGCGGCGATGAGGGAGTCCCGCATCGCGGGCTTCGTGGAGTTCGTCGAGGCTGTTCCCATGGCCCGAACCTAACATCCGCGGCCCACGCCGACGGCACTTGGTGCCAGCCAAATCCGGCACCAAGTGCTCTCGGCAGTTCTACGGGAGGGTCAGCGAGCCGCCATCCGCAGGGCGCCGTCCATCCGGATGGTCTCGCCGTTGAGGTAGTCGTGCTCGGCGACCATCGTCACGAGCCGGGCGTACTCGTCGGGGCGGGCGAGCCGCTGCGGGAAGGTGACGTTCGCGGCGAGCCCGGCGCGGATCTCCTCGCTGAATCCGGCCATCATCGGGGTGTCGACGATGCCGGGCGCGATGGTGACGACCCGGATGCCGAACTGGGCGAGGTCGCGGGCGGCGGTGACGGTCATCCCGGCGACGCCCGCCTTGGAGGCGGCGTACGCGATCTGGCCGACCTGGCCCTCGAAGGCGGCGATCGAGGCGGTGTTGACGACGAGCCCGCGCTGACCGTGCTCGTCCGGCTCCTGGCGTGCGATGACCTCGGCGGCAAGGCGCATCACGTTGAACGTGCCGAGCAGGTTGACGTTCAGGACCGCACGGAACAGGTCGAGGTCGTGCGGGCCCTTGCGGCCGAGGACGCGGGCGGAGGGGGCGATGCCCGCGCAGTTGACGGCGAGCCGCAGCTCCGCGCCGTCGGCCTCGATCCGCGCGAGCGCCTCGCGGACCGGCCCCTCCTCGGTGACGTCGGCCGCGAGCAGCGTGACGCCGTCGGGCAGGGGACCGGCCGCCGCGACGGCCTTGTCCAGGTCCAGGCCGTAGACGGTGGCGCCGCGGGCGGCGAGCGCGGCGGCGGTGGCGGCGCCGAGACCGGAAGCGGCGCCGGTGACGAGCGCGGCGGAGCCGGCGATGTCCATGGAACTCCTCGAAACGTCAGCGAAAGCGGCGGTGGCGGTGCGTGTCAGCGGGGGCGGTGGGTCAGCGGGCGAGCCCGCGGCTGATGACCAGCCGCTGGATCTGGTTCGTGCCCTCGAAGATCTGCATGATCTTGGCCTCGCGCATGTAGCGCTCGACCGGGAAGTCGCGGGTGTATCCGTACCCGCCGAGGACCTGGACGGCGTCCGTGGTCACCTTCATGGCCGCGTCCGTGGCGGTCAGCTTGGCCACGCTGGCCTGGCGGCTGAACGGGCGGCCGAGGTCGCGGCGGCGGGCCGCGTCGAGGTACGTGGCGCGGGCGGAGTCGACGGCGGCGGCCATGTCCGCGAGCAGGAAGCCGAGCCCCTGGTGGTCGACGATCTTCCGGCCGAAGGTGGAGCGCTCGTTGGCGTAGTCGACGGCGGCGTCGAGCGCGGCCTGGGCGAGGCCCGTGGCGCAGGCGGCGATGCCGAGGCGGCCGGAGTCGAGCGCGCTGAAGGCGATCTGGAGCCCCTGGCCCTCGTCACCGATGAGCCGGTCGGCGTCGAGGAGCGCGCCGTCCCAGTGGGCGGAGGTGGTGGGGACGGCCTGGAGGCCCATCTTCCGCTCGGGCAGTCCGAAGGTGAGGCCCTCGGTCGCGCCGGGGGCGAGGAAGCAGGAGATGCCGTGGCTGCCGGGCGCTGTGCGGGCGAAGAGGGCGTAGAAGCCGGCCTTGCCGCCGTGGGTGATCCACGCCTTGTTGCCGGTGACGCGGTACGCGGCGCCGTTCGGGCCGTCGTCCACGCGCTCGGCCTTGCAGGAGAGGGCGGCCGCGTCGGAGCCCGCCTGGGGCTCGGAGAGGCTGTAGCCGCCGATGGTCTCGCCGGCGAGCATCGCGGGGAGCCAGCGCTCCTTCTGCTCGGCGGTGCCGAAGGAGTGCAGGGGGTGGCAGGCGAGGGTGTGGACGCTGGTGGCGACCGCGACGGCCGCCCAGCGCGCCGCCAGCTCCTCCAGGACCTGGAGGTACACCTCGTACGGCTGGCCTCCGCCGCCGAACTCCTCGGGGTAGGCGAGGCCGAGCAGTCCGGCCCGGCCGAGCGTGGTGAACAGGCCTTCGGGGTACGTCTCGGCGGCCTCGTGCTCGTCCACGCGGGAAGAGAGCTCCTTGTCGGCGATCTCCCGCGTCAGGGCGATGAGGTCCGCTGCCTCGGGGGTGGGAAGCAGGCGGTCGACATCCATGGCGACTCCAGTGACACTCGGCCACCCGCACCGGCGTAACGGTACTGCGGGCGGTACGGCAGTACCGCTTAGCGTAGCGCAGAAGGGTTCCGCCGTAACCCCCCGAAGGGGTCGGCCTGCATACTGTTCGGGTGATCGACACTTCCGCCGCCGGCGCTCCCAAGCTGACGGGCCGCGGCGCGGCCCGCCGGTCCGCCCTGTTCGAGGAGCTGGTGGCCCTGCTGGTCGGCGAGGGCTTCGCCCGGCTGACCCTGGACGATCTCGCGGCCCGGCTGCGCTGCTCCAAGCGCACGCTCTACGGCCTGGCGGACAGCAAGGAGCAGCTCGTCCGGGCCGCCGTGGTCCACTTCTTCCGGCGCGCGACGACCCGGGTCGAGGCGGTCCTCGCGGCGGAGCAGGACCCGGCCGAGCGACTGGCCGCCTATCTGCGCGCGGTCGCGGCCGAACTGGCCCCGGTCTCCCCACAGTTCTTCGACGACGTGGCCGCCTTCGAACCGGCCGCCGAGGTCTACGAGCGCAACACCCGCGCGGCGGCCGGGCGGGTGCAGCAGCTGATCGAGGAGGGCGTGCGCGCGGGAGTCTTCCGCGAGGTCCACGTCTCCTTCGCGGCCGACGTCATCGCCTCGGTCATGGTCCGCATCCAGCGCCGCCAGGTCGCCGCGGCGACCGGCCTCGCGGACGCGGAGGCGTACGGACACCTGGCGGAGCTCCTCCTCCACGGCCTGCGGAAGAGCTGAGGCGGGCCCGCGCGCCCACCTCCGTACGCCGGTACGAAAGCCCTAGAACTCGTCGCAGGTGTGCGGGAGTCGGGGTGTGCGCAGGGCCGCGTCGAGAGCGGTCGCCGCACCCGGCGTGTGTTCCTCGACCAGACCTGCGGCCACCAGGTCCGCGACCTGCGCGCCGCCGAGGTAGCAGGCGCCCAGGTCCCGTACGTCGAAGGACAGGTCGACCGGGTCGCCGGTCGGCTCGTACCGCACCCCGTCCTCCGGGCCCGAAGTGAGGCGGAAGCGGCCGGAGTTGGCGGGCAGGCGGCTGTCGTGGACCTCCAGGACGAGGTCGACGGGCGCGGCCCAGGTACGGGCCGTGAGCGCCGCGCGGACGTCGATCAGCCGCAGCCACAGCGCCGGGAACTGTCCGGTCACCCGCACCTGGTCGCGGTCGGCGGCGAAGAGCAGCAGGGGGTCGTCGAGCGGCCTGCCCCAGGCGCGGACGGTGCCGGTCAGGTCGATCGAGGCCAGGTAGCGCCAGAGGGCGGCGGCGACGGCCGGGGTGTCGGCCTCCACCTCGTCGACGCGGACCAGGCCCGGGGTGCGGGCGTCCTCGTTCTCGCCCTTGGTGCGGTAGACGGCGTAACCGGCGACGGGGTCGCCGAGCGCGACGGCCCGGGCCGGTGACAGCTCGTCGTCCTCCTCGTCCTCGTCGCGCAGCCACTCGCCGGTCCAGCGCAGTTCGTCCCGGGCGTTCCGGCCCGCGCGCAGCGCGCGCGTGGACTCGAAGTAGGGGCCGACGACATCGGGCGCGTCCGCCGGGTCGAGCAGCCGCAGCGGACGCTCGTCGGGGTCGATCCGCAGGGCGAGGGGCCGCCGGGAGTCGATCTCGACGGTCACGCCCTGGGTGGCGACACCGAACCCGAACCGGCCGTAGATGGCGTCCTCCGACGCCCAGAGCGAGGCGAGCGGCGCGCCCCGCTCGGCGTACCGCCGGAACGCCTCCGCGATCAGCGCGGAGAGCACACCGCGCCGCCGGTGGGTGGGGGCGACGGAGACGAGCGTAAGGCCGGGACAGGTCAGGTCGCCGCCGGGTACGGAGACGGTGAAGGGGAACGCCGCGACGAATCCGACGAGTTGGTCCCCCTCGTACGCGCCGATCCGGTCGCAGGGGCGCAGCATGTCGCGGTGGTGCTTGCGCTCCTCCTCCTCGGGACGGTCGTGGAAGACGAGGTAGGAGAGGTCGAGAGCACGGTCGATATGGGCTTCGGGTACGTCACGAATATCCATGATCCGGACCCTAACCGGCGTCCGGGACGGGTACGTCACGAATATTCCCGGCCACGCGCCTGTCCGGAAACCTCGCCGGCCAGGATGGGCGGATCGGCGAGCCGTACCAGTTCCAGCGCCTGGGCCGGGAACCAGTCGCCGGCCTTCGGGTCGACCGTCCCGCGCTCGGGGTCCTCGGGGCCGGCGGTCCCGCGCAGACACTGGCCGTCGGACTCGCCGGGGATCTTGATCCAGAGCTTTGCGTCGTGGAGCGGGTCGCCGGTCACGGCCGTGGGCCGGGGGCCGAGTCCGCGCCCGGGCGGGTTGCACCACTCCTGCGGGTCGGCGTGGACGCCGGGCTTCGCGGTCCAGGGGCCACGGCCCGCGCGGCTGGTGTCGGTGACGAAGTGCGCGCGGTCGGCGGCCGGTCCGACGGCGTGGGTGGTCAGCCAGGTGCGGGCCTCGGCCTGCTTCCAGCTCCGGTCGGGGCAGTCGTGGGGGTCGCCGGCCCGGGCGACGTGGGCGAGGCAGCCGGAGACGAGGGTGCCGTACCAGGCGCTGTCGGCGTCGGAGTGGTAGTGGGAGGTGTTGACGGTGAAGCCGGTGGCCCGGTCGACCCCGGCCTTGACGAGCCGGGGCACGACGGTCTCGACGGCGTGCCAGCCGGGGTTCCCTGCGTCGAGGTAGACCGCGGTCCCGGCGAGCGGTTCGAGGACGTCGACCGCGTGCCGTACGGCGGCGTAGCGGGCGGCGGTCCGGGTCCCCCCGCTGTCGTCCTGGCCGCAGTCGGAGGGCAGCAGGGCGAGGGAGTCGGGTTCGAGGACGACGAGCGCGCGGTGGGCGCCGATGCCCCGCGCGACGGCGTCGGTCCAGTCCGTGTACGCGGCGTCGGTGCCGGCGCCACCGGCGGAGTACTGGGAGCAGTCGCGGCCGGGGGCGTTGTAGAGCACGAGGACGGGCACGGTGCCCTCCCGCGCGGCGGCCTCCACGATGGCGCGGGCGGTGAGCTCCACCTCGGCGGGGGTGCTGTCGCCGAGCCAGACGGCGTGCGGGGCGCGGACCATGGCGAGGAGTCCGGCGGCGGTACGGGCGTCCCCGCTCTCCTTGAGGTCGCTGTACTGGGCGAGGGCGGCCGGGTTGGCGGCGGGGGCGTGGAAGCGGACCGGATCGCCGTCGCGTTCCGGCGGGGCGCCAGGCGTTGGGACGCCGGGCGCCGCCGCGCCGTCGGCCGCCACCGGCAGCAGGACGGCGGTGAGGAGGGCGAGGGCCGTGGCGGCGAGGGCCAGGATCCGCGTGGACGGGACTGCGGTGGAGCGGTGGCGCATGGGAGACGTCCTCTCGGCGCGCTCCGTCAGCGGGAGCGCTGCCGCGAGCGTCGCCCCACCGCTCCGTGATCGTCAAGGACGCCAAGGACCGGCGTGGCGGCCCGTCAGGCGACGGAACCTATCCGTCCGTCGGGCGCGCGCGGGCCGTCGTGGTGGATCGGGGTGTGCGCGCCGGTGAGCGACACGCCGGTGCCGCCGCGGCGGTTGGCGACGATCTCGGCCGCTATCGAGAGGGCCGTCTCCTCCGGCGTACGGGCGCCCAGGTCGAGCCCTATCGGGGAGCGCAGCCGGGCGAGTTCGAGCTCGGTGACGCCGACCTCGCGCAGCCGCTTGTTGCGGTCCTCGTGGGTGCGGCGGGAGCCCATCGCGCCGACGTAGGCGACGGGAAGCTTCAGGGCCGCTTCGAGGAGCGGGACGTCGAACTTGGCGTCGTGGGTGAGGACGCACAGCACGGTACGGGAGTCGACCTCGGTGGACTCCAGGTAGCGGTGCGGCCAGTCGACGACGATCTCGTCGGCCTCGGGGAAGCGGGCCGGGGTCGCGAAGACGGGCCGGGCGTCGCACACGGTGACGTGGTAGCCGAGGAACTTGCCGACCCTGACGAGCGCGGAGGCGAAGTCGATGGCGCCGAAGACGATCATGCGCGGGGCGGGGACGGAGGACTCGACCAGGAGGGTGATCGGCTGCCCGCAGCGGCTGCCGTCCTCGCCGATCTCGACGGTGCCGGTGCGGCCCGCGTCCAGCATGGCGAGGGCCTCGCCGGCCGCGGTGCGGTCGAGCGCCGGGTGGCCGCCGAGGGAGCCTTCGTACGATCCGTCGGGACGGACCAGGAGGGCCCGTCCCATCAGGTCCGCGGGTCCGTCGACGATCCTGGCGAGGGCCGCCGCCTCTCCCGAGACGGCGGCGGCCAGGGCGGCGGGGTAGACCTCGCCGCGGACCGGGGTGACGAGGATGTCGATGATGCCGCCGCAGGTCAGACCCACGGCGAAGGCGTCCTCGTCGCTGTAGCCGAAGCGCTCGACGACGGTGGTGCCGTCCTCGAGGGCCTGTTGGCACAGTTCGTAGACCGCGCCCTCCACACACCCGCCGGAGACCGAGCCGATCGCCGTGCCGTCACTGTCGACGGCGAGCGCGGCGCCCGGCTGCCGGGGCGCGCTGCCGCCGACCGCCACGACCGTGGCGACGGCGAACTCGCGTCCCTGCTCGACCCACCGGTTCAGCTCTTCGGCGATGTCCAGCATCTCGAACTCCTCAGATGTGTGTGTGGAGGGCGGCGGTGCGGCGTCAGCCGACGCCGAGCCAGCTCTCGATCGGGTGGATCGCGAAGTACACGATGAAGATCGCGGTCAGGCCCCACATGAAGCCACCGACCTCGCGCGCCTTGCCCTGCGCCACCTTGATGACGGCGAAGGAGATGACACCGGCCGCGACACCCGTGGTGATGGTGTACGTGAACGGCATCAGGACCACGGTGAGGAACACCGGGATCGCCACGGAGCGGTCGCTCCAGTCGACGTGCTTGGCGTTCTGCATCATCATCGCGCCGATGACGACCAGGGCCGCGGAGGCGACCTCGGCGGGCACGATCGCGGTGAGCGGGGTGAAGAAGAGACAGGCCGCGAAGAAGGCGCCGGTGACGACGGAGGAGAGACCCGTACGGGCACCCTCGCCGACGCCGGTGGCCGATTCGACGAAGACGGTCTGGCCGGAGCCGCCGACACCGCCACCGATGACACCGCCGGCGCCGTCGATGAACAGGGCCTTGGAGAGGCCGGGCATACGGCCCTTGTCGTCCGCGAGCTTGGCCTCGGAGCCGACGCCGATGATCGTGGCCATGGCGTCGAAGAAGCCGGCCAGGACCAGGGTGAAGACGATCATGGTGACCGTGATGTAGCCGACGTCGCCCCACCCGCTGAAGGACACTTGTCCGATGAGCGAGAAGTCCGGTGTGGAGACGGCACTGCCCTTGAGTTCCGGAGCGCCGGAGAACCAGGCGCCCGCGCCCTTCGCCGGGATGTCGGCGACAGCGTTGACGATCAGGGCTATGACGGTGCCGGCGATGATGCCGATCAGGATGGCGCCGGGGATGTTGCGCGCCTGAAGGGCGAAGATCAGAAGCAGGGTGACCGCGAAGATCAGGACGGGCCAGCCCTGGAGCTCACCGAGCGGGCCGAGGGTGACCGGGCCGCCGCCGGGAGAAGGGTTCTCGTGGACGAAGCCGGCCTTGACGAAGCCGATGATGGCGATGAAGAGGCCGATACCGATCGTGATCGCGTGCTTGATGGCAAGCGGGATCGCGTTCATGATCATCTCACGGAGGCCGGTGACCACCAGGAGGCAGATCACCGCGCCGTAGGCCACACACATGGCCATGGCCTGGGGCCAGGTCATCACGGAGATGACCTGCGAGGAGAGCACACCGGAGACGCTGAGCCCCGCCGCGAGGGCGAGTGGGACCTTGCCCCAGAAGCCCATCAGCAGGGTGGTCGCCGCGGCGGCCAGGGCGGTCGCCGTGATGAGGGCGGGCTGGCTGAGGACGTTGCCGTCCACATCCTTGCCGCCGAGGATCAGAGGGTTGAGCAGGAGAATGTACGCCATCGCCATGAAGGTGGTGACGCCGCCGCGGATCTCCGTCGCGACGGTGGATCCTCTCTCCGAGATGTGAAAGTACCGGTCGAGCCAAGAGCGGCCGGCGGGGACGTTCGAGCCGGAGCCCGCGTCCTCCGAGGCGGTCTTGGGCTCCACTGACGACTGGGTCATGGGGCCTACTCCCAAGGTTCAAAGGGGCACCCGCATAAGACTTTCCGAAGGTCAGAGAAGCTGCGGGATTTGGGATGGTGCGTTGGCTGCACGACCCGGGGGACGGCCCGAGACGAACTGGGTGGATCAGGTCGATCTGGTGTTGCTCGGTACTGCTGGTGGTGCTGGGTACTACGGGTGTTGCTGGTACTGCGGGTGTTGCTGGTACTGCTGGGTCCCACGTGGTGGGTTGCTCCGGGCGGTGCGGGCTGGGAAGTGTGACGTTCCTGGGAGGCGCGCACCGCCCGGAGTGACCTAGAGGGTGCCGGTGAGCGCTTCGGGGCGGACCGGCGTCTTGTTGAGCTCCAGGCCCGTCGCGTTCCGGATCGCCGCGAGGACGGCCGGGGTGGACGACAGGGTCGGGGCCTCGCCGAGTCCCCGCAGGCCGTACGGCGCCTTGGGGTCGGCCAGTTCGAGTACGTCGACCGGGATGGTCGGCGTGTCGAGGATCGTCGGGATCAGGTAGTCCGTGAAGGAGGGGTTGCGCACCTTCGCGGTCTTCGGGTCCACGATGATCTCTTCCATCACCGCGACGCCCAGGCCCTGGGTGGTACCACCCTGGATCTGGCCGACGACGGAGAGCATGTTGAGCGCCTTGCCCACGTCCTGGGCGGTCGCGAGCTCGATGACCTTCACGAGGCCGAGCTCGGTGTCCACCTCCACCACCGCGCGGTGCGCGGCGAAGGTGTACTGGACGTGGCCGTCGCCCTGGCCGGTGACCAGGTCGAACGGGACGGTCGGGCGGTGCCGGAACTCGTGCTCCTGGTCCACGGCCTCGTCCTCCAGGACGTCGGCCAGGTCCGCGAGGACCTCGCCGCCGTCGGTGACGACCTTGCCGTTCTCCAGGAGCAGTTCGGCGGTGGCCCACGCCGGGTGGTACGAGCCGAACTTGCGGCGGCCGATCTCCAGGACGGCCTCGCGCACCTGCTCGCAGGTGTTCTTCACCGCGCCACCGGTCATGTACGTCTGCCGGGAGGCGGACGTCGAGCCGGCGGAGCCGACCTGGGTGTCGGCCGGGTGGATGGTCACCTGGGTGACACCCAGCTCCGTACGGGCGATCTGGGCGTGGACGGTGACACCGCCCTGGCCGACCTCCGCCATGGCCGTGTGGACCATCGCGACGGGCTCGCCGTTGATGACCTCCAGGCGCACGCGGGCGGTGGAGTAGTCGTCGAAGCCCTCGGAGAAGCCGACGTTCTTGATGCCGACGGCGTAGCCGACTCCGCGGACGACACCCTCGCCGTGCGTGGTGTTCGACAGACCGCCCGGGAGCGCGCGGACGTCCGCCTGCTCACCGGCGGCGAGCCACTGCTGCTCCGGCGGGAGCGGGCGGGCCTTGACCCGGCGCAGCAGCTCGGCGACCGGGGCCGGGGAGTCCACGACCTGGCCGGTCGGCATGATCGTGCCCTGCTCCATGGCGTTCAGCCGGCGGAACTCCACCGGGTCCATGCCGAGCTTGGCCGCGACCTTGTCCATCTGCGCCTCGTACGCGAAGCACGCCTGGACCGCGCCGAAGCCGCGCATGGCGCCGCAGGGCGGGTTGTTGGTGTAGAGCGCGACGGCCTCGATCTCGACGTCGTCGACCACGTACGGACCGGCGCCGAGCGAGGAGGCGTTGCCGACGACGGCCGGGGAGGCCGAGGCGTAGGCGCCGCCGTCGAGGACGATCCGGGCCTTGAGGTGCGTGAGCTTGCCGTCCTTGGTGGCGCCGTGCTCGTAGTGCAGCTTCGCCGGGTGGCGGTGCACGTGGCCGAAGAAGGACTCGAAGCGGTTGTAGACGATCTTGACCGGCTTGCCGGTGCGGAGCGCCAGGAGGCAGGCGTGGATCTGCATCGACAGGTCCTCGCGGCCACCGAAGGCACCGCCGACGCCGGAGAGCGTCATCCGGACCTTCTCCTCGGGCAGGCCGAGGACCGGGGCGATCTGCTTGAGGTCCGAGTGCAGCCACTGGGTGGCGACGTACAGGTCGACACCGCCGTCCTCGGAGGGCACGGCCAGGCCGGACTCCGGGCCGAGGAAGGCCTGGTCCTGCATGCCGAAGACGTACTCGCCCTCGACGATGACGTCGGCGCGCTTGCGGGCCTCCTCCACGTTGCCGCGGATGATCGGCTGGCGGTGCACGATGTTCGGGTGCGGGACGTGACCGATGTGGTGGTCGTCGCGGCCCTCGTGGATCAGCGGCGCGTCGGGGGCGAGGGCGGAGGCCTCGTCGGTGACGACCGGCAGCTCCTTGTACTCGATCTTGACCTTGGCGGCCGCGCGGCGGGCGGTCTCCGGGTGGTCGGCGGCGATCAGGGCCACCGGCTCGCCGTGGTGGCGTACCCGGCCGTGCGCCAGGACGGGGGTGTCCTGGATCTCCAGGCCGTAGTTCTTCACCTCGGTCGGCAGGTCGTCGTACGTGAGCACGGCGTACACACCGGACATCGCGAGCGCCTCGGAGATGTCGATGGAGACGATCTCGGCGTGCGCGACGGTGGAGCGGAGCGTCTGGCCCCAGAGCATGTCCTCGTGCCACATGTCCGAGGAGTACGCGAACTCACCGGTGACCTTGAGGGTGCCGTCGGGGCGGAGGGTGGACTCGCCGATGCCGCCCTTGGTGTGCTTCTGGGTGACGTTGGTCGGCGTGCCCGCCGGAACGGTGCGCGTGTTCTGAGCCATGGTCAGACCGCCTCTCCCTGACGGGCGGCCGCCAGGCGGACCGCGTCGAGGATCTTCTCGTAGCCCGTGCAGCGGCAGAGGTTGCCGGACAGGGCCTCACGGATGTCCTGGTCGGACGGGTCGCTCTGGCGCTCAAGGAGCTCGTCGGCGGCGATCAGCAGACCCGGGGTGCAGAAGCCGCACTGGACGGCGCCGGCGTCGATGAACGCCTGCTGGATCGGGGAGAGTTCCACACCCTCACCGGTCTGCGAGTCGGCCGGCTTGGCCTGCCACTTCTTCGCGGAGTCGAGCGTGGTGCCGCAGCCGCCGGTGCCACAGGCACCGCCCGGGTGGGCGTCCTCGCGGTGCTGCGAGTAGTCGGCGAGACCCTCGACCGTGACGACCTCGCGGCCCTCGACCTGACCGGCGGCGACCAGGCAGGAACAGACCGGCACTCCGTCGAGGCGGACCGTGCAGGAGCCGCACTCGCCCTGCTCGCAGGCGTTCTTGGAGCCGGGGAGGCCCATCCGCTCACGCAGAACGTAGAGGAGGGACTCGCCCTCCCAGACGTCGTCGGCTTCCTGCGGACGGCCGTTGACCGTGAAATTGACGCGCATGGTTATGCAGCTCCCTCAAGCGTGCGGCCGGTGCCGCGGTACTGCTCCCAGGTCCAGCCGAGCTGACGGCGGGCCATGATGCCGACGGCGTGGCGGCGGTACTTGGCGGTGCCACGGACGTCGTCGATCGGGTTCGCGGCGCCCGAGCACAGGTCCGCGAACTGCTTGGCGATCGACGGGGTGATGATCTTGCCGCTCTCCCAGAAGCCGCCCTCCTCCAGAGCCGCGTTCAGGAAGGCCTCGGCCTCCTTGGCGCGGATCGGGGTCGGCGCGGCCGAACCGATGCCGGTGCGGACCGTGCGGGTCTCCGGGTGGAGCGCAAAGCCGAAGGCGCAGACGGCGATGACCATCGCGTTGCGCGTGCCGACCTTGGAGTACTGCTGGGGGCCGTCCGCCTTCTTGATGTGGACGGTCTTGATGAGCTCGTCGGGCTGCAGCGCGTTGCGCTTCACGCCCGTGTAGAACTCGTCGATCGGGATGAACCGGTTGCCACGGACCGACTCCACCTCGACCTCGGCGCCCGCGGCGAGCAGGGCCGGGTGCGCGTCTCCGGCGGGGGACGCGGTGCCGAGGTTGCCGCCGACGCCGCCGCGGTTGCGGATCTGCGGGGAGGCAACGGTGTGCGAGGCGAGCGCCAGGCCCGGCAGCTCGGCCCGCAGGTTCTCCATGATCTCGGTGTACGGAACGGAAGCGCCGAGGCGCACGTTCTCCTCGCCGACCTCCCACTCGCGCAGGAGCTCGATCCGGTTCAGGTCCAGGAGGTACTCGGGCCGCCGGTGGTCGAAGTTGATCTCGACCATGACGTCGGTACCACCCGCGATGGGCACGGCCGTGGGGTGCTCTGCCTTGGCGGCGAGCGCCTCCTCCCAGCTGGCGGGGCGAAGGAAGTCCATGGTGGCTCTCTTCTTGTGCTTCTAGTGATCGGGGGTCGGTCGGTCTGTACGGGCCCGGGGGGACGGCCGGCCCTCGACTTCAAAACCATGTTCACGTGCTGTTAACGCGATGTGTGGCCTAGTACACAAGCCTCGCCCGCTCGGGTGCAGTCACCGAAAACATGAAGGAGTTGGCTGGTGACCTTGTTCGTCTTGTAGATTCGAACGAACGGCGGTGCTCATTAACCTCGCCGTTTTCCCCTGGAAACCGTGGCACCAGGCCACCGGCGACAACGCGACAGTCTTCGGGACCGTCGGGACGTTCCGTCGCCCCCGGGGAGCACGACGGGCGAGAACCCCCGAGAGTGACTGACGAGTGACGGACGAGAAGGAACGGCGGCAACGAGATGCGGCTGCGCGCACTGCTGGAAACCGACGCGCTGGGGCTGCGCCTGCTCGGTGGTGAGGACGAGCTGGATCGCACCGTTCGCGGCGTGATGACCACGGACCTCAAGGACCCGAGCCGGTATCTCTCCGGCGGCGAACTGGTCCTCACCGGCCTCGCCTGGCTCCGGGAGCCCGAGGAGGCGGAGCCGTTCGTCCGGATCCTGGCGTCCGCCGGGGTGGCGGCCCTGGCCGCCGGCGAGGCGGAGCTCGGGGACATTCCCGATGATCTCGTACAGGCGTGTTCTCGCCATCGACTGCCGCTCTTCGCAGTGAACGAGACCGTTGCATTCGCGACGATCACCGAACACGTTGTTCGACAGGTGTCCGGCGAACGGGCGGGCGACCTGGCGGCCGTCGTCGACCGCCACCGACGCCTCATGACCTCCGGTCCTGCCGGCGGCGGGCCCGAGGTCGTCCTCGACCTCCTCGGCTCCGACCTGGACCTCCGGGCCTGGGTCCTCTCCCCCACGGGCCGCCAGATCGCCGGCGCGGGCGACCCCCTGGACGCCTCGCTCGCCGCGAAACTGGCCGGCGAGCACCTGGCGGCGACCCGGACCGGACGGCGCGGCCCACACCGCCTGAGCGCCGCCGGAACCACGTACTCCCTCTTCCCGATCCGCAACACGGGCCGTGGCGCGCCCCCCGCGGCCCGCGACGTACGGGAGACGGTGCTCTCCGACTGGCTGCTGGCCGTCGAGGCCGACGCGGGCGACTGGCCGGCCGCCCGGCTCGACCTGCTCCAGGGCGTGACGCAGCTGATCGCCGTCGAGCGGGACCGGCGGGACGCGGCGCGCACGGTACGGCGCCGGCTCGCGCAGGAGGTCCTGGAGCTGGTCCAGGTGGGCGCCGCGCCCGCCGAGATCGCCGCGCGTCTGCGGGTCGCCGCCCCGGTCCTGCTGCCCGGCCTGGGCACCGCCCCGCACTGGCAGGTCGTCGTCGCCCGCGTCGAATGGGACCCGGAGGGCAGCGCGGGCGCGGTGGAGACCGGCCCCGTCGCGCAGGCGCTCCTGGAGGAGATCCTCGTCGACCCGGCGACCGTGGGCGCCGAATCCGCCGACCGGATCGCGGTCGCGCACCACGGGGACGAGGCCATCGCCCTCGTCCCGCTCCCCGCGGGCCCGCTGCCCGACAGCGAGGACGAGGGCACGACGGCCCTCGGCCTGCACGCCGACGCCCTCCTCGCGGCGGTACGGGACCCCCTGTCGTCCGGTCTCGCCGACGACGGCCGCCTCACCCTCGGCGTCAGCGCGGCCGTCCACTCGGCGGAGGGCCTGCGCGGCGCCCTGGAGGAGGCCCGGCACGCCCGCCGCGTCGCGGCCGCCCGCCCGGGCCGCGTGTGCGCGGCGGGCCACCACGAGCTGGCCTCGCACGTCCTGCTGCTCCCGTTCGTGCCGGACGACGTCCGCCGCGCCTTCACGGCCCGCCTCCTGGACCCGCTGCGCGACTACGACCGCCGCCACCGCGCCGAGCTGATCCCCACCCTGGAGGCCTTCCTCGACTGCGACGGCTCCTGGACCCGCTGCGCGACCCGCCTGCACCTGCATGTGAACACCCTGCGCTACCGCGTGGGACGGATCGAGCAACTGACCGGCAGGGACCTGTCGCGTCTGGAGGACAAGCTCGACTTCTTCCTGGCGCTGCGGATGTCGTAGGGCGCGTGGCGGGCGGTCAGGCGGCGACGGCCGTCGCCGGGGCCTCCCGGGTCAGGAGGCTCCTGAAGGGGCCCTCGCGGGCCGTCAGCGCCTCCCATGGGCCCGATTCCGCGGGCCCATGGGCCCGCTCCGGCGCCGGGGCGGGCCCCCGGCCCTCCATGCGGCGCGCACGCGGGCGACCATGGAGGCCGAAGACCACCCGCCTGGCCCAGCGCGGCGGCGGAATCCGCGACGGGCGCCGGGCAGCCGAGGGCCAGGGCGCGTACCCGCCGTCACCCGAGGCGGTCACGGCGAGGTTCATCTCTTCGAGGGAATGGGCGCGGGCGGATCGGATCGGCCGCTGAGGGCGCCATTCCGGGGCTTGGACGCACGCGTCCGCATACCGGTCAAGGTCCTGCCTTTGTGAAATCTTTCACCTGACCCCTTGGCCAGCGCCGCGCGTTCGTGCTGAGATGCGGGCTGACCCAATAGCTCAATGGCGCGCTCGGGGAGGGCAATGTGGCGGACACCGCCATGTCTGGTTCCGGAACAACGGGTGGCGACGATCCGGCCCTTGGCTACGGCGGGGCGACCCCGGTGGAGACGGCCATATGGCGTCTGCGCTCGCGGGGTTGCTGGACCGACGCGGCAGCTCTGCTCGCCCCCCGCGCGGCGGAACCGGAGGCCGCGCTGGAGCGGGCGGCGCTCCTGATCGAGCGCTGTCTCTACACCGAACAGGGGTGGGCGGACGCGGAGGAGGCGCTGCGGGCGGCCGAGGCCGTGGCCCAGACGGACGAGGAACGGGGAGCGGCCGCGTGCGAACGCGGCTATCTCGCCTACGCGTCGACGCTGCTCGGGGTACGCGACCGGGCGGACGAGGCGACCGCGGCGCTCGGCCGGGCGGCGGCGCTGATCGCCCCGTCGGCGGAGGGGCGGCCGCTGCTCGACTACCGGCGCGGCCTGGTCGCCCAGAACATCGGCGACTCCCCGCAGGCGGCCCGCGCCGCCTACCGTCGCGCCCACGCGGGCGCGTCGGCCCAGGGCGACAGCCTGCTGCTCTCGTCGACATGGCGCCATCTCGCCGGACTCGCTCTGCGGGAGGGCGAGTTGGCGGAGGCGCGGCACGGCTTCGCCGAGTCCCTGCGGATCCGCGAGGAGCTCGGCTACCTCGTCGGTACGGCCCCGGCGCTCACCGCTCTCGCGGACACCGAGACGGAACCGGAGGCGGGCCGCCTCCGCGCGGAGGCGGGCCGCCTCTTCCGCCTCCTGGGCGGGGTCCCGACCTGGCTGGCGGCCCAACTGACGCCCAGGCCCGCGATCTGACGCACAGTCACGAGTCGCGCGGTTGGCGGGGGCAACACCGCGCCCGGGCGGGGCCCGACCCCCCGATCACCGCCCGAGGGCCCCCGCGGCGTGGGCGGAACCCACCCGGGCCGCGTGACA
>NZ_JBHXPI010000074.1:0-16404 GCF_042718575.1 Streptomyces sp. NPDC058579
GGGCGGTACGGGATCGGATCCCGTACCGCCCCTTCCGCGTAGCCTCAGTCCCTGCCGTCAGTCCTTCGCCAGCGTGAACGCGGCCGCGATGACCTTCACGCCCGGCATGGCCACCTCCGCCAGGTACGTCCCCGGCGCCACCGGGCCCGCCGGGGCCGTGGCGCACTGCGGGGCGCTCTGGGCGCGGTCCCACTCCACGGTGCGCGTGATCGTCGAGCCCGCCGGGATCCGGAGCAGGACGGCGTCGGCCGGGCGCGGGCAGTCCTGCGAGGACCAGACCTCGTCGTCCTTGTTGTCACTGATCGTCAGGACCGCGTTCTTCGGGCCGAAATCGGCCTTGCACTCGGTGGCCGAGGTGTTCTTGGCGACCAGGTGGAAGCGCGGCTTCTCGCCCGGCTCGTACGAGACCTTGGCGCTGCGCAGGGTCAACTGCACTGCGCCGGGAGCGCAGTTCGGCAGCGGAGAATTGGCCGGAACCTGCTGTCCCGCGCCCGTTCCCGCGCCGCCGTCGCCGCCCCCGCCGTCGGTGTCGCCGTTCTTGCCGCCGCCCTCGGCGCCGGCGTCCGCGCCCGTACCCGCGCTCGCACCCGCGTCCGTACCGCCGTCGCCACCCGAGTTGTCGCCCGAGTCGCCCGACTCGTCGCGGCCGCCCGGCTGTTCACTGATCGCGGGGCCGGAGCCGGAGGGCCCGGGGGTGATCGAGGGTGCGGGAGAAGAGCCGTTGGCGGCGTCGTTGGCCTTCTTCCCGCCGCCGCCACCGGAGGTGACGACCCAGAGGGCGACCAGCGCCGCCAGGGCGATCAGGCACAGCGCGACCGCCCTCCGTCGCCAGTAGATGGAGGAGGGAAGCGGCCCGACCGGATTGCGCAGTGATCCCACGCCACGAACCTTACGAGAGATCGGCGCCAACTCCCGCCCCACCCGCCGCCCCAGGCGTCAAGTTTTGCCGATGATCACATCCACCCCACTTTCGTCAGGGGTGATCGTGGTCCTTCGGCCCGGGTGCCGGGCATCGGCCGGCGCCTAGCGTCGCCCGCCATGGACACCCTCGACACCTTCGACACCCTCTCGGACGATCTCTATCGCGACGTCACGGACTTCGCCCACTCCACCCCGCACTGGCTCCGGCTGCTCGCCGAGGTGTGGACGGAGGCCGGGCTGCTGCTCTTCGGCGTGCTGTTCCTGGCCGGCTGGTGGCGCGCCAGATCCGCGCCGAGCGGCGCCATGGCGCTCGCGCTGCTCGCCCCGCTCGCGACCGCCTTCGGGTACGTGGTGAGCGAGGCGCTCAAGTCGGTGGTGGACGAGGAGCGTCCGTGCCGGGCGGTCGCGGGCGCGGCCTCCTCGCTCGTGCCGTGCCCGCCGACCGGAGACTGGTCCTTCCCCAGCAACCACGCCGCCATCGCGGGGGCGGCGGCCGTGGCGCTCGCGCTGTCCTGGCGCGGGATCGTGTGGCTGACCGTCCCGATGGCGCTGCTCATGGCGTTCTCCCGGGTCTTCGTGGGCGTCCACTACCCCCACGACGTGGTCGTCGGCCTGCTGGTCGGCGGGGCGGTCGGGGTCCTGGTCGTCAAGGGGTCGAACCGGCCGGTCCGGGCGCTGGTGGAGACGGCGCGGTCGAGCCGGAACGGCGCCGTGGTGTGGTGCGCGGGGCGCGGGCCGCGCTCGCATGCCTCCTCGCGCCCCGGGGGCGTACGCCACGGCGCGTACTGAACGCGCGTGGGGCGGGCGCCGGACGTGTGCCGGACGTGCCAGGATCGGAGTGCGATGACTTCCACCGATGCCACCTCCCCCGCGTCCACCGCCGCGTCGACCTCCGTGCCCACCGCCGATTCCTCCCCCGTGGTCACCGCCGTTTCCTCGGCCGTGGTCACCGCCGCGTCCACCGCGTCCACCGCGTTCGAAGCCCCGGCCGGCGGGGCGCCCGCCGCGCTGCACGGGCCCGTCCTCGCCTGGTTCGACCGGCACGCCCGCGACCTGCCCTGGCGGCAACCCGAGGCGGGGGCGTGGGGTGTGATGGTCAGCGAGTTCATGCTCCAGCAGACCCCGGTCGTCCGGGTCCTGCCGGTGTACGAGCAGTGGCTGGCGCGCTGGCCGCGCCCGGCCGACCTGGCCGCCGACGCGCCCGGCGAGGCCGTCCGCGCCTGGGGCCGGCTCGGCTACCCGCGCCGCGCGCTGCGGCTGCACGCGGCGGCGGTGGCCATAACGGAGCGGCACGGCGGCGATGTGCCGCGCGAGCACGCGGCGCTGCTCGCGCTGCCCGGGATCGGGGAGTACACGGCGGCGGCGGTGGCCTCGTTCGCGTACGGGCAGCGGTATCCGGTCCTGGACACGAACGTGCGCCGGGTCTTCGCGCGGGCGGCGGCGGGCGTGCAGTACCCGCCGAACGCCACGACCGCCGCCGAGCGCAGGCTCGCGCGCGAGCTGTTGCCCGAGGACGAGGGGACGGCGGCGCGCTGGGCGGCTGCCTCGATGGAGCTGGGCGCGCTGGTCTGCACGGCGAAGAACGAGGACTGCGCGCGGTGCCCGATCGCCGACCGGTGCGCGTGGCGGCTGGCCGGTAAGCCCGCCCACGACGGGCCGCCCCGGCGCGGGCAGACGTACGCGGGCACCGACCGCCAGGTGCGGGGCCGGCTGCTCGCCGTCCTGCGGGACTCGGCGGGGCCCGTGTCGCAGGCCGCCCTCGACATGGTGTGGGACGAGCCGGTGCAGCGCGCCCGCGCCCTCGACGGGCTTGTCGCGGACGGCCTCGTGGAGCCCCTGGAGAACGCGGAGTACCGCCTGCCGCAGGGGTGAGGCGGTACGGCCCGTGCCTCCGCGCGGGCCGGGCAACCCCCGCCTATACCCACTCCAACGCCCTGTTACACAACCGATGGACAGCCGTGCGTCCGCCGAGGGCTGGGGCGCACAACCTCGTGACAACAGCTCCGTAGCGTCATCGACGTCAAGCAAACGAGCTGGTCACGGGGATGGAGGCGGTCGGTATGTCGCACGGCGAGGTGCTCGACTTCGAGGAGTACGTACGGACTCGGCAGGACGCGCTGCTGCGCAGCGCCCGCCGGCTCGTCCCCGACCCGGTGGACGCCCAGGACCTCCTCCAGACCGCCCTCGTCCGGACGTACGGCCGCTGGGACGGCATCGCCGACAAGTCGCTCGCCGACGCCTACCTCCGCCGGGTGATGATCAACACCCGTACCGAGTGGTGGCGGGCGCGCAAGCTCGACGAGGTCCCCACCGAGCAGCTGCCCGACGCGTCCGTCGACGACGCCACCGAGCAGCACGCCGACCGCGCGCTCCTCATGGACATCCTCAAGGTGCTCGCCCCGAAGCAGCGCAGCGTCGTCGTGCTCCGGCACTGGGAACAGATGAGCACGGAGGAGACGGCCGCCGCGCTCGGCATGTCGACGGGTACGGTGAAGTCCACGCTTCACCGCGCCCTGGCCCGACTGCGCCAGGAACTGGAGAGCCGTGGCGTCGAGGACGCCCGTGCTCTGGAGCGCTCGACCGTAGGACGTGACGAACGGGGGCAGGACCGGTGCGCGGCCTAGGCGCCAGAATCGACGGCGACGACGGGTCCGGCGGCCCGCGCCGCCGGACCCTCAAGGCGGCGAGCATCACGGCGGTGGCCGTGCTCGCCGCCGTCGCCGTGCTCCTGACCGCCTGCTCCACCGGCGGTACGGGCTCCCGTGACGAGGGGGACGCCCGTACGGACGAGGTGGCCTCGGCCGGCCCCGTGCCGACCTCCCCCTCGCCCTCCTCCTCGGGCCAGATGCCCGCCAAGCGGGTCGACCCGATCGCGCTGATCAAGGCCGACCCGAAGATCGGCTCGCGCATGAAGGACGATCTGAAGCCCTGCGTCGCCGACCAGTACCCCGTGGACACCTCCTACGGGAACCTGACCAACGGGACCTCGCCGGATGTCGTCGTCAACGTGATGACCTGCGGTGACGCCGTCGGTATCGGCACGTTCGTGTACCGCGAGAACGGCGACGGCTACAAGAACGTCTACATGGTCGAGGACGCGGCCGTGTACGCCACGATCGACCGGGGCGACCTGGTCGTGACCAAGCAGGTGTACGCCAAGGGCGACCCGGTGGCCTACCCCTCCGGCGAGGACGTGATCACGTACCGCTGGTCGGGCAACAAGTTCACCCAGCACGACTGGGTGCACAACGACTACAGCCGCGCGGTCGGCGACGGGGGCCTCGACGTCCCGCCGACGCCCGAGCCGAGCGGCAGCTGAACGAGAGCCGCGCGTGAACGAGAGCCGCGGTTGAACGGGAACGTGAAGTGAGAGGGCGCGCGATGGCCGAGACCCATGTGCTGTTCGTCGAGGACGACGACGTCATCCGCGAAGCCACCCAGCTGGCGCTGGAGCGGGACGGCTTCGTGGTGACCGCCATGCCCGACGGCCTTTCGGGCCTGGAGGCGTTCCGGGCGGACCGCCCCGACATCGCGCTGCTCGACGTGATGCTGCCCGGCATGGACGGCGTGAGCCTGTGCCGCCGCATCCGCGACGAGTCGACCGTGCCCGTGATCATGCTGTCCGCGCGCGCCGACTCCATCGACGTCGTCCTCGGCCTGGAGGCCGGGGCCGACGACTACGTGACCAAGCCCTTCGACGGTTCCGTGCTCGTGGCCCGGATCCGGGCCGTGCTGCGCCGCTTCGGCCACGCCGGCGGCCCGGCGCCCGGTGACGCGGGCGAGGACGACGGCCCGGAGGGCGGCCTGCTGGTCTTCGGGGACCTGGAGGTCGACACCGAGGGCATGGAGGTCCGCAGGGGCGGCGCGCCCGTGGGTCTGACGCCGACGGAGATGCGGCTGCTGCTCGAGTTCTCGTCCGCGCCGGGCACGGTCCTGTCGCGGGACAAGCTCCTGGAGCGGGTCTGGGACTACGGCTGGGGCGGCGACACCCGCGTCGTGGACGTCCATGTGCAGCGGCTGCGCACCAAGATCGGCCAGGACCGGATCGAGACGGTCCGCGGCTTCGGCTACAAGCTCAAGGGATGACCACCGCTGATGTGTGAGAAGCAGGTCGGCAGATGAAGCCGCCGGCCCTCCGTACCGGTGTGCGCTGGAAGATCGCCGTCGCCATCGCGGCCGTCGGCGCGCTCATCGCGGTCACGCTCAGCCTGGTCGTCCACAACTCGGCGCGCGTCTCGATGCTCGACAACGCGCGCGAGGTGCAGATGGAGCGGCTCCTCTTCGCGCAGCGGATGTACGAGGGCTCCAAGCCGAAGGAGCCGCGGTTCGGCTCCAAGATCAACGACCCGATGCTGCCGCCCCAGCTCGACCAGCTGATGCGCGACAAGCGGCGCGGCACGTTCGTCCAGGAGCACACCCACGGCGGCCCGCCCGACGTCTGGGCGGCCGTGCCGCTCGCCAACGGCGACGTGCTGTCCCTGCACATCCCGTTCGCCGACCGCAGCGCGGCGATCATGAAGGATCTCGACCGCGCGCTGATCATCGGCTCCGTCTCCGTCGTCTTCGGCGGCTGCGCGCTCGGTGTGCTCATCGGCGGCCAGCTCTCGCGCCGGCTTCGCAAGGCCGCCGCCGCGGCCGGCCGGGTCGCGCAGGGCAATACGGACGTACGGGTACGGGACGCGATCGGCGGAGTCGTCCGCGACGAGACCGACGAGCTGGCCCGCGCGGTGGACGCCCTGACCGACGCGCTCCAGGAGCGGATCGAGGCCGAGCGCCGGGTCACCGCCGACATCGCGCACGAGCTGCGCACCCCGGTGACCGGGCTGCTCACGGCGGCGGAACTACTGCCTCCGGGGCGCCCCACCGAGCTCGTACGGGACCGGGCGCAGGCCATGCGCACGCTGGTCGAGGACGTCCTGGAGGTCGCACGCCTCGACAGCGCATCGGAGCGCGCCGAGCTCCAGGAGATCGCCCTCGGTGAGTTCGTGGAGCGCCGGGTGCGGGCGTTCGACCCGGAGGCGGTCGTGCACGTGGTGCACGAGTCCTGGGTGAGCACGGACCCCCGGCGCCTGGAGCGGATCCTCGGCAACCTGCTCGCCAACGCGGCCAAGCACGGCAAGCCTCCGGCGGGGGCGGACGGGCCCGCGCCGCCGGTCGAGGTCACGGTCGAGGGCCGGGTGGTACGGGTCAGGGACCACGGCCCCGGCTTCCCCGAGGCGCTGCTGCGCGAGGGCCCGAGCCGGTTCCGTACCGGTGCGAGCGACCGCGCGGGGCACGGCCACGGGCTCGGCCTGACGATCGCGGCGGGGCAGGCCAGGGTCCTCGGGGCCCGGCTGACGTTCCGCAACGCGGCTCCGGAGGGCACGCCACGGGGGGCGGGCGGCGCGATCGCGGTGCTCTGGCTGCCGGACCACGCGCCGACGAGCACGGGGAGCTTCCCGATGATCAAGTTCGCGGACTGAGGGTCGTACGTAACTTGCTTGGTCGTACGTAACCGGCTCAGGTACGCGAGAGGGCCCCGGCACACCTGGTGTGCCGGGGCCCTCTCGTACGTACCGATGCCGCCTGGGTCAGACCGTCTCGGCGACCTTCGGCTGCTCGCCGTCCGTGGCCTGCGGCTTCTTGGCCTCCGGTCCGGCGCCGCGCAGGGCGACCTCCTTGACCAGGAAGGCGAGGACGAAGCCGACGACCGAGATCGCCGCGCCGACCAGGAAGGCCGAGTGCGTACCGGCGGCCACCGCGTGCTGGTACGCCTCGCGCAGCGCCTCCGGCAGCTTGGCGAGGGACGCCGCGTCGAGCTGGGCGGACTGCTGGGTCAGCTCCGAGCCGCCGTTCGCCGCCATCTCGTCCTGGACCCGGCTCGTGAAGAGCGCGCCCATGATCGCGACGCCGAAGGACGAGCCGAGGGTGCGGAAGAGCGTGGTCGAGGAGGAGGCGACGCCCATGTCCTTCATCTCGACGCTGTTCTGCGCGACGAGCATCGTGATCTGCATCAGGAAGCCCATGCCGGCGCCGAGCAGCGCCATGTAGACGCCGGAGGTCAGGCGGGAGGTGTCGGTGTCCATCTGCGCGAGCAGGAACAGGCCGATCACCATCAGGGCCGTACCGATGATCGGGAAGATCTTGTACTTGCCGCTGTTGGTGGTGATCCGCCCGGAGATCAGCGAGACGACCATCATCGCCAGCAGCATCGGCAGGAGCAGCAGACCGGAGTTGGTCGCCGAGGCGCCCTGGACGGACTGCTGGAAGAGCGGCAGGAAGAGGACCGCGCCGAACATCACGAAGCCGGTGAGGAAGCCGATCACCGACATGAGGGTGAAGTTGCGGCTGCGGAAGATGTGCAGCGGGACGACCGGGTCGGCCGCGCGGGTCTCGGCCCAGAGGAACGCGGCGAGCGCCAGGACACCGGTGACCGACAGGCCGACGATGGTCGCGGAGCCCCAGGCGTACTCCGTACCGCCCCAGGTGGTGACCAGGACGATCGCGGTGATGCCGACGGTCAGCAGCCCGGCGCCGAGGAAGTCGATCCGGGTGGAGCGGTCGCGCTCCTTCTTCGGCAGGTGGAGCACGGCGGTGACCATCGCGAGGGCGACGGCGCCGAGCGGCAGGTTGATGTAGAAGGACCAGCGCCAGCCCCAGTGGTCGGTGATGGTGCCGCCGACCAGCGGTCCGCCGATCATGGCGAGGGCCATCACGCCGGCCATCATGCCCTGGTACTTGCCGCGCTCACGGGGCGGGATCAGGTCGCCGATGATCGCCATGACGCCGACCATCAGACCGCCGGCGCCCAGGCCCTGGACGGCGCGGAAGCCGATGAGCTGGCCCATGTCCTGGGCCATGCCGCTGAGCGCCGAGCCGATCAGGAAGATCACGATCGAGGTGAGGAAGACGCCCTTGCGGCCGAACATGTCGCCGAGCTTGCCCCAGATCGGGGTGGAGGCGGCGGTGGCCAGGGTGTAGGCGGTGACGACCCAGGAGAGGTGCGCGAGGCCGCCGAGCTCGCCGACGATGGTCGGCATCGCGGTGCCGATGATCATGTTGTCGAGCATCGCGAGCAGCATCGCGATCATCAGGGCGAGGAGGACGACGCGGACGCTGCGCGGCTTCTCCGCCACCCCCTGCGCCGTCTTTGCTTCTGGTGGTGTGGTGGTCATGTCGTCCGCTGCTCCCGTGTCCCCTGCTCCCGACGCCCGCCGGGGCGCTTACTTGCCGACCGGCTAGTTACTACAATGGGGAAGGTAGACCCGTAACTAGCCGGGCGTCAAGTAAGTAAGAGCGTGTGGGAGCGAGCAGACCATGGCCAGAGGCAACACCCGCCAGCGCATCCAGGACGTGGCTCTCGAACTCTTCGCCGAACAGGGGTACGAGAAGACCTCACTGCGGGAGATCGCCGAGCGTCTCGACGTCACGAAGGCGGCGCTGTACTACCACTTCAAGACCAAGGAAGACATCCTCATCGGGCTCTTCCAGGACCTCACCCGCCCCATGGACGAGCTGATCGAGTGGGCGCAGACGCAGCCGCGCACGCTGAAGACCCGCCGGTCGATCCTGCGCCGCTACCAGCAGGCGCTGCTCGACGCGGCGCCACTCTTCCGCTTCATGCAGGAGAACCAGGCGACCGTGCGCGAGCTGAGCGTCGGCATGACCTTCAAGGAGCGCATGATCGCGCTGACCGGCCTGGTGCAGGAGCCGGACTTCTCGATGACCGACCGGGTGCGGTGCGTGAGCGCGATCTTCACGCTGCACGCGGGCACGTTCTTCATGCAGAACGTCGAGGGCGACACCGAGGAGAAGCACGAAGCCGTCCTCGAGGTCGCCCTCGATCTGCTCACTCAGGCGCATCACGCGCCATAGGGAGTGGTACGGGTCAGATGGAGACGCCCATCGAACGCAGGAACGCGGCCGGGTTGAGGGCGGAGCCGTAGTTCGGGGTCGTACGGATCTCGAAGTGCAGGTGCGGGCCGGAAGAGTTGCCGGTGTTGCCGGACAGGGCGATCTTCTGGCCGGCGCCGACCTTCTGGCCGACGTGCACCTGGATCTTCGACAGGTGCGCGTACTGCGAGTACTTGCCGTTGGCGTGCTTGACGACGATGGCGTTGCCGTACGCGGGGCCGTCGCCGCCGCCGTTCGGGCCGGCCTTCACGACGGTGCCGGCGCCGGCGGCCTTGACCGGGGTGCCGGTCGGGACGGCGAAGTCCTGGCCGGAGTGCTTGTGGGCCCACATGGCGCCACCCTGGTTGAAGCTGGCGCTCAGGGTGTAGCCACCGACCGGCTTGACCCAGGAGGGGGCCTTCTTGGCGGCGACCGGAGCGGCCTTGACCGCCTTGGCGACGGCGGCCTTCTTCGCGGCGGCGGCCTTCTGGGCGGCCGCGACCTGGGCGGTGGCGGCGTGAGCCTGGGCATCGGCCTGCGCGGCGACGGCAGCGGACGCACCGGTCGCGGCAGTCGCGATCGGGGCCTTGCCCTCGGCGGCGAAGGCGGACCCTGCTCCGGCGACCAGCGACACTCCCAGACCCGCGGTGGCGAGAGCGACGGCGGTGACTCGGGCGGCGGGGTTCATAACGCGCTTCGACATACGGGGGAAAACCTCCGGACAGAAGGGAACCCGACGCGAGCGGTGCGCCGGGCGGGCTTGCTCATCCTTGGTAACCCGGACCCCCATCCGGCGTAAAACACCCCATCTACGACATTGCGTCGTAGCCGCGGGCGGGGGAGTTCAGCCCTTGACGGCCCGGCGCCGCGCCTTCGAAATCGGACATACCGACACAAGAGAACTGGTTTATCCGCACGTCGGACTCGCCCGAAACCGTCCATCAGGCCCCTCCGCGCACGGTTCGGGGGGTCTCGGGACCAAAGTCCCGGAGCTGGCGCCCTGAACGTCCCGAATGGGCACCAAACACCACCACTATTCCGTTTAGTACCCCTCGAAACGCCTGTGCGCCTTGTCACGGCGCCGCCCCCGCGAATGGGACCTGGGTCACGCGACCGAGGCCCTGTGGATCACGTCCGGGACTACGCTGACGCCGTCGGGCACCAAGGGGGGACACCAATGGATCCGTCAGTCATCGGCACGCGCCTCGCCTCTGCGGCGATGGCCCCGCTTCTGAAGAAACTGCTGGTCAGCGACGGTCCGGGGGCCGGCCTTCCGGGCGCGGCCCGGAGCATCCGGCTCTCAGGGCTCGTCTCCTTCCGCGGCGAGAAGCGCACCCTGACCGAGAAGGACGTCCGCAAGCTCGCGGCCACGCTCGTCGAGCGGGCGGCGGCCGGCCCCGGCGAGCCGCCGTTCCCGGCCGACGAGACCGAGGCCCTCACCGACACCCTGGCGGCCACGCTGCTCGCCCTCGGCGACCTCGACATGGACGACGTCCAGGCCGTCCACCTGGGCGCCCCCACGCTGGCCCGCGCCCTGCGCGCCGCGGCTCCCGCCCCGGACGGCCTGTCGACGGACTCCGTCCACTTCCTCGGCTCGCTGACCGAGTGGGCCTGCGTCCACATCCTGGAGTTCTTCACCCAACGCTCCACCTTCGTGGCCCGCTCCCTGGTCGAGCAGACCCGCGGCCAGGCCGCCCTGACCGCCAAGGTCGACGAGGTCATCCGGCGCACGCCCCGGGTGGACGCGCGGGACGCGGAGTTCGAGGGGCGATACCTGGCGTACGTGGCGCGGAAGCACGGGAGCCTGCAGATCTATGGGGTGGATCTGGAGGGGGCTCCGGAGAAGTGGCCGCTGGATGTGGCGTATTTGTCGCTGGAGGCGACGGGGTCAGGACTGAACCCGTGGTCGGCGGAAGAGGAGGGGAACGGTGCATGGGCCCGCTTCCTGGGCCCTGGCATTTCCGATGAGACCTATCGCCTCTTTCACCTGGCAGCGCTGGAGTCTGCCGACGAGTTCCGGACACGCTTCACGGATGACGACGTCCACGGGAGCGTCACGATCACGCCCGATCGGCGCGACGCCTTCCTGGCGGAGACCGAGCGCGCGTTCCGCGCCATGAGCCTGGGCGGCCGCGCCGACCAGGCCCTGGCCCGGCAGGACAAAGTCCTGCTCCGCGGCCTCGCCGGCTCCGGCAAGACCACCCTCGTCCAGTGGCTCGCCGTCTCGGCCACCCGCGAGGACCTCGCGGATGACATGGCGTACCTCCGCGACCGCATCCCCTTCGTCCTCCCCCTCCGTACCCTCACCCGCCACGGCGAGAGGCTCCCCGCCCCCGCCCGCTTCCTCTCCGCCGTTGACTGCCCCCTCTCCCCGCCCGAAGGCTGGGCGGACCGGGTCCTCGCCGCCGGGCGCGGCCTGGTCCTCGTCGACGGCATCGACGAGATCCCCGAGGCGGAGCGCGAGCGCGCCCGCCGCTGGCTCCGCGACCTCCTCGCCTCCTACGACGGCAACCGCTGGCTCGTCACCTCCCGCCCCACCGCCGTACGCGACGACTGGCTGACCTCCGACGGCTTCGCCGAACTCACCCTCGCCCCGATGTCGACCGCCGAGGTCACCACCTTCGTACGGCGCTGGCACAAATCGGCCGGGCCGGAAGCGGAGCCGTACGAACAGCCCCTCCTCGACGCCCTGCGGACCACCTCCGAGGTCTCCCAGCTCGCCACCAACCCCCTCATGTGCGGTCTGATCTGCGCCCTGCACCGCAACCGCAGGGGCTTCCTGCCGCGCGGCAGGAAGGCCCTCTACGAAGCCGCCCTGTCGATGCTTCTCACCCGCCGGGACCGCGAGCGGGACATGGGCACGCCGTACGGGATCGAGCTGGGCGAGGCCCCGCAGATCCAGCTGATCCAGCGGATCGCGTACTGGCTCACGCTCAACGGCCGCACGACGATGGACCGTTCGCACGCGGAGTCGGTCGTACGGGAGGCGGTGCCGGCCATCACCGAGGCGGCCGGGTACGACCCGGAGGCGGTCTTCACCCACCTGCTCCACCGCAGCGGCCTCCTGCGCGAACCGACCGCCGACACGGTCGACTTCGTGCACCGCACCTTCCAGGACTACCTCGCTGCGAAGGCACTCGTGGACCGCTGGGACATCGGCGTGCTGATCCAGCACGCGGACGACGACCAGTGGGAGGACGTCATCCGCATGGCGGTCGGCCACGCGCGCCCGCGCGAATGCGCGGAGATCTTCGAGGAGTTGCTGCGCGCGGTCGACGCGGCCCCTGGCCGTCGCGCCCGGTTGCGGATCCTGGTCGTGGCGGCGACTGCCCTCGACCACGCGACGGAGGTGGCACCGGAGATCCGGGATCGGGTCCTCGCGCGCACGGCGGCCGTCATCCCGCCGTCCAGCCCGGAGGAAGCACGCGAGTTGGCATCGGTGGGCCGGGCGGTCCTCGACCTGCTGCCGGGGCCCGAGGGCCTTGACGACGAGGCGGCGCGGTCGGTGGTGATCACGGCGACACACATCACGGACGACGCGGCACTGCCGTACTTGGCGAGGTTCACCCGCCACAAGAGCCTGGGGGTCCGCTCCCAGCTCATGTGGGCATGGCCCCGATTCGACTCGTCGACGTACGCCGACGAGATCATCGCCCGGCTGGATCCGTCGGAACTCAACTTCACCGTGGGGACCGACGAACACGCTGCCTTGATCGTGCGCCTGGGGCTACGCCCCGAGCGCCTGGATCTCCGCGGCAGCCTCACCTCGCACGGCGCTGCCCTGCTGAGCGACGTGCTCAGCAACGCGAAGATTCTGGGGGTCGTGGCTTCGATCGCCCAGATCCTCGAGTCCCTCCCCACTGACAACGCACTGGAGAATCTCAACCTGGCGGGATACCCCGAAGGAGGTTTCGGCGTCCTCCGTCGCCTGACCGGCCTCAGCGGGCTCACGGTCCGCGGTGAGAGCGCGGTGCACCCGGACGACTGGAGGGTGCTCGCCGATTTCACTCAGCTCATGTTCCTCTCGGTGTCCGATGCGGCTCTGCGGACCATGCCGGACTCACTGCAACTGCCGGTGGACTCGCTGTACGTGGAGTGCGGGGAAAACTTCGCCCCCCTCGACGTGATCGGTCGTGCCTTCCCGGACCTGGAACAGCTCTTCATCTGGGGCTCGCACCCCGGCCAGGTCCATGACCTCACGCCGCTGGCGTCACTGGAACGGCTCTCCTACGTCGCCGCCGCCACGGGCGCCCGCTTCACCGGCGCCGAACACCTCCGGCCCACCGTCGAACTCGTCACATGACCAGCCCACCCCCACCCACCCCCGATACCTTCACGATCATGACCGACATAGAACTCGCCGACGCCATCGAGTCCGTACGCGATCAGTTGATCGAGGCCGCCGGCCGTGCCACCGGGAAGCCCGTGGCCTTCGAAGTGGGGGACATCGAGATGGAGTTCACGATCGAGCTACGCAAGGAGGTGAAGGGCGGCGCCAAGGTCAAGGCCTGGGTCGTCGAGGCCGGGGCGGACGCCTCCCGGGCGCGGGGCGAGACGCATCGCGTCTCCTTCACGCTCAAGCCGCGCGACGCCACCACCCACGGGCCCTGGCTCGTCGGCAACGACGACGCCGGTGACACCTCCGACTTCGGCTCGGGCAGCGCGCGTTGACCACATCGCGCGATCGCGGCTCCTTAAGGGCCCCCGTCGTCGTCCGTTCCGAGCCGCACGGCGTCCAGGGCAGCGGCGTCCTGCTCACCACCCAGACCGTTCTCACCAGCGCCCATGTCCTGCGGTCCGTCCACTCTGCCTGGGTGTCCTTGCCCGGCCGGAGCGCGTCCGTCCTCTGCCAGGTGGTCTGGTCGGACCAGCGGCTCGACGCGGCGCTCCTGCAGGCCCGGGAGAGCCTGACCGGCACGCGCAACCTCACCGAGCTCGGCCGGGTGGCCACCGACCGGCCCGTGCCCGGCTGCGAGATCCTCGGGTTTCCGCAGGTCCAGCGGTACGAGGACGGGCGCAAGCTGGAGAGCGACCAGTACCGGGGCACCCTGCTCCCCCTCGCCGGGCTGATCCGCCGCACGATGGTCGTCGAGCTCGACGCGCCCCCGGCCACCGAGCGGAGCGACGGGGCGTCCCCGCTCGCCGGGCTCTCCGGCGGGCCCGTCTTCGCCGGTACCGAGCTGCTCGGGATCGTGCGCGAGGTCCCGAGGGGCCGTGGGCACCGGCGGGTGGAGTGCGTGCCCCTGAGCGCGCTCGCCGCCGACACCGAGTTCCGCGGCGCCTACTCCCAGGCCACCGGACTCGCCTTCCCCTCGCTCGCCGCCCTCACCCCGCACAGCTCCACCGACGCGCCCTACGAGCAGGAGTACGGAGAGGCCGTCGCCGCCGCCTACCGCCACACCCGGATCTTCGGCCTCGACGAACTCGGCCGACGGGCCGCCGACTGGGACCTGGACACCGCCTACCTCTCCCTGGAGGCCACCTCACGGGACCCGGCCGCCACCCCCGTCCCCCAGCGCATCGACGACCTCCTCGCCTCCCGCCCCCGCGTCCTGCTCCGCGGGGACGCGGGCGCGGGCAAGACCACCCTGGTCTGGTGGCTCGCCGCCCACGCCGCCGCCGGCACCCTCGGCCCGCGGCTCGCCGAGCTGAACGGCCTCGTGCCGTTCGTCGTCCCCCTGCGGGCCCTGCGCGCCCGCGGTACCGGCTTCCCCTCCCCCGCCGAACTCCCCGGCGCGGCGGGCCTGATGGTCGACGCCGCGCCCGACGGCTGGGCCGGGCGCGTCCTGGCCGAGGGCCGGGCGCTGCTGCTCGTCGACGGGCTCGACGAGGTGCCCCAGGAGGACCGCGAGACCGTCCACGCCTGGCTGTCGGTGCTCCTCGCCCGCTACCCCCGCACCCGCTGCGTGGCGACCGTACGGCCCCTCGCCGTCGAGGTGGACTGGCTGGGCGGGGAGGAGTTCGAGGAGCTCACCCTGCTCCCCCTGCGGGACGAGGACATCCAGGCCTTCGTCACGGCCTGGCACGACGCCGCCCGGCTCGACGCCGACGACGAGCCCCTCGACGCCCTCGAACGCGACCTGCTCCAGCAGTTCCGCCACAACCCGACCCTGGCCGACCTGGCCCGTACGCCACTGCTGTGCGCGGTGATCTGCGCCCTCCACCGGTTACGGGAGGGGTTCCTGCCCGAGACCCGCTGGGCGCTCTACGACTCCGCCCTGAGGCTGCTGCTCGGCAGCCGCGACGACCGGCGCCGGATCGACGCCCCCGACGGCATCCGGATGTCGGTGGAGGAGCACCAGCAGCTCCTGCAGCGGCTCGCGGCCTGGCTCGTCCGGGGCGGGCAGACGGAGTTCACCCGGGAACAGGCGCTGCACCAACTGAACCGGACGCTGCCGGGGATGCCGCGCGTCGCTGCCCAGGGCACCCCGGAGGCGATCCTCACCCACCTCCTCAACCGCACCGGTCTCCTGCACGAACGGACCGACTCCGTCTTCCAGTTCGCCCACCGCACGTTCCAGGACTTCCTGGCGGCCAAGGAGTTCGTCGAGGACGACCTCGTACCGGAGCTCCTGCGGCACGCGCGCGAGCAGCAGTGGCACGACGTCCTGCTCCTCGCGGCCGGGCACTGCTCGCGCCGGGACCTGCCCGTCCTGGTGGAGGGGCTGCTGGCGGCCGGCTCGGGGAGCCGCGACAAGAACCTGAAGACGACCCTGTACGTCCTGGCCGCCCTGTGCGCCCAGCACGCGGCCTGGCTCTCGGAGGGGCTCCACGCGCGCGTGCGGAAGGCGATCGTCTCGGTGCTGCCCTTTCGGAGCGGCAACCAGCTGAAGGCCCTCGCCCGGCTGGGGGACTTCGTCCTTCCCCTGCTGCCCGGGCCCGCCGCGCGAACGGGGGGCGCGCCCGACGGGATGCTCAGCCTGATCTGCGAGATCGGGGGCTCGGCGGCCCTGCCGTACGCCCGCGCCTACGCCGACGAGGAGCACGCCGGCCTGTTGGCCCTCCGATGGTCGAACTTCCCGGCGGAGGCGTTCGCCCGCGAGGTCCTGGCGCGCGTACCGCTCGACCGGATGGGGCTCTTCGTCAGGAACCGGGACCAGCTCGCGCAGCTCCCGCTGCTGCGGCACGCCCCCGATGTCATCCTCCAGGGCGACTTCTCCCTGGAGGAGGTGACGGCCGCGCTCCGCGATCACCCCCTGAGCGGGCTCACGATCGCCGACAACCCCCGGTTGACGGATCTCTCCCTGCTCACGCCCTTCGCACCCACGCTCGACGCCCTGGCGCTGCAGCGGTGCGCGGAGCTGGCGGACCTCACGGCCCTGGAGGGTCTCGACCGGCTGCACACCCTGCTGCTCGACGGCGTCACCCTCGGAGCGGCCGAGCTGAAGGCGATCGGCGGGCTGCCGCTCCTGCGCCACCTCACACTGCGGACCCGCCCGGACGTGACCCGGCTGGACCTGACCCCGCTGCACTCCCTCACCGCCGTCGAAGTACGGGTCGAGGGCCTCGCCAAGCGCCAGATCATCGGCCGCGCCCCCTTCGGCGAACGCCTCACGCTGCAGCCGTAGGGCGCTGAAAAGGGGCGGCCCCGGACTCTTCCGAGTCCGGGGC
>NZ_JBHXPI010000075.1:0-16385 GCF_042718575.1 Streptomyces sp. NPDC058579
CGTCTCTCACGGGGCGGTGGCGGCCGGCTTGTATACTCACACCGCCTCCGGGCGGCCCCCCCCCCCCGGAATTTTTCCGGGGGGGGGGCGCCGCCGTATTGTCTTGAGTGTCAACGCGTCCCTTAAGGAGGGGCTTCATGAGCGTCCCCGTCGTCCACTCGCTGCGCGAACAGATCCGCGAGCACATCGTGGAGGGCATCGTCAGCGGGCGCTGGAAGCCGGGTGAGCGGATCGTGGAGCGCCGGATCGCGACCGAGCTGGAGGTCAGCCAGACCCCGGTGCGCGAGGCGCTGCGTGAGCTGGAGTCGCTGCGGCTGATCGAGTCGTCCCCCAACAAGGGTGTACGGGTACGGAACCTGACGGCGGCCGACCTGGAGGAGAGCTACCCGGTCCGGGCGGGCCTGGAGCAGATCGCGGCGGAGCTGGCGGCGCACCGGCTCGCGGCCGACTGCTCGGCCCTGGAGCCGCACGTGGCGGCCCTGTACGAGGCGGACCGGGCGGCCGACGGCACGGCGCAGGTGCGGCACACGGTGGGCTTCCACCGGGAGCTGGTGAAGGCGGCCGGGAACAGCGTGCTGCTGCACACCTGGGAGGGCCTGGGCATCGAGGTCTTCACGGCGCTCTCGATCCGCTGGCTCGGCACGGTCCAGAAGTCGTACGCGGAGGAGCACCAGGAGCTTGTGGAAGCCTTCCGCCGCGGCGACCCCCAGATCGGCACCCTGGTAAAAGCCCACGTCCTGGGCTGCGCCCCAAGGGCCTGAAATCACCCCCGTACACCGATGAGCGGGCCCCGCACCGGGGCCCGCTCATTCGTGCGAGTGCCCTCTCATCCGCTCCCTCACCTGCGAAAACAAGGCACCCGGTGCCCGTTTTCGCGGCACCCTGTGCCGACTTTGGGGTTCCGGTGAAGTTTTTCCCTTCCAGACTTTGATCGATCATCGATCGGCGGCTTACAGTCTTCGGCGGGCCGTTACCCGGCCCTTCGCCCTGTCCTGCCAGACAAGGCACCCCTTCTCCACCCCCATCTGTCCGGAAGGCGGCGATCATGACCGATCCCGTAGGCAAGATTCCGAGCGAGCTCGACCAGCTCCCGGACCGTGACACCGAGGAGACCGCCGAGTGGGCGGCCTCCCTGGATGCCGTCACCAAGGCCGCCGGCCCTCACCGGGCCGCCTACCTGATGCGCCGCACGCTCCAGCACGCCGAGGGCGCGGGCCTCGCCCTGCCCAAGCTGCTGGAGACGGACTACGTCAACACCATCCCCACCTCCGCCGAGCCGGCCATCGACGGCGACGAGGAGATGGAGCGCAGGATCACCGCCTGGAACCGCTGGAACGCGGCCGCCATGGTGACCCGCGGCGCCAAGCACGGCGTCGGCGGCCACATCGCCACCTTCGCCTCCGCGGCCTGGCTCTACGAGACCGGCTTCAACCACTTCTTCAAGGGCAAGGAGTCCGGCGACGCCGCCGGTTCCGGCGACCAGCTCTACATCCAGGGCCACGCCTCCCCCGGCATCTACGCCCGCGCCTTCCTCGACGGCCGCCTCACCGAGGCGCACCTCGACAACTTCCGGCAGGAGTCCGGCGGCAACGGTCTGCCCTCCTACCCGCACCCGCGCCGCCTGCCCTGGCTCTGGGAGTTCCCGACCGTCTCCATGGGGCTCGGTCCGCTCTCCGCCATCTACCAGGCGCGCTTCAACCGCTATCTCACCAACCGCGGCATCAAGGACGTCTCGTCCTCGCACGTGTGGGCGTTCCTCGGCGACGGCGAGATGGACGAGCCCGAGTCGACGGCGGCCCTCGCACTCGCCGCCCGCGAGGGTCTGGACAACCTGACCTTCGTCATCAACTGCAACCTGCAGCGCCTCGACGGCCCGGTCCGCGCCAACTTCAAGATCGTGCAGGAGCTGGAGGCCCAGTTCCGCGGCGCCGGCTGGAACGTCGTGAAGTCGATGTGGGGCAACGCCTGGGACGAGCTCTTCGCGCTCGACACCAACGGCGCCCTCGTCCGCCGCCTCCGCGAGGTCCCGGACGCGCAGGTCCAGACGTACCAGACCCGCGACGCCGCCTACATCCGCCAGGACTTCTTCGGCTCCGACCCCGCGCTCGTCGCGATGGCGCAGCTGCTGAGCGACGACAAGATCCTGGAGTGCTTCCACCTCTCCCGCGGTGGCCACGAGCCGCGCAAGGTGTACGCCGCGTACAAGGCAGCCCTGTCCCACAAGGGCGCGCCGACCGTCGTCCTGGCTCAGACCGTCAAGGGCTTCACCCTCGGTGAGGGCTTCGCGTCGAAGAACGCGAACCACCAGATGAAGAAGCTCAGCACGGACGAGTTCAAGGCCATGCGTGACCTGCTCGACCTGCCGATCTCCGACGCGCAGTTCGTCGACGGCGTGGTGCCCTACGGCCACCCCGGCGCCGACTCCGCCGAGGTCCGCTACCTCCAGGAGCGCCGCGCGGCGCTCGGCGGCCCGGCCCCCGCCCGCCGCGTGCAGCCGCTCGCCCCGCTGCCTGCCCCGGCCGAGAAGGCCTTCGCCGCCTTCGACAAGGGCTCCGGCTCGCAGTCGATCGCGACGACGATGGCCTTCGTACGGCTGGTGAAGGACCTGGTCCGCGACAAGGAGACCGGCAAGCGCTGGGTCCCGATCGTCCCGGACGAGGCCCGTACCTTCGGTATGGAGTCGCTGTTCCCGTCGCTCGGCATCTACTCGCCGAAGGGCCAGACGTACGAGCCGGTCGACCGTGACCAGCTGATGTACTACAAGGAGGCCGTCAACGGCCAGATCCTCAACGAGGGGATCACCGAGGCCGGTTCGATGGCCGACTTCATCGCCGCTTCCACCGCGTACTCCACGCACGGTGAGGCGATGATCCCGTTCTACATCTTCTACTCGATGTTCGGCTGGCAGCGCACCGCCGACCAGATGTGGCAGCTCGGCGACCAGCTCGGCCGCGGCTTCCTCGTCGGCGCGACCGCCGGTCGTACGACGCTGACCGGTGAGGGCCTCCAGCACGCCGACGGGCACTCCCCCGTCATCGCGGCCACCAACCCGGCCGCCCTGACGTACGACCCGGCGTTCGCCTACGAGGTCGCGGCGATCGTCAAGGAGGGTCTGCGCCGGATGTACGGCGAGGCCGCCGAGGGCGAGGACCAGAACGTCTTCTACTACCTCACGGTCTACAACGAGCCGATGCCGCAGCCGGCCAAGCCGGCCGGGGTCGACGAGGGCATCATCAAGGGCCTGTACCGCTTCAACACGGCGGAGTCGGCCGGCCTGGACCTCCCGGCGAACGCCTCGCGGATCCAGCTGCTCTCCTCCGGTACGGCCATCCACTGGGCCCTGGAGGCGCAGAAGCTGCTCGCCGCCGAGTGGGGCGTGGGCGCCGACGTGTGGTCCGCGACCTCCTGGACGGAGCTGCGGCGCGACGCGCTCGAGGCCGACGCGGCGCTGCTGCGTGGCGAGGAGCAGGTGCCGTACGTCCGCAAGGCGCTGGAGGGCGTGGACTCGCCGGTCCTGGCCGTCTCCGACTACATGCGTCAGGTCCCGGACCAGATCGCGCAATGGGTCGAGCAGGACTGGTCCTCGCTCGGTGCGGACGGCTTCGGTCTGTCCGACACCCGTGACGCGGCCCGCCGCCACTTCGGTGTCGACGCGCAGTCGATCGTCGTCGCGGCCCTGGCCCAGCTCGCCCGTCGCGGCGAGGTCCAGGCCTCGGCCGTGAAGGAGGCGCGCGAGCGCTACGGCCTGTAAGGGCCCCGGGTTTGTCAGTGGCGGCACGCATGATGGATTCATGCGTGCCGCCCGGCTTATCAAGATGGTCCTGCTCCTCCAGTCCCGGCCCTCGATGACGGCGGCCGAGCTGGCGGAGGAGCTGGAGGTGTCCGAGAGGACGATCACCCGCGATGCCCTCGCCCTCTCGGAGGCGGGGGTTCCGGTGTACGCGGACCGGGGCAGGGCCGGCGGGTACCGGCTGATCGGCGGGTACCGCACACGGCTCACGGGTCTCGCGCGCGGTGAGGCCGAGGCGCTGTTCCTGTCCGGACTGCCGGGCGCGCTGCGGGACATGGGCCTTCAGGACGCGGCCTCGGCGGCCCGGCTGAAGGTCTCGGCAGCGCTGCTGCCCTCGCTGCGCGACGCCCCGGAGTCGGCGGCGCGGCGCTTCCTGCTCGACGCTCCCGGCTGGTACCAGGAGCCGGAGACCCCGGACCTGCTGCCGCCGATCGCGGAGGCGGTCTGGGACGACCGGATGCTCTCCGCCCGCTACCGCCGCGGGGACGGCGAGGTGGACCGTGACCTCGCTCCGTACGGCCTCGTGCTGAAGGCGGGCGTCTGGTACCTGTGCGCGCGTTCGGGTACGGCCCTGCGTACGTACCGGGTGGACCGCTTCACGGCGGTCGCGCTCACCGATGAACGGTTCGTACGGGACGAGGAGTTCGACCTGTCCGCGTTCTGGGCGGAGCGCGCGGCGGAGTTCGCCCGCTCGATCCTGCGCGCCGAGGTCGTGCTGCGGCTCTCCGAGGCGGGCGCGCGCCGCCTCCCGTACGTGACGGACCGCGCGGCGGCCGAGGAGGCCCTGGCGGGCGGTACGGAGGACGAGGCGGGCCGGACGACGGCGACGCTCCTCGTGGAGGACGAGGAGGTCGCCTTCAGCCAGCTGCTCGCGCTCGGCGCGGAGGCGGAGGTGCTCGGCCCGGAGTCCCTCCGGGCCCGTTTCGTGGGGGCGGCGGAGGGCCTGTCGGCGCTCTACCGGTAGGCGTCCGTCGGCGGTGATCGGCCGCCGTCAGCGGTAGTCGGCCACGTCCGGCGTGCCCGTCTCGCCGGCGAGCATGTAGCCCCAGGCGTCCGGCTGGGAGCCGTCCTCGTCCGTGAAGCCGTACACCTTGGCCAGTTGGCCGCTGGAGAGCGACCGGCCGGTCCAGCGGGCCCGGTCGGGGTCGGCGGCCAGGGCGGCGACGGCGCGGCCGACGTAGGCCGGGGACTCGGCGATCTCGAAGCCGGGGATCTTCTCGATGGCGTCCCGCCAGTTCTCCTCGGTCACGCCGAAGGCCGCCAGCATCTGCTCGGAGCGCAGCCAGCCGGGCGTGAGGCAGACCGCGGTGGCGTCGACGTCCTTCAGGTCGTGGGCGAGCGCGAAGGCCATCCGGATCGGGGCGTTCTTGGTGAGGTCGTAGAAGAAGTTCTCCCGGAACCGCGTGTTCCATTCGGCGGTGCCGTCCGTCATCTCGACGACGAGTCCGCCCGGGTGGCGGATCAGCAGCGGCAGCGCGAGGCGGGAGGTGATCGCGTGCGTGCGCACGCCGAGCTCCATCATCCGCAGCCCGTCGGTCAGATCGGTCTCCCAGATCTTCTTGCCGAACTTGAGCAGGTGCTCCCCGCCCCACACGTCGTTGACGAGGACGTCGAGCCGGCCCCGCTCCTCGTCGATGCGCGCGACCAGCGCCTCGACCTGGTCGATCTCCAGGTGGTCGGTCGGCACCGCGACGCCCTCGCCGCCGGCCGCCGTCACCAGCTCGGCCGTCTCCTCGATCGTCTCGGTCGCACGCCCGACCTCACTGACCCTCTCCCGGGTGGTGCGCCCGGTCACGTAGACGGTGGCGCCGGCCGCGCCCAGCTGTACGGCGATGGCCCGTCCCGCGCCCCGTGTGGCGCCCGCGACCAGTGCGATCCTGCCGCTCAGCGGCTTCGTTGTGGTCTCCATGGAAGGAGCGTGACAGGAAAGTACGACATCTCCTGTCCGATTTGATTTTGGCTGTTTCCGGGTGCGCCGCCCTCCCCCACGGTCGATGCTGGATGCCGTGATGGACGAAACGGAGTTCTGGGAGATCATCGACTCGACCCGAGAGGCCGCCGAGGGCGATCCCGAGGAACACGCCGACCTGCTCGTCGAGCGGCTGCTGCAGCTCGACCCCGACTCCGTGCTGGACTTCGCCCGCCATTTCGAGGCCCGCTACAACCGCGCGTACCGCTGGGATCTGTGGGGCGCGGCGGCGGTACTGCTCGACGGGGCGGGCGACGACGCCTTCGACTACTTCCGCTGCTGGCTGATCGGCCAGGGCAGGGAGGTCTTCGAGGGCGCGGTGCACGATCCGGACGCCCTCGCCGAGCTGCTCGACGACTTCGACGAGGAGATCGACGGGGACGGCGAGGAGCTGGGGTTCGCCGCGGACGAGGCGTACGAGCAGCTCACCGGGGCCGAGGCGCCCGACCTGGGGATTCCGCCGCAGCCGGCGGAGCCGGAGGGCGTGGCCTTCGACCTGGCGGACGACGCGGCGCTCGCGGCGCGCTACCCGCGCCTGTGGGAACGCTTCGGCGCGCTGGCGGGCTGAGGCTCCGTACGGGCGTAAGAGGTACGGACCCGGGGGCCGTCCCACCCCGGGTCCGTACCGGTCTTGGGCGCCTCAGAAGTGCGTGCCGCCGTCGATGCGGACCTCGGTGCCGGTGATGAACCTGCCGTCCTCGCTCGCCAGCATCGCGACGACGCCGGCGACGGTCTCCGGACCGGCGAAGCCCTGGCCGAGGGCGGGGGCGAGCTTCATGAAGAGGGACAGGTCGGCGTCCTCGGGCAGGCCGGGGCCGACGCTCTGCCGGCTGGCTCCGGTGCCGTCGGTCATGCCGGAGGAGATGGAGCCGGGCTGGACGGCGGTGAAGCGGATGCCCTGCTTGGCGTACTCGGCGGCGAGCGCGTGCGTCATGGACTGGATGCCGCCCTTGCTGGCCGCGTAGGCGGCCATGTACGGGTGGGCGAACTGCGCCGAGGTGGAGGAGAAGTTCACGACGGCGGAGCCGTCACCCTCGATGAGGGACGGGATCGCCTCGCGGATCATCAGGAAGGTGCCGGTCAGGTTGATCCGGACGACCTGCTCGAAGGAGTCGAGGGTGGTCTCGTGGGTGTGCGAGGAGCGCAGGATTCCGGCCGCGTTGACCAGCACGTCCAGGCCACCGAGGGCCGTGACGGCGGCGGCGACGCCCTCGCGCACGGAGGCCTCGTCGGCGACGTTCACGACGACCGTGGTGAGCCGGTCGGCGGCGGCGCCGGCCTTGGCGACGGTGTCCTTGAGGCCGTCCTCGCTGATGTCGGCGGCGACGACGCGACCGCCCTCGGCGAGCATGCGCAGCACGGTGGCCTGGCCGATGCCGGAGCCGCCACCGGTGACCAGTGCGCGGCGTCCTTCGTAGCGGTTCATGTCCTGTCCGACCTCTCGATGGCGAGCTTCTCGATGCCCTGATGTCTTGATGCAGAGCACACCGTACGCCTAGGTGGCACGTTTTGCCACAGTTGCATGAAATGCAAGGTCGGCAGAGGTGGGGCGTACCCTCGTACGGTGAGCACCCAGCCCGCCGCCAGGCCCACCACCAGGTCCGCTTCCCTGACCGAGCGCCGCAAGGCGGCCACCCAGCTCGACATCGCGCGCGCCGCCGCCGAGCTCTTCACCGAGCGCGGCCCTGACGGCACGACGGCCGAGGACATCGCGCTGCGCGCCGGGGTCGCGCTGCGCACCTTCTACCGCTACTTCCGCTCCAAGCAGGACGCCGTCGCCCCGCTCCTCGCGGGCGGCGCGGACCGCTGGCGGGAGTCGCTCGCGGCGGCGGAGCCCGGGTCGACCGTGCCGGCCGCCCTCGAACGGTCGATCGCCGAGGCGCTCGCGGGGGCCGACGAGGAGGCCGCCGAGGGGCTGCGCTGGACGCGCGGGCTGCTGCGGGCTGCGACCGAGGACCCGGCGCTGCGGGCTGTCTGGTACCGGGTCAACCAGGAGTCGGAGGAGAAGCTGCTCGCCGTGGTGGCCGAGCTCGCGGGCCCCGACGCGGACCCGCTGGAGGTACGGCTCGCGGCGGCGGCGGCCACGGACGCGATCCGGGTGGCCCTGGAAGCCTGGGCGGAGACGGACGCCCCGGTCCGCGGCAAGGGCGCCCCGGCCGAACTGGCGGTGCGCTGCCTGCGCGAACTCATGGGCGGGATGGGGCCGTTGACACCGCCCGGCACCTAGGCCCGCGAGCCCGGCCTGATCCAAACGAGAGGCCCTAGCCGCTACGGCGTGAGCGAGCGGCCCATCAGGACGTCGTCCACGTACGCGCCGTCCAGGAAGAACTCGCCGGGCAGGACGCCCTCGACGGCGAAGCCCTCGGACGCGTAGAGCGCGCGGGCCGGGGCGTTGTGGCCGAGGACGCGCAGGGTGATCCGCCGGGCGCCCTGGCGCCGGGCCTCGGCCATCGCGGCGCGCAGGAGCGCGCGGGCCACGCCCCGGCCCCGCACGCTCTCGGCCACGGCGAGCCCCTGGATCTGGCGGACGTGCCGGTTGCAGGCGAGCGAGGTGGCGGGAACGAGCCGCAGATAGCCGACGACCACCCCGGTGCCGTCCTCCGCCACCAGGTAGTCCTCGGGCCGGTGCCGCTCGTCGAAGAACGGGCGGTACGGGGGTTCGGGGGCGGGCTGCACCGCGTGCAGCGGCGACCAGGTGGACCGGTCGAGCTCCCCGAGGGCGTCCTCGTCGGCGGGAACGGCCAGGCGTATGCGCGTCTCCGGCGTGATCATGGCGGCCACTGTGCCACGCGAGGGCCCGGAAGGGCAGGATGGGCGCATGGAACGCTCCCGCATCGCCGTCACCGGCGCCTCCGGACTCATCGGCTCGGCCCTGGTGCGCTCCCTGCGCGCCGACGGCCACCAGGTCTCCCGTCTCGTCCGCCGTCCCGCCCGGACCGCCGACGAGGTCGAGTGGGACCCCGCGCGGCTGTACGTGGACGTGGCCGGGCTCGTCGGTGTCGACGCGGTCGTGCACCTGGCGGGCGCGGGTGTCGGCGAGCGCCGCTGGAGCGAGGCGTACAAGAAGGAGATCCGCGACAGCCGCGTGCTCGGTACGCGGGCGATCTCGCAGGCCCTCGCCTCCCTCGCCGAGCCGCCGAAGGTCCTGGTGTGCGGCACGGCGCTGGGCTACTACGGCGACACGGGCTCGCGCGCCGTGGACGAGAGCGCGCCGGCGGGCGAGGGCTTCCTGCCCTCGGTGTGCGTGGAGTGGGAGGCGGAGGGAGCCCCGGCCGAGGAGGCCGGCATCCGGGTCGCGTACGCCCGCACGGGCCTCGTGGTGGCCGCGGAGGGCGGCGCGTGGGGGCGGCTCTTCCCGGTGTTCCGCGCCGGGATCGGCGGGCGGCTCGGCGACGGCCGGCAGTACTGGAGCTTCATCTCGCTGCACGACGAGGTCGCCGCCCTGCGGCACATGATCGACACCGAGTCCCTGTCCGGCCCGGTGAACCTGACGGCCCCTGAGCCGGTCACCAACCGGGAGGTGACGGCGGCGATGGGCCGGGTCCTGCGCCGCCCGACGCTCTTCGCCGTCCCGGCGCCCGCGCTGCGCCTGGCGCTCGGGGAGTTCGCGACCGATGTGATCGGCAGTCAGCGGGTGCTGCCGAGCCGCCTGTTGGAGTCGGGTTTCTCGTTCGCGTTCCCGACGATCGACGAGTCGATCCGCGCGGCGGCCTGATCCGGACTAGGGCCTCTCGTTTGGATCAGGCCGGATCAGGGAGCGGGGCCTGGTGCCGTGCATCGCAAGGCGGAGGAGGGCGTCAACGCGGAGCGTTGGCAACCGACGACAACGCGGCGAGGCACGGTGCCAGGCCCCGCGAGCCCGGCATGATCCAAACGAGAGGCCCTAGAGCCCTGCGGTGCGACCCCGTGCTCCGTGCACCCCCGCGCGCGCCGCTGGCGCGGGTGGGCGCGGCTGTCCGAGGCTGGCAGGCCCTGAATGCGAACGAGGGCATTCCGGGGGCCGGTTGGGGGCATAGGCCTCCCACCAAGCCGCGCCGACCTGGGGAGGGGCACGTGCTCAGTACCGCACGCCAAACGGATGTCGTCACGGACGTCGTCATAGTCGGGGCCGGGATCGCGGGGCTCGCGGCCGCGCACCGGCTGACCAGCGCCGGACTCGGTGTCACGGTCCTGGAGGCCGGCCCCCGGGTCGGCGGCCGGCTGGTCACCGACGACGTCGACGGCTTCCGGCTCGACCGGGTGGGGCCGCTGCTGACGGCGTCGTACGCGGAACTGCTCCGGACCCGGGGGCTCGCCGGGGTGACGCTGCGGCCGTTCGCGCCGGGGGCGATGGTGCACAGCGACGGCCGGTACGCGCGGATCGGCGAACCGTTCCCGCACCCGCGCCGCCGCGCTCCGCACAGCCGGGGGTGGGGGTCCCCGCACGCCGCCTGGCGCGTGGGGGGCGCGTACACGGTGGCGCGCGCCCTCGCGAGCGCCCCCCGGAATCCGGCGGCCTCGCTGGACCAGGCGCGCCTCGGCGCGTCCCTCGCACGGCTCGCGGCGACCCCCGTACAGCGCCTGCTGACGCGTCAGGAGCGGACCGCGCGCGAGGCCCTGACGGCCCGGCTGCCCGCCCGTACCGTCCAGGGCGTGCTGCGGCCCCTGGTCGCGGCCCTGCTCGGCGACCCCGACCTGGGCACGTCCAGCCGGTACGCCGACCTGGCGCTGCGCGCCTTCGCCCGGGGCCGGTTGTCCGTGCCGGAGGGCGGCTCGGGGATGCTGCCCGAACTGCTCGCGGCGGCGCTCCCGGAGGGCACGGTACGGACCGGGGTGCGGGTCACGGAGGTCGGGATCGACCGGGTCGGGACGGCGGAGCACGGGGTGTTCGGCTGCCGCTCGGTGATCCTCGCGACGGGCGCGCGGACGGCGGCCGAGCTGCTGCCGGGGCTGCGGCTGCCCGCCTTCCACGCGGTGACGGTCCTGCACCACACGGCCCCCGAGGCGCCTACGCGGGACCCGGTCCTTCTCCTGGAGTCCGACCCGGGCGGCCCGGTCGCGCACTCGGCGGTCATGAGCGCCGTCGACCCCTCACGCGCGCCCGACGGCCGGGTGCTGGTCACCTCGACGGTCCTGGGCGCCCCGCCCGACGACATGGAGCGACGGGTGCGCAAGCACCTCGCGACGCTGTACGGGACGTCGACGGACGAGTGGGAGCTGCTCGCGCTCCACCACACGCCCGACGCGATCCCGGCGATGCCCCCGCCGCACGACCCGCGCCGCCCGGTCCGGCTCCTCGCCGGTCTCTACGTCTGCGGCGACCACCGCGACACGGCCACCCCGCAGGGCGCCCTCACCTCGGCCCACCGCGCGGCCCACGCGCTCCTGACGGACCTGGGCATCCCCGTCCCGCAGGGCGCCCCGGCGGAGGTCGCGGCCTGAGGGGTCCGTACGGGTACGGGTACGGGTGCCGGTACGGGTACGCGCTCTACGCGGCTCAGCCGATCGCCGCCACGCGGTCGCGGTAGGTACGGACCGCGGCCGCGTCGCGGTACGGCTCCAGGCGGCGCTCGAAGTCCCGGACGTACTCCAGGGCGCGCGCCGAGCGCATCTCGGAGGCCTGCTGGGCCGCCTCCGCGCCGAGGGCGCAGGCCTGGTCCAGTTCGCCGAGGCCGAGGCGGGCGGAGGCGAGGACCACCCGGCAGAACAGCCGGCTGCGGGCGAAGCCGGGGGCGCGGAGCTGGAGGGAGCGTTCGGCGTGCTGGGCGGCGGCGCGGTACTGCTGGAGGTCGCGGTGGCAGTGGCCGAACTCGTCGGCGAGCTGCCCCTCGTCGAAGGGGCGCGCCCAGAACGGCACGTCGTCCCCGGGCCTGGCCGCCTCAAGGGCGCGCTCGGCACGGGCGAGCGCCGCCCCGCACGCCCGCGCCTCGCCGAGCACGCTGTGCCCGCGCGCCTCCACGGAGTGCAGCAGGGCCTGGACGACGGGCGGGGCGGCCGAGCCGACGCCCTGCTGGGCGACCCGGGCCAGCTGCACGGCCTCGCGCCCGTGGCCGAGGTAGACGGCCTGCCGGCTCATGGTGATCAGGACGTACGAGCCGTACGCCCGGTCCCCCGCCGCCTGCGCGAGCCGCAGCGCCTGGACGAAGTACCGCTGGGCGAGTCCGTGCGCCGCGATGTCGTACGAGGTCCAGCCGGCCAGGCGCGTCAGGTCGGCGGCCGCGGCGAACAGGCGGCGGCCGACGGACTCCCCGTACGTGCCGCGCAGCATCGGCTCGGCCTCGTGCTCCAGGTAGCGCACGAGCGCCTGACGGGCGTGGCCGCCGCCGTACGCGTGGTCGAGGGTGCGGAACAGCTCGCCGACCGAGCGCAGGGCGGAGATGTCCCCGCTGGAGACCCGCTGCCCCGGCCCCCGGTCCGTACCGCGCTGCCGGGGGACGGAGAGCCGGCCCTGCGGCGGGACGCGCGGGTCCTGGGCGAGCCGGCCGTCGGGGCCGAGCCGGCCGTTCGGCGCCGGTGGCTCGCCCCGCGCGACCCGGTCGTCGGCGCGCCCGATCAGCCAGTCCCGGCTGGGCACGACGAGGCCCGCCGGGGTGAACGCGATCTTGCGGAGTTCGGCGTGGCTGCCGGAGTCCTTGCGCCACAAGCCGCTGACGATGTCGACCGCCTCCTCTGGCGAGGCGGCGAACTCCAGGCCCGCGTAGACGGGCGCGCAGGCGTCGAGACCGAGATCCTGCGCGGAGAGGCGGCGGCCGAGGCGGCGGGTGAAGACCTCGGCGATGAGGGCGGGCGTGGTGCCCCGGGGCTGCTGGCCACGCAGCCAGCGGGTCACGGAGGTCTTGTCGTACCGCAGGTCGAGCCCGTGCTCCAGGCCTAGCTGGTCGACCCGTCTGGCCAGGCCCGCGTTGGAGAAGCCGGCTTCCGCGATGAGCGCGGCGAGCTGGCGGTTCGGGATGCGCTGCGGAGGTCGTTCCGTCATCAGCTGTGCGGTCTCCTGCCTTCCGGGCCCGGGTGGAACCTCGTGTGGACCCTCCTGGAACGGCGCGAATTTAGCGGCCCTCACCGCCGTTACCGCCACCTTCGCCCCACATTCATCCGATCGTGTGAGGAACGGGAGGGAGGGTTGCCACCGGTGGGCACCTCGTTCGTCGCCGGCTGACGCCAGGGCGGGCCCGGAGCGGCGAACCGATTCTCCCGACGGGACACGCCGTCACGGCCCGTAGCCGTACGGAAGGGGAACGACCACGGACCGTCGCCCCTTCGGTGTCCGTCCGCACCGGCCCGCCGGGGTCGCGCGGCGCCGCCGTACAGTGGCATGGGCGCGAATGACGCATGGTGCCGAACCGGCCCGGGACGATCCCCGGAACCCGGCCACGGCATCCAGGAGGAGGCATTGCCGTGAGTGAGCTGCGATTCGTCCGCTTGGGCTTCGGCGAGGACGCCGTCGAGTACCAGGTGGCCTGGGACAAGCAGCGCGAGGTGCACGCGGCCCGGTTCGCCGACGAGGTCCCGGACACGTGCCTGCTCCTGGAGCACCCGCCCGTGTACACGGCCGGCCGGCGCACGGCGGAGAGCGAGCGCCCCCTCGACGGGACGCCGGTCGTGGACGTGGACCGGGGCGGCAAGATCACCTGGCACGGCCCGGGCCAGCTCGTCGGCTACCCGATCATGAAGCTGCCCCGCCCGGTGGACGTCGTCGCGCACGTCCGCCGCCTGGAGGAGGCGCTGATCCGCACGGCCGCCGAGTTCGGCCTGGAGACCACCCGGATCGAGGGCCGCAGCGGCGTGTGGGTGCTCGGCGACCCGGTCGAGCAGCGGCCCGCGCTGGGCGGGCTCTCCCTGGACTTCGACCCCCGGCTGACGGACGACGAGTTCGACCCGCGCCTCAACGGTCCGGAGTACGCCCCGTCCAACGCCGGCCAGCGCCGCGAGGACCGGAAGCTGGCGGCGATCGGCATCCGGGTCGCCAAGGGCGTCACCATGCACGGCTTCGCGCTGAACGTGAACCCGGACAACACCTGGTTCGACCGGATCATCCCGTGCGGCATCCGCGACGCGGGCGTCGCCTCGCTCGCGAACGAGCTGGGCCGGGACATCACGATCGAGGACGTCCTGCCGGTGGTCGAGAGGCACCTCACCGAGGTCCTGGAGAACGCGGAGCTGAAGGCGCGCGAGATCCCCGAGCCCGACGCCGCCCCCGCACACGAGTCCACGTCCGTGCCCGCGTCCGCCTAGGGAATCGCCCTGGGAATGACGGGCCCTGGCCACAGGTTGGCCAAGCGTAAACAAAACCGCATGAACAACGGGCGTACCCTGGTGTGCGCCGAAGAATCGAAGCTACAGGGAGCCGGTCGTGTCCGCAGTCGCACCCGACGGACGCAAGATGCTGCGCCTGGAGGTCCGTAACGCCCAGACCCCCATCGAGCGCAAGCCCGAGTGGATCAAGACCCGGGCGAAGATGGGACCCGAGTACACGAAGATGCAGGGCCTCGTGAAGAAGGAGGGCCTGCACACGGTCTGCCAGGAGGCGGGCTGTCCCAACATCTTCGAGTGCTGGGAGGACCGCGAGGCCACCTTCCTCATCGGCGGCGACCAGTGCACGAGGCGCTGCGACTTCTGCCAGATCGACACGGGCAAGCCCGAGGCCCTGGACCGTGACGAGCCCCGCCGCGTCGGCGAGTCGGTCGTCACGATGGACCTGAACTACGCCACCATCACCGGCGTCGCGCGCGACGACCTGGAGGACGGCGGCGCCTGGCTGTACGCGGAGACCGTGCGCCAGATCCACGAGCAGACGGCGGGCCGCGCCGACGGCCGTACGAAGGTCGAGCTGCTCGCCCCCGACTTCAACGCGGTGCCTGAGCTCCTCGCCGAGGTCTTCGCCTCGCGCCCCGAGGTCTTCGCGCACAACGTCGAGACGGTGCCCCGGATCTTCAAGCGGATCCGCCCCGGCTTCCGCTACGAGCGCTCGCTGGACGTCATCACGCGGGCCCGTGACTACGGTCTGGTCACGAAGTCGAACCTGATCCTCGGCATGGGCGAGACCCGCGAGGAGATCAGCGAGGCGCTCCAGCAGCTGCACGAGGCCGGTTGCGAGCTGATCACGATCACGCAGTACCTGCGTCCCACGGTCCGGCACCACCCCGTGGAGCGCTGGGTGAAGCCTCAGGAGTTCGTGGAGCTGAAGGAGGAGGCCGACGAGATCGGCTTCTCCGGTGTGATGTCGGGCCCGCTGGTGCGCTCCTCGTACCGCGCGGGCCGGCTGTACCAACAGGCGATCGAGAAGCGCGGCGAGGTCGACAACGCGACCCAGGCGGTCTGATCTCCCACCCCCTCCACACTGTGTGAACTCGCGCACAAGTAGTTACCGGCAGGTAGTGGCCGGAACCGACGCGGCCCGTACGACCCCCCAGCTCAGGGGGCTCGTATGGGCCGCGTCAGCGTTTCCGGAGGCGTACAGATGGCCCCATCAACGTTTCATCAGTGTTTGACCGCCGGGTCACGCACTGGTAACACCAGTCTGTGAGCCTGGCTTCACTCACCGCCACCGCGGGAACGCCACACTCCGCTCCACCCCCCACCTCATCTCATCCACGCTTGAGGGAGGACCTCGTCATGCAGGCCGCGACACACGTCCGTGCCACCGCCATCCCGTCCGTCACCGACGCCCTGAGGGCCGTCGAGGCGCTGCTGCTCGCCGGCGGCCAGCGGACCGCCCGCCGCAACGCCTGGACGTCGGTCCTGGAGGACCGCCGCCGGGCGAAGGACCGGGTCGAGGCCCAGGATGTGATGGAGGCCGTGGCTGGCCACGCTTCCCGGGCCACGTAAACTTCAGGACATGGCGAGGAAGGCAAACACGGGCAGCGGCGACGCTGCGAATCAGGGGCGACTGAAGCAGATCGCCCTCACGTACAAGATGACCCGAAAGGCCGACCCGAAGGTCGGGCTTGTCGTCGCGGGCGTGGGCATCGTCGTACTCGGTGTCCTCCTCGCGATCGGCTTCCTGATCGGTCACCCGGTCTACCTGGGCATTCTGGGCTTCATCCTGGCGCTGCTCGCGATGGCGATCATCTTCGGACGACGTGCCGAGCGCGCGGCCTTCGGGCAGATGGAGGGCCAGCCGGGCGCGGCCGCGGCGGTGCTGCAGAACGTCGGGCGCGGGTGGACGACGACCCCGGCGATCGCGATGAACAAGAGCCAGGACGTCGTGCACCGCGCGGTCGGCCGGGCGGGCATCGTGCTGGTGGCCGAGGGCAACCCGAACCGGCTGAAGCCGCTGCTCGCGGCCGAGAAGAAGAAGATGGCCCGCATCGTCGTGGACGTGCCGGTCACCGACATCATCGTGGGCGACGGCGAAGGTCAGGTGCCTCTCAAGAAGGTCCGTACGACCATGCTGAAGCTCCCGCGCGTCCTCTCGGGCCCGCAGGTGACGGCGACCAACGACCGGCTGCGGGCGCTGGGCGACCTGATGAGCAACATGCCGCTGCCGAAGGGTCCGATGCCGAAGGGCATGCGGATGCCGCGCGGCGGAAAGATGCGCTGACCCTCTGACGTAGGACGAAGAAGGGGGGGGCCGGGGGGGGGCGGGTGGGGGGGGGGGCCGGGGGGCGTGTGGTTAATAAAAACGATGACCCCCCGGCCCCGAAGGCA
>NZ_JBHXPI010000076.1:0-15644 GCF_042718575.1 Streptomyces sp. NPDC058579
GGCCCCGGAAGGGAGCGGCGCGCCGGCCTCGGAAGGACCACGATCCGGCGTGCGAGATCAGGCGTTGACGCAGGTGTTGCCGAAGGCCGGGTTCAGGGCGCCGATGACGTTGACGGTGTTGCCGCAGAGGTTGATCGGCACGTGCACCGGGACCTGGACCAGGTTGCCGGACAGGACGCCCGGGGACTTCACGGCCGCGCCCTCGGCGCCGGCGTCGGCAGTGGCGACACCGGCGGCACCCGCGACGGACGCGGCGACACCCACGGACAGGACTACAGCCTTCGCGATACGGGACATGGAGAAGCGCTCCTCGATTGTTGACAGACCAGTGAGACGGCTCGGACGGTTTCGCCCGGCTCCTTCAACAACGCTCCGGCAATTCATCGGTTGCTCTCCCGAACGGGTGACGTTCAACCGATCTTTGGGCCATCGGAGGGTCATTCGAGCGTATGGCCGAGAAATGGCGCAACACGCTCAACGAGGAAACTGCCGAACAGATACGGGAGTTAGCGTTTGTGAGCATCTAATGCTTACTATCGCCCGGCGTCGGGGTTATAACGTTCCCGAACGTTGCTTCCGGTCCAGCCGCGCGGACACCCTTTTCGCGCGGTCTGCATCTCCCTCTCCCCCGGTCTTCACGGGTGTTCCCTTGCTTCTCTCATCTAAGCGGAGAACCTCTATGCGGAATTCAGCGGTTCATGCTGTGCGCCGCGGCCTGTTGTGTGCTCTGTCGTGTGCGGCCCTGTCCGCCGCGCTGCCGGCCGTCGCCGCGCCCCAGCCCAAGGAAGCCCCCCGCGTCCCCTTCGCCCAGCGCTACCAGGCGGTCCAGCACGGCGGGATCGTCCGTGCCGCCAACACCTCGGCCACGGGCGCGGCCACGCGCAACGACGGCTACGCCATCGGGTACGTCGACGTGGACAGCGACCCCAACACGTACAACTCAAGTCGCGCCGAACTCCGGGTCCCGGAGGGCTCGCGGGTCAGTTACGCCCGGCTCTACTGGGGCGGGAACCTGAAGGTCGGCGAGCAGAAGCCGCACAAGGACAACGGCCGGGTCCTGATCGCCGAGCCGGGGGGCCAGTACAAGGCGGTCCGCGCCGACTCCACGATCGGCCACCGCACGGCGGACGGCGCCGACGCCTTCCAGGCATCCGCCGACGTCACCGAACTCGTCCGCTCGGCCGAGGACGGGATGTGGACGGTGGCCCAGGTGAACGTGGCCATGGGCCGTTCGGCGGTCGGCGGGTGGGGCGGCTGGACGCTGGTCGTCGCGTACGAGAACGAGGCCGAACCGCTGCGCCGACTGGCCCTCTGGGACGGATTCGAAACCATCGGTCCGAAGACCGGCGCACTGCGCGTCGGACTTGCGGAAACGACTGTTCCGAAGGGTGCTTCGGGACAACTCGGGATGGTCGCCTATGACGGTGACAGGGGTACTTCCGGGGATTACCTCGCGGTGGAAACGAGCCGGTCGAAGAGTGTCCTGCTCGCGGATTCCGCCAATTCCGCCGACGACGTGATGAACTCCAGCATCACCGATTTCGGAACCGGTCGTATCGAACGACTTCCGGCTCATCAGAACACCCTGGGGTACGACTCCGACGTCTTCGATCTGGGGGGAGCGCTGCGCCATGGAGCCGACCGATTCCACGTCCGCTTCGGCGCCCGCAAGGACACCGTCTGGCTCGGCGCGCTCTTCCTCCAGGCGGACGTCCGGCGCTGACGTGCTGCCCTTCTCCGTTCTGCACGCGGTCCAGCCGGGTGACGGCGGGGTCGCGCGGGTCGTCGTCGACCTGGTCCGCGCCCAGCTCGGCGCGGGGCTGCGGGTCGCCGTCGCCTGCCCGCCGGGCACGGCGCTCGCCGAGGCCGTACGGGCCGAGGGCGCCGGGGTGTTCGACTGGCGGGCCGGGCGCGACCCGGGGCCCGGTCTGGTCCGGGAGACCCGCGACCTGGCCGCGGTGATCCGTACGGTCCGTCCCGCCCTGGTCCACGCGCACAGCGCCAAGGCCGGGCTCTGCACCCGACTCGCCCTGCGCGGGCGGGTCCCGACGGTGTATCAGCCGCACGCCTGGTCCTTCGAGGCGGTCGACGGCGCCGTCGGCGCGGTCGCCCGCCGCTGGGAGGTGTGGGCGGCGCGCTGGACGCACCGGATCGTCTGCGTCAGCGAGGCGGAGCGCCGTACCGGCGAGGCGGCCGGTGTCCGGGCTCAGTGGTCGGTCATCCACAACGGGGTCGACGTGGCGCGGTTCGCCCCGAACGGTCCCGCGGAGGCGGAGGAGGACGCCGGGCCCACCGTCGTCTGTGTGGGGCGGCTGTGCCGGCAGAAGGGGCAGGACGTCCTGCTCTCCGCCTGGCCCGCCGTCCTGGAACAGGTCCCGACCGCCCGGCTCGTGCTGGTCGGCGACGGGCCCGACGGGGAGCGGCTGCGGGCCGCCGCTCCGCCGTCCGTGCGTTTCATCGGCAACGTCGACGACACCGCGCCCTGGTACCGGGCTGCCGATCTCGTCGTGCTGCCGTCCCGTTGGGAGGGCATGGCGCTCGCGCCCCTCGAGGCGATGGCGAGCGGCCGGCCCGTCGTGGTCAGCGATGTCGACGGGGCCCGGGAGAGCCTTCCGCCCGGCCACGAACCCCTGTGCCTGGTCCCGCCCGAGGACCCGGCCGCCCTCGCCACTGCCGTCGGCCGCCTGCTCGGCCGGCCGGAGCAGCGGCGGACCCTGGGCCGCGAGGCCCACGAGCACGTACTCAGCAGATTCGATGTGCGGCGCACCGGCGCGGCCGTCGCGGACGTGTACCGCGAGCTGGCCGGAGTGCGGTGCACCGAGCACAGAGAGCCGATTTCGCCGTGACTACGGAAAGCACCAGCGTTCCTTCCGCACCGGGCCCCTGGCCCTCGGCGGGCCGGGGCAAGCTCCCCGGACTCGCCTCCCTCGCGCCGCAGCGCGCCGGTTCCGACCGGCTCGCCCTGCCGCCGCGCCGCCCCGCGCCGGCGCGGTTCGCCGCCGTACCGCTGATCGCGGCGGACGCCCTGGCCGTGCTGCTCGCCGTCGGGCTGCTGCCCGAACCGCAGCGCGGGCCCGGCCTGTTCCTGCTGGTCGCCCTGTGCGTCCTGGTCCTGGACGCGCAGGCGGGGCTGCACCGGCCGGGCGGTGCCCGGGCCGCCGTACTGGACGAACTGCCCGCGCTCGCCGCGCGGGCCGGGGTCGCCTGGTGCGTGACGGCGGCGGCGGTCGCCGCGGTCACCCCCGACCGTGCCATCGGCCCCGGCGCGCTCTGCACGGCGTACGCGACGCAACTGGTCGCCGTCTGCGTGGCGCGTGCCGCGGTGCACGCCCGCCGGCGGCGTACGGCCCGGGCGCATCCGCGCTCGGCGCTGGTCGTCGGCGCGCCGGCGGCCGCCCGCGGGTTCGCGGCGGCGCTCGCGCAGCACCCGGAGTACGGCATCCGGCCGGTCGGAATCGTCGGTGCCCGCGCCGACGGGGAGCCCGGGCTTCCGGTCCTCTCCTCGACCGAGGAGATCCACCGGGCGGTCATCCAGAACACGGTGCGCGACGCGGTCTTCCTGACCGACGACACGAGCCTGGTGCCGCTGTTCCAGCACTACGGCTGCGCCACCTGGCGGGTGGGCGGCGAGGGCCGCGACGCGGCGATGAGCGACCACCTGTGGGGGTACGCCTGCCGCCGCGTGGTGCCGCTGGGCGAGCGGCCGGGGCTGACCGCGAAGCGCGCGCTCGATGTGCTCCTGGCCGGTCCCGCGCTCGCCCTTGCCCTGCCGGTGCTGCTGCTGTGCGCGCTTGCGGTCCGGCTCTCCGACGGGCCGGGGGTGCTCTTCCGGCAGGAGCGGGTGGGGCAGAACGGGCGGCTGTTCACGCTGCTGAAGTTCCGTACGCTGCGCCCGGCCGACGAGACCGAGTCGGCGACCCGGTGGAGCGTCGCCAACGACGGGCGGATGGGCGCGGTCGGCGGCTTCCTGCGGAAGTCCTCGCTCGACGAGCTGCCGCAGCTGTGGAACGTGCTGCGCGGCGACATGAGCCTGGTCGGGCCGCGGCCCGAACGGCCGTACTTCGTGACCCAGTTCAGCCGGATCCACGCCGGTTACGCGGACCGGCACCGGATGCCCGTCGGGCTGACCGGTCTGGCGCAGGTGCACGGGCTGCGCGGCGACACGTCCATCGAGGACCGCTGCCGCTTCGACAACCACTACATCGACCACTGGTCGCTCTGGCAGGACGTCCGGATCCTGCTGCGTACCGCGGCGGGCCTGGTCCGGCCGACGGGGAGCTGATGATGACGACGGCTGCGGCCGCGACGGCCGGGGTTCTGCCGGGAGCGGCCGGGACCGACGTACGGGACTGGGCGCGCCGGGCCGGGGCGCTCTCCCCGGTCCTGGCGGTGATCGCGCTGCTGCTCGTCCCCGGTGGGGGCGGCGCGGAGGGCGGTACGGGCGGGACGGGAACGATCGCGGACGCGGCGTCCGGGCTGCTCGTGCTGATCTGCCTGGTGCGCGTGATGCGTTCCGGGGCGCGCCCGCTCAGCCGCGCGGCGGCGGTGGTGCTCGGGCTGCCGGTGCTCGGGATCTGCCTGGCGGCGATCACCTCGGGCGACCCGGCGGCGAGCCTGCCGGGCGTGGCGCGGTACGTGCAGATCTTCGTGCTCGTGCCGGCTGCCGTGCTGCTGATGATCCGCGACCGCAAGGACTTCGCGGTGGTCGCCTGGGCGCTGGTCGGTCTGGCGCTGCTGCAGGGCGCGGTCGGGGTCGTCCAGTACCTGACCGGGACGGGCGCTTCGTACCAGGGCGAGGACATCCGCGCGGTCGGGACGTTCGGTCCTACGGACGTGATGGGGATGGCGACCGTCGTCTCGTACGGGCTTGTCATCGTCACCGGGATCGCGCTGGGGAGCGGGCGGGGGCGGGCGCGGACCGCCGCCCTGGTCTGCGCCGGGCTGCTCTTCCTGCCCCTGGTCCTCTCCTTCAGCCGGGGCGCGTGGATCGCGACGGTCCTCGCGATCGCGATCCAGCTGGTGCTCTCGGGCCTTCGGCGGGCCGGGCGGGTGGCGCTCGTCGTGGGCGCGCTCGCGGTGGTCCTGGTGGGCGGGCTCGGGGTGGGTTCGGCGATGGTGAAGGAGCGGGTCACCAGCATCACGCAGGTGGCGGGCGCGCCGGACCAGTCGGTGACGGACCGGTACACGATGTGGGCGGCGGCCGGGCGGATGTGGGAGTCGGATCCGCTGACGGGGGTGGGCCTGAAGGGCTTCCCCGCGTACCGCGACTCGCACGCCTCGCTCGCGCTGTCCTCGGGCAGCGACACGGCGGGGGCGGGCGCGGCGTTCCGCAAGCAGCCGCTGCTCTCCCCGCACAACATGTACCTCCTCGTGCTGAGCGAGCAGGGCCTCCTCGGCCTTCTCACGCTCGCGGGGAGCTGGCTGGCGCTGCTCGTGGGCGCGGTGCGGCGGATGGGCCTGGTCGCGATCGGGCTGCTGTCGTGGCAGCTCATCGACTTCTTCTACGCGGACATCGGCGGGCCCTCGACGGTCCTGATGTCGGTCGTGCTCGGCCTGGCGGCGTGGTGGTCGCTGGCGGAGGTGAAACGTGCGTGACCCGTGGGGCGGTGAGCCCGAGTCCACGGACCGGTTGCCGCCTCCGCAGCCCCCCGGGGAGCCCGGGACGCCCGTGTGGGCGGACCCGTGGGCCCCGGGCGTCCGGCGCTGGGCGGGCACGACGGCCCACGTCCCGCCCGTCCCGTACGGCGCTCCGGCCCAGGCCGCCGGGGCGGGCGCCCGCACCGAGGGTGGCCTGCCGCCCGCCGTGACGTACCCCGACGACTGGCGGCCGCGCGGCCGGCGGGGCGACGGCCCGGGGCGGGGCGGCCCGGGGCAGGGCGGTCCGGGGCGCGGCGCTCCCGCCCCCACCCCCGCGCCGAAGGACGCACCCGCCCGAGGCCGGCACGGAGCGCCGAAGGCCGCCGGGGGCGGCGGGTTCCTCCGGCGGGCCGCCGCCGTGACCGCGGGGCTCACGGCCGCCGGGGCCCTCCTGGGGCTCGTACGGGACCAGAGCCTCGCGCACTACTTCGGCGCCGGGGCCGAGACCGACGCGTTCCTGGTCGCCTGGACCGTGCCCGAGTTCGCGTCGACGCTGCTCATCGAGGACGCGATGGCGCTCATCCTCGTGCCCGCGTTCAGCCGCGCCCTGACCCGCAGGGGCAGTGCCGTCCGCGCCCTCGTACGCTCCACGCTGCCGCGGCTCGTGCTCGCGATGTCCGCGCTCGCCGGGGTCCTGATCCTCGCCGCGCCCGCGCTCGTCTCCGCGCTCGCGCCGGGCCTGCCCGACCCGAGCCTCGCCGTCGACTGCACGCGGCTGACCGCGACCTGCGTGCTGACGTTCGCGCTCGCCGGGTACTGCTCCGCCGCGCTGCGCGCCCACGGCTCGTTCCTGCCCCCGGCCGCCATCTACGTCGCGTACAACATCGGCATCATCGGCACGATCGTGGTGCTCCGCGAACCCTTCGGCGTACGGGCGGCGGCGGCCGGGGTCGCCGTCGGCGGCGCGCTGATGGTGGCGGTCCAGGCTCCGTACCTGATCCGGGAGTTGCGCGGCCGGCCGGGCGTTCCGCAGGGCGAGCGCGGCGGCGGCGACGGCCGTCTCCTGGTCCTCGGTCTGATCGCCCCCGTCATCGCCTTCACGGTCTGCCGCCAGTCGCAGATCCTCATCGAGCGCTTCCTCGCCTCGCCGCTCCCCTCGGGCTCCATCTCGCATCTGAACTACGCGCAGAAGGTCGCGCAGATGCCGATGATCCTGTCGCTGATGCTGTGCACGGTCAGCTTCCCCGTCGTCGCCCGTGCCATGGCGGCGGGCGACGCGGACGGCGCGAGGCGCCGCGTCGAGCGCGACCTGCTGCTCGCGGCCGTCGTCGTCCTGATCGGCACCTCGATCGTCATCGCGGCCGCCCCCCAGATCGTCGAAGTCCTCTTCCAGCGCGGCGCGTTCGACCGCGGCGACACCGACGCGACCGCCGCCGTGATGCGCGTCTACGCCCTCGGGTTGCTCGGCCAGACCACGGTCGGCACCCTGGTCCGCTGCTACTTCTCCGCCGCCCGCCCCCTCTGGTACCCGGCAGCCGCGATGGCCGCAGGTCTCGCCCTGACCGCCGTCGCCGGGGTGGTCGGCGCCGGGTGGTGGGGGGCCGTCGGCATCGCCGCCGCCAACGCCCTCGGGATCACCCTGACCGCCGTCCTCATGCTGGGCGGCGCGCACCGCCAGGCCATCCCGGTCCGGGTCCGCTACCTCGGCGAGGGGCTGCTGCGGCTCGCGACCGCGGCCGCCTGGGCGACCGGCGCGGGCTGGCTCTGCTCGGTCCTGATCGCCCCCGCGCTGCTCTCCCTCACCGTCGCGAGCGTGGTCTGCGTCGGCGTCTTCCTGCTCTTCATCGCCTGCGCCGCCCGTGCGCCGGACATCCCACCCCTCACCCGCACCGCATCCCGAAGGCTCGCCCATGCCCGCTGCCACGGCGCCCCCCACCGCCGCGATCCGTCGACTGCTGCCGAAGCCGCCCCCGTGGGTGGTGATGTACCACTCGATCGCCGACACCACGGATGACCCGTACCGGGTGACGGTCTCTCCCGTACGGTTCGCCCGGCAGCTGCACTGGCTGCGCGACCGGGGGCTGCGCGGGGTCTCCGTCCGCGAACTGCTCGCCGCGCGCGCGGCCGGCCGCGCGAAGGGGCTCGTGGGCCTCACCTTCGACGACGGGTACGCCGACTTCGTCGAATCGGCGCTGCCGCTGCTGCGCCGCCACGGCTTCACCGCCACCGTGTACGTCCTGCCCGGCCGGATCGGCGGCGAGAACGCCTGGGACGGCGAAGGACCGCGCAAGCCGCTGCTCTCGGAGGACGGCATCCTGCGGGTCGCCGAGGCCGGCATGGAGATCGGCTCGCACGGCCTGCGGCACGTCTCGCTGCCCACCCTGGACGCGACGGCCCTCACCCGGGAGACCGCGCGCAGCCGGGAGCTCCTGGAGGAGATCACGGGCGCGCCGGTGGACGGCTTCTGCTACCCGTACGGAGACGTCGACGACCGCGCGGTCCTGGCCGTACGCAAGGCCGGGTACCGCTACGGCTGCGCCATCGACCCCGGCCCGCTGACCTGCGCGCACGCGCTGCCCCGTGTCCACATCGGCGAGGAGGACACCTCCTGGCGGCTGACCGTCAAGCGGCTGCTGCACCCGCTGCGCCGCCGCCACCCGGACGACCTCGGACGCGTCGTCCTCCAGGAGACGTCATGAAGCCTCCAGGAGACGCCATGAAGGTCCTGCACATCATCACCGGCCTCGGGATCGGCGGCGCCGAGCAGCAGCTGCGGCTGATGCTGCGTCACCTGCCGGTGCGCAGCGAGGTCGTCACGCTCACCAACCCGGGACCGGTCGCCCGCGGCCTGGAGTCCGACGGGGTCCCGGTCACGCACCTCGGCATGGCAGGCAACCGGGACCTGGGGGCGCTGCCCCGGCTCGCGGGGATCGTCCGCCGGGGCGGGTACGACCTCGTCCACACGCACCTGTACCGGGCGTGCGTGTACGGCAGGCTCGCGGCCCGCCTCGGCGGGGTGCGTACGGTCCTCGCGACCGAACACTCCCTCGGCGAGACGCAGATCGAGGGCCGCCCGCTCTCCGCGGGTACCCGCGCGCTGTACCTGGCGACCGAGCGGCTCGGCACGACGACGGTCGCCGTCTCCCCGAGCGTCGCCCGCCGGCTGGCCGACTGGGGCGTGCCGAGCCCCCGGATCGAGGTCGTGCCCAACGGCATCGACCGGGCGCGCTTCCGCTTCGACGAGACCGCGCGCCGCCTGACACGCAAGCTGCTCGACCTGCCGGAGGACGCGTTCGTCGTCGGCGGGGTCGGCCGCCTCGCGCCCGGCAAGCGCTTCGACCGTCTCGTGGAGGCGGTGGCAGCGGTGCCTCAGGCGCGGCTGGTGCTCGTCGGGGAGGGCCCCGAGCGCGAGCGGCTGCTCGCCGCGGCCCGTGAGTCCGGGGCCGCCGACCGGGTGCTGCTCACGGGCGCCTGCGAGGACCCGCCGCCGGCCGACTCCACGGAGCCCGACCTGCCGTCGCTGCTCGCGGCGATGGACGTCTTCGTCTCCACCTCCCCCGACGAGACCTTCGGGCTCGCGGTCGTCGAAGCCCTCGCCGCCGGACTTCCGGCGCTGTACGTGGCCTGCCCGGCCGTCGACGACCTGGCGCCCGACGAGGCCCCGGGGGCCCGGCGCGTCGGCCGGTCCGTACCCGAACTCGTCTCCGCGCTGCGCGGCATCCGCGACGCCCGGCTCGCCCGGCTCCCGCAGCCCGCCGCCGCGCGCCGCTACGACATCGCGCACAGCGCCCGGCAGTTGCTGTCCCTCTACGAACAGGCCGTCCACGGCACCCCTCCCCTCTCGAAGTGAGTCCACCGATGTCTCCCAAGTCCCCGATGAGCCCCCCGAGTCCCCGCCGCGCCCGGCTCACCGCCGCCGCCCGGCGCACCCCCCGCCGCTTCCTCGTGCTGCCCGCGTCCGTCCTGATCGGCGCGGCCCTCGGCGCGGGCTACGGGGTCGTGAAGACCCCGCAGTACGCGGCCACGAGTTACGTGATCGTGGTCCCCGGCGAGAAGTCCGACCCGGCCGCCGCGCTCGGCTTCGCCCAGGCGTACGGGCGGGTCGCCACCGACATCGCGGTGACCGGCGACGCGCAGGTGTGGGCGGGCGTCCCGGCCGCGACCCTGCGCGAGAACGTGCAGGCGGCGACCTCCCCCGACGCGCCGATGATCTCGATCACCGCGCGGTCCACCACCCCCGGCAAGGCCGTCTCGATGGCGGACGGCGTGGCCCGCGCCCTGGTCCTCAACAGCACGCACGTCTCGGGGAGCACGGGCGTGAAGGTGGTGCAGTTCTCCCGCGCCACCAAGCCGGTTGCGCCCGTCTCGCCCTCCGCCTCGCTCTCCGCGCTCGTCGGCGGCTGCGCGGGCGGTCTGCTGGGCGGCCTGGCGCTGCTCGTGCGGCCGCAGCGCGCGGCGCGCGCGGAGGCCCGGCACTCCCGGCAGGCCACGGCCGCCGCCGTGCCAGGACCGGCGGTCGGCCAGGAGCAGCCGGAACCGGAGACGGTGTGAGAGCCGAGGTCTGCTCGGACGGCGCGGAGTTCGGCCGGCTCGCCGAGCGGTGGGCGTCGCTGTACGCCCGCTGTTCGACGGCCACCCCGTTCCAGTCGCACTCCTGGCTGCACTCCTGGTGGGTGTCGTACGGCACCCCGGGCGCGCTGCGCGTGGTGCTGGTACGGCGGGAGGACGGCGAACTGGTCGCGGCGGCGCCCCTGATGCGCGCCCGTGGCCCGCTCCCGGTCCTCACCCAGCTCGGCGGCGCGATCACCGACTTCACGGACGTCCTGCTCGACGACGCGTGCCCGGAGGCGGCACCCGCCCTTGCGCGGGCGCTGGCCCGGGCGGCGCGCGGAGCGGTGATCGATCTGCGCGAGGTCCGGCCGGGCGCGGCGGCGGAACAGGTCTTCGCCCGCTGGCGGGGGCCGCGCAGGCGGCTGCCCGACTCGCTCTGTCTGGAGCTGCCCGCCGTGCCGATGGACGCCCTGCTCGAGCGGATTCCGTCGAGCAAGGCCCAGCGGGTGCGGGCGAAGCTGCGGAAGCTGGACGCGCTCGGGATCGACGAGCGGATCGTGCCGGGGGACGAGGTGCCGGACGCCCTCGACCGGCTCCTGAAGCTGCATCAGCTGCAGTGGCAGGGCCGGGGCGTGACCGTCGAGCACACCAGCGAACGGTTCGCCCAGCATCTCGCCCGGGCCGTGCGGCCCATGGTCGAGCGCGGGGACGCGCGGGTGACGGAGTTCCGGCTCGGCGGGAACCTCGTCGCGACGGACCTGACCCTGATGTCGCCGCGGCTCGCGGGCGGCTATCTGTACGGCGCGGATCCCGTACTGCGCGAGCGGAAGGTCGACGTGGCCACGATGCTGCTGCGGCACGGGGCGCGGGAGACCAGCGCGAGCGGGCGGGCGACCCTGAGCATGCTGCGGGGCACCGAACCGTACAAGCAGCACTGGCGGCCGGAGACCGTCCCCAACCAGCGGCTGATGCTGGCGGGGAACGGTACGGCTCCGCTGCTGTGGCTGCGCGCGGGCGCGGCGGACGGCAGGCGCTGGGCGGCCCGGCAGGCGCGGGAACGGGCCTGGGTCGGGCGGGCGCTCGGGCGGCTGCCGGGACGGCTCAAGGGACGGACCGACGGCGGCGGGGGATGATCTCCTCCGCCGCCGTCGGGGGTGGGCGTCAGAAGGGCCAGGTGTCGCTGTCCAGGACGTCCTCCCAGGCGTCGTTGACCTCGGCCTCGACCTCGTCCTTCCAGTTCATGTCGACCTTGGGGACGCAGACCTTGCCACCGGTCCAGCTCTCGACCCACGAACCGAGGTCCAGGGTCCAGCAGGTCTCCTCGGGCACGGGCACGGGCTGGGGCAGGGGCTCCGGCTTGGGCTCGGGCTTGGGTTCCGGCTTGGGCTCGGGCTTGGGCTCGGGCTTCGGTTCCGGCTTCGGTTCCGGCTTCGGCTCGGGCTTGGGCTCGGGCTTCGGTTCCGGCTTCGGTACGGGGTTCGTCGGGACCTCGGGCTGCGTCGGCACCTCGGGGACCTCAGGCACCTCCGGCACCTCCGGCACCTCGGGCTCCGTCGGGACCCCCGGCAGCCCGGGCTCCGTCGGGACCTCAGGTACTTCGGGTACCTCCGGCACCTCAGGTACCTCGGGAAGCTCCGGCTCCTCCGGGACCTCGGGTACCTCCGGCTCCTCCGGAATCTCCGGGATCTCCGGCTCCACGCCCGACAGCATGTCGCGGAAGACCTGCGAGGAGCGCGGGTTGTTGTCGCACTGCCAGACGCCGTGCGGGCAGTAGTCCGTGATCGTGTGGTAGAGCGGCTGGTTCTCGTCCATCCATTCGAGCATCCGCCGCATGTACTCGGGATTGTCCCCGTTCCGGAAAAGACCCCATTCCGGGTACGAGATCTCCTTGCCGTGCTCGGCCGCGAAATCCACCTGCTTCTGCAGCCCGTACGGCTCGCTCACGTGCTGGTCGAAACTCGACCCCGACGGCTGGTCGTACGAGTCCATCCCGATGATGTCGACCACGTCGTCACCGGGATAGCACTGCGTCCACGGAATGGCGTCCGTGCCCCGGCTCGGATTGAAGTCGAAGCGGAACTCCTGGCCCGGAACGGACCGCATCGCCGTGACGATCCGCGTCCAGTACTTCTTCCACGCCGTGGGATCCGGCGCGCACCGGTGGGTGTACGTCGTCCCGTTCATCTCCCAGCCGAGGACGATGACGGTGTCGGTGGCCTTCAGTGCGACGAGCCGCTCGGCCAGCGTCTTGAAGTGGTGGTCGTAGTACCCCGCCGCGCCGAGCTGGAGCTGCCGGCGGACCTCGTAGTCGGAGACCCCGGCCTCGTTCCGCTCCAACATCGGTACGTTCAGCACGAACAGCCGGTCGGCCTGCTGGTTCCGCCACTTCGCCCAGGCGTCCAGGAAGCCCGGCGGGCTCTCGATGTTCGACCAGAGGTCGCCGGGGAGGTAGGTGTGACCGACCCGGAGCTCCCGGCCACCGAGCCAGCGCTCCAGCTGGCCGATCCGGTTGACGCCGAACGGTCCGGATTCGAGGAACGCGCCCAGGGCGGTGGAGAGAGTCGGTTGGGGGTCCCGTGTCGTTACGGATTCGGCGGCGTGGGCCGGAGACGACAGCACGACCGAACCTGACGCGAGGAGACCTGCGGTGAACACCCCCAGCCACACACTCGATGACTTCCGCTTCCTGTTTGCCATGGCCGCTCCTTCGCGCACTACGCCATTTGATGATCCGTCAGTCAGATCCTCAGAAAGTATTCCTAATAAGCCGACCGTGAACTCCACTCCGATCTGATCAGTAGTCCATTGGTGTATTTCATCGCCCAGTTGGGGCACCCGAGACGAAGGAAAGCCGTGCCGGTTTTTGACACCCGCGTCCCCGCAGTCCTCGTGCGACTCGACCGGAACCCCTTTCATCACGGCACGCTCGGCGCGGCACGCTCCCTCGGCAGAGCCGGAGTCCCGGTCCACGCGGTCCTGGAATCGCTCACCACCCCCGCCGCCCGCTCCCGCTACGTCCGGACCGTCCACACCCGCCCCGCGCCGCTCTCCCCCTCCGCCCTCCCCGCCGCCCTGGCCGACCTCCTGCTCCGGCTCTCCACCGACCTGGCGACCCCCGCGCTCCTCGTCCCCCTGGACGACCTCGGCGCCCTCGCCCTGGCCGAGCACCGCGCGGAGTTGACGGACCGCTACCTCCTGCCCGACCAGTCGGCGGACCGGCTCGCCCGGGTGGCCGACAAGGCCGAGCTCGCCGAGACCTGCCGCGCCCTGTCGCTGCCGCACCCGCCGACCGAACTCCCGGAGAGCGCCGACGAGGCGGCCGCCATGGCCTGGGCGCTCGGACTGCCCGTGGTCGCCAAGTGGAGCCGCCCCTGGCTGCTCCCGCCCGGCAGCGGGCTGCGCTCCACCTCGATCGCGCGGTCGCTCCCCGAGGTCCGCGCGCTGTACGCCCGTACGCCCGAGGCCGGCAGCCGGCTGCTGCTCCAAGGCCTGCTGCCGCCGGGCCGCGACCTGGACTGGTTCTTCCACGGGTACGCCGACTCCGCCGGGCGCGTCGCCGCCGGGGCCGCCGGGCGCAAGGAGCGGTCGTGGCCGGAGGGAGCGGGGCTCACGGCGGTGGGTCGCTGGACGGCGAACCCGGTGGTCGAGCGGATGGCCGGCGAGCTGCTCGCCGCGCTCGGCTACCGGGGCGTATTCGACCTGGACTTCCGGCTCGACCGGGCGACCGGCGCGTACCACCTGCTCGACTTCAACCCCAGGCCCGGCGCGCAGTTCCGGCTCTTCGCCGACCCGGACGGGCTCGACGTGGTCCGCGCGATGCACCTGGACCTGACCGGCCGTACGGTCCCGGCGCACTCCCCTTCGTACGGACGCGGGTTCGTGGTCGAGAACTACGCGGCGCTGTCCGTGCTCACCTCGCCGGGCCGGCGGCGCGCGGACGGCCCGCGCGGGCGGACGGAGACGGCCTGGTTCGCCGCCGACGACCTCGCGCCCGCACTCGCGATGGCCGGGACCTGGCTCCTCCACGTCCTGCGCAAGGGCCTGGTGACGCTCCGTCGACGGCTCTCCCCGAGCCACCGACGGAGGGTGGCGGCCGTACCGTCGCCGCCGGCGGCCCGTACCGCCTCCGACCGCATGACCCGACGATGACAACGGAAGGCACCATGTACGACCTGGTGATTGTGGGAGCCGGACCCTACGGGCTCTCCGTGGCCGCCCACGCGGCGGCCCACGGCCTGAACCTGCGGACCTTCGGCCGCCCGATGGAGTCCTGGCACGCCATGCCCTCGGGCATGTTCCTGAAGTCCGAGCCCTGGGCCTCGCATCTCTCCGACCCGCGCGGCGCGTACGGGCTCGACGCGTTCGCGGCGTTCCGAGGGGTCCGCGCCGAGCACGGCGTCCCGCTGCCGGTGGGCTTCTTCGCCGACTACGGCGACTGGTTCGCCCGCCAGACGGTCCCGGCGCTCGACGAGCGGCTGATCGCCTCGGTCGCCCCGCACGCCGACGGCTTCGAGGTGGTCACGGAGGACGGCGAGTCGCTCCGTACGCGGACGGTGGCGCTGGCCGTCGGCGTCCTGCCGTTCATGGAGATCCCCGGCCCCCTGCGCGGGCTGCCGCGCGCGTACGTCACCCACAGCAGCCACCACGGCGACCTCGACGGCTTCGCCGGGCGGGACGTCACCGTCGTCGGCGCCGGTCAGGCGGCCCTGGAGACGGCGGCGATCCTCGCCGAACAGGGCGCCCACACCCGGATCCTGGCCCGCTCGGACCGGCTGAACTGGAACACCCTCCCGCCGGCCCTCGACCGCGGCCTCTGGCAGTCGCTGCGCGCCCCGCACACGGGCCTCGGCTGCGGCTGGCACAACCGGCTGTACGCGGACACCCCCGGGCTCTTCCGGCGGCTGCCCGCGCCCACCCGTGAGCGGATCTTCGACTCGGCGCTCGGCCCGGCGGGCGCGTGGTGGCTGCGCGAACGGTTCGCGGCCGTCGGCGACGTACGCCTCGGCACGCACATCGTCGCGGCGGAGCCGACCGCCGACGAGCGGCTGCGTCTTGAGGTGTCCGGGCCCGAGGGGCCTGCCGTCCTGACCACCGACCACGTCATCGCGGCGACCGGGTTCACCCCGAGTCTGGACCGGGCCGGGGTGCTCTCCCCCGCGCTCCGGAGCTCGCTGCGCACGGTGGGCGCGGGCGGGGCGCCGGAGGTGGGCGCGCTCTTCGAGTCGTCCCGGCCGGGCCTGTTCCTGGCGGGGCTGCTGACGGCTCCTTCGTACGGGCCGTCGATGCGGTTCGTCTTCGGTGCGGGCTACACGGCCGGGCGGCTTGTGCGCGGGGTACGGCAGCGGCTGCGGGCCACGGCCCGTGGCGCGGTGGGCCGTCCTCGTACGGGCGAGGAGCGGACGCCGGCCGCGCGGGCATGACGAAGGGCCGGCCCCCGGAACGTCGTAGGACGTTCCGGGGGGGGGGCCGGAGCGGCCGGGAGAAAAGGTCGAAGCAGGTCCCGGCTAAGCGGGGGA
>NZ_JBHXPI010000077.1:0-3059 GCF_042718575.1 Streptomyces sp. NPDC058579
CCTTCGAAGCCCCCCCCCTTATCTGCCCCACCCCCCGGGGCCCCGGGGGGCCCCCCCCGGCCCCCCCGCGGCCCCCACCACAGCAACAGCTCCGCTGCCGCACCCGGCGGGCCGGCCCTGCCGGCTACCGCACGGTCAGCGTCGCAGTAGGGCGCAGACGAAGTCCTCCTGGACCGCGCGGACCTTGGCCAGCAGCTCCGGCTTGAGGCTCTTGCTGGTCTGGGTGTTGATCGAGAACGTCAGGGACCGCTTGCCGTCCGCCGTGCCGGCCGCCAGCTGGGTGTAGCCGGGGAAGTTGCCGGTGTGACCGTAGACCGTGCCGCACCGTGTCTTGTAGCGGAAGATGGCCAGTCCGCCCGCGTTGACGCCGGGGCCGGCGGGCTCCGACGCGGCGCCGGGGATGAAGGTCCGCTGCTGGTGGCGGGTCTCCCGGGACAGGAAGCCGGGTCCGCCGGCCCAGGCACGGACGAAGGCGTTGAGGTCGTTCGGTGTCGAGACGATGCCGCCGGAGGCCCAGACGCCCGACGCGCTGAGGACCTCGCTGATGTCCTCCGGCGGGGCGGGCGGAGTCACGTCGTAACCGTGGAGGTACGGCCTCGGCAATCGGTAGCCCTGAGGGAGGCTGGTCTCCTTCAGGCCGAGGGGCCGGTACACAAGCTGGTCGAGCAGCTTCTCGTAACGCTGTCCCGTGACCGCCTCGGCCATCAGCGCGACCGCGATGTTGTCGGAGTTCGAGTACTCGTACCGCGATCCCGGCGGGAACACCAGGTCCTCCCCGGCGACGAAGTCGAGCAGCCGGCGGGAGTCGAAGTGGTGTCTGGGGTCCTCCTGCAGGATCTCGAGGAACGCGGGCGCCGTCGAGAAGTCGGGCAGCCCGCTGGTGTGGCTGAGCAGCTGGCGCAGCGTCACCTGGTGCCAGGCGGCGGGCAGTGAGGGCAGGAGTTCGCCGATCGTGTCGTCGAGGTCCAGCTTGTCGCGGTCCACCAGGCGCAGGGCGACCGCCCCGCTGAACGCCTTGGCGACGCTCGCGATCCGCATGTGGTCGGTGGTACGGGGCGGGCGGCCGGTCGCGATGTCGGCTACGCCCGCCCGGTAGACCGCCGTCCGGTCGCCCTGCCGCAGCAGCGCGATCACTCCGGGCGGGCCTCCGGCGGTACGGACGAGGTCGTTCAGCCGCTTCTGCAGGGCGCTGTCCTGGGGTGGCGGTGGCGTACCCGTGGCTTGCGCGGGCTGGACCACGACGGCGAGTGCGGACGCGGCCAGGGCAGCCGCCAAGAGACGCAGACGTACGTGCGAGCGGGAACGGTCTCCACGGTGTGCCGGCACGGGGGCTCCTTCACGGTGATGCCGGATGGACATGCACCCGGTCAGGGTGTCCGACCCAGCATCAGACGCGGCTTCGAGACCTGCCTGTCCGATACTCCATCCGGCGCAGACACCCCGTGGGGACGACATGGGGAGGCGATGGTCGGGACGGCTTCTCTGCCGGGCAGCACCTCCGGCGGGCCGACCGAATCCTCGCTTCCTCCGCCGGCGTGCCCAGCATCCGGGCACCTCAGCGCGCGGCCTCCAGCTCCTCGCCGCGCAGGGCCGGCGGCTTCGGTCTGGGAGCCAAGATCGATTGTCAGTGGTGGGTGAGACGGTAGGTACATCAAGTCGCAGGACGGGGAGTTGCCATGTCGGGAAGTCAGAACTACATCAATCACGTCGCGCTCGTGCTGGATGCCAGTTCATCCATGTCGCACCTGAGTCGCAAGGTCGTCGAAGTCGCCGACCAGCAGATCGCCTATCTCGCACGGCGTTCCAGGGAGCTGGAGCAGGAGACCCGTGTCACGGTCTACGTCTTCGCGGACACGGTCGAGTGCGTCATCTACGACAAGGACGTGCTGCGGATGCCGTCGCTGAAGCAGATGTACCGGGCCGGCGGCATGACGGCTCTGCTCGCGGCGGCGCTGAAGTCGCAGCGGGAGCTGGCGCAGACCGCCCAGTTGTACGGCGACCACAGCTTCCTGACGTTCGTGCTGACCGACGGGCAGGAGAACGCGAGCCACCGTTGCCCGGACGCCCCTGCCAGGGATCCGCGTGAACTGGTCAAGGCCGTGTCCGAGATGATCGGGACGCAGGAGGACAACTGGACCCTGGCCGTTCTCGTACCGGACCAGATGGGCAAGCGCGAGGCCATGCAGTGCGGGTTCCCGAAGGAGAACATCGCGATCTGGGACGCCACGAGCACCCAGGGTCTGGAGGAGGCCGGGCAGGTCATCCGGGAGGCCACCGAGAAGTTCATGATGGGCCGGGCCCAGGGCATCCGTGGATCGCGCGCGGTGTTCTCCACCGGCGCGGAGGCCGTAAACAAGGACACCATCGAGGCAGCCGGTCTCGCCCCGGTCAATCCCTCGCAGTACCAGCTGATCCCGGTGGCCCGTGACGCGGCGATCCGGGACTGGGTCGTCGAGTGCGGGCACACCTACCGCACCGGTGGCGCGTTCTACCAGCTGAGCAAGGCGGAGAAGGTCCAGGCACGCAAGCAGATCGCGGTGCTGGAGAAGAAGACGGACCGGGTCTACACCGGGCCGCAGGCCCGGGCCCTGCTCGGTCTGCCGGACACCGAGGTACGCGTCAAGCCGGACCACAACGACGACTTCACCATCTTCGTACAGAGCACCAGCGTCAACCGGAAGCTCGTCCCCCACACGCGGCTCCTGCTGATGATCTGACACATCGACAGCCGTCGCGCCGTTCCTGTCTGTGCCACCGGCCAGGGTGGGATTGCACCGCCGTGGGGTTCCGGCGGAGATGCCCCGGCAGGGTGGCCGACCCCGCGTTGACCGGCGGCCAGACGAGGCCGCGCCGCGATTCGGTCATGCGCGCCGCGCCCAGGCCGACGAGTCGACGCGGGTACGGGTACGGGTACGGGGTTGTCCCCACGGTCGACCACTGAACGTGCCGCACTGGGGGGGGCGGGGGGGGCGTGTAGTTGGGGGGGTGCCCCCGCCCCTACCCCCCCCCCCCCGGGCCCCCCCCAGAACACGGCGGGCGGGTGAAGGACAAAAACCACC
>NZ_JBHXPI010000077.1:3069-14463 GCF_042718575.1 Streptomyces sp. NPDC058579
ATCCGGGCTCGGGAGGGGGGTCGCCCCCAGTCTCACACCTGCACGCGAGCCACGTGGTGACCGGGGGCCCACGTTCAGTGGTCGAGACTCCCCCTGCCTTCCCGCTCCGCCCGACGGCAGCACCCTCGAACGGGCGGCGGAAGTCAGGACAGAGACCCGCTCTCGAAGTGCCGTACCCGAAGCGGTTCGACGAGATACTCGTCCTCACCCGGCAGCACCACGGGCTGCTCACGCCAATGCTCGCCGGCGTAGTCGACCAGGTCCTCCTCACCGCGCCACCGGCTGACGTACAGCAGCGAGTCGGGCGGCGCTAGCAGCACCTCATGATCCACCAGGCCCGGATACCGGCCGGGGAACTCACGTACCGCCGAAACGATCATGTCCCGGAACGCCTCGAACCGCTCAGGACGTACGCGCGCCTCACTCACCCTGACAATCATGACCGGCAGCGTGTCACACGGCCAGACGCGGTGTCCCTCACTCCTGTTTCCGACCATCAGCCGCCAGCCAGTGGACCACGCCCGACGCCCCCGGCATGGCGGGAAGTTGTCCATGGGTGACTTGAGATGTACTGGGCCCGCGACCCGGCCGCCACGACAATGACCGCGTGCGCACCGCGCACCCCACGCACTCCCCAGCGGAAGGCCGGGGCCGCGGCCGTCGTCCGCTCCGCCTGGCAACTCCGGTCCGGGACCTGAGAGAGACTCACGTGTACCTTCGAGAAATCTGGCGATTCCCCGTCAAGTCCATGCGCGGGGAGCAGCTCAAGAGTGTCGAGCTCACCGACAACGGCCTGACCGGTGATCGGCACATCCACGTCCGGGACTCCCGAGGTCTGTTGACCGCCCGGGTACGCTCCCGGTTGCTCGGCCTGTCGGCGACCACCGCGCAGGACGGTAGCGTGCTCGTCGACGGGCACCCGTGGGACAGCCCGGAGGTGGAGGAGCTGATCCGCAGCGCGGCCGGGCCCGACGCGGAGGCGGTCCACTACACCGGCCGCGAGAGGTTCGACGTCCTCAACCTGACGGTCATCACCGACGGGGCCGCCGACACCCTCGGCCACGACCCGCGCCGGCTCCGGTCCAACCTGGTCATCGGCGGCGTCCCCGGCCTCACCGAGCGGGACTGGCCCGGCCGTACGCTGCGCATCGGCGACGCCGTCATCGGCGTGCTCAAACTGCGCTCCCGCTGCGTCATGACGACGGTCGACCCCGACACGGGCGAGCGTGACCACAACGTCCTGCGCGACATCCACCGGCTGTACGACGGCACCTTCGCACTGGACTGCTGGGTGGCCTCCCCCGGCACCGTCACTCAGGGCGAAGAAGTCCGGCTGACCGACGAGGAGTGGCCGGAGCCGGTCCGCGGCGGCTGGATCGTCGGGGCGCCCTACGTCGTGGCCTGAGGCCTCCCTACGGGCCCGTTACGTCGTGGCCTGAGCCCTCCGTACGGGCCCGTTCCTCGATCGCTGCGTCTCCTCCGGCCGGGACAGCCCGGACGCACGGCCTCCGCACTGGCCCCTGTCGACGATCACGTGTGTCCATCGACAGGGTCAGTCGCCCGCCCGAGGGCTCCTCGATCTGGACTAGTTCGCATTTGCTCAGCCCTCAGCGGGCACGACCTTCGCGTGGCCGCGCACAGCGCGCTCCTCTGCGTCGGCCAGCCAGAAGAAGACCGGCGGCAGGCCGAGTTCGATCACCGCCAGCGCCGTTTGGAACCAGTGCGGCCAGCCGTACAGGGAGAGCGAGAGCAGTCGACCCACTCCGCCGAGGAGGAAGATGCCGGCCAGCCACCGCACTGCCTGGGCCGGGATCGGACGCTGCCGTGCAGCCCACAACCAGGCCAGCCCGTAGCCGACGAAGACGGCTCCCATGAACCGGCCCCAACTGTCGACCGTCGCACCGGCGGAACCGGCGCCGGGGATCGCCTCGTTGCCCAGGGCGACATGGAGCAGGCCGATCGGCACGCAGGCCCAGCCCATGAGTTGTGTGAGGGTGCGTAAAGCCCTGGCCATCGTTCCTCCGAGTGTCTCGACGGAGCTTAGTTGACATGTGTCTACTACCTTGAGCCTGCTAGTAGACCCCTGTCAACTAGACTTCGTTCGTGCCTCCCCGCCAGCGACTCACCCCTGCCGACCGCCGCGCCCAACTCCTCGGCGTCGGCGCACGGCTCTTCGCCGCGCACCCGTACGCCGACGTGCTGATGGAGGAGGTCGCGGAACAGGCCGGTGTCTCCCGGGCCCTGCTCTACCGTCACTTCCCGAGCAAGCACGCCCTCTTCGCCGCTGTGTACCAGCAGGCGGCGGACCAGCTGCTCGCCAGCACCCGGTTCGATCCCACCCACTCCCTGGTGGAGCAGCTCATCCAGGGTATGGACGTCCATCTCGACTACTTCGTGGCCAACCGCAATTCAGTCCTCGCCGCGAATCGGGTCCTGGCGGGCGACCCGGTGATCCAGACGATCATGACAAATGAGCTCGACGGGCTCCGTGCGCGGCTGCTGGCCGTGCTCCCGCTCGCGGACGAGAGCGTCCGCGAGGCCGTGTCCGGCGTCCTGAAGAGCTGGCTGGTCTTCGTCCAGGTGCTGTGTGTCGACTGGCTCACCCACGAGACCTGTACCCGCACCCAACTGCGTGACGTCTGCGTCGGCGCGATCCTCGGCGCCCTCCGCCCTCTGCTCGCCGAGGACCCGGCCCCGGACTGGCGGCCGCAACCGCCCGCCTCTGACGCGTAGGAACGCCGCACTGCAAGGCCTCCCGTGAGCGGGTCAGTCCGCTCGCCGGGTGTAGGAGTGGAGGCGGTCGATCTGTGTGAACCCGGACTTGTCGCAGAGGGCGTTGGCGGTCGTACGGTCACGGTCGTCGCCGGGTGGTGCGTCGTCGTCGACGTACAGCGTCAAAGGTGCGGGGGTCACGGTGACGTGCCTGTTTCTGAACCGGGGGTGATCGGGCGATCTCGTATCGGCGTAGACACCGACGTGCGGCGTCGGGAGGAGTTCCCGCGCGGCCTCGGGCGGGAGTCGGTTCCTTCGGCGTGGTACCGCCTCCCCGCCCTCTCGGCCGACTACCCGTCAGCGACTTCGGCCGGCGTTCAGGCGGGCGGCCTGGCGGGTCAGGTGGTCGCGTTCGGCGAGGTTGGAGGCCTTGTGGGCTGCCTCGGCGTACAGGCGTGCCGCCGTCGCCAGGTCGCCGGCGCGCTCGTGGAGGTACGCGGCCACCGCGGTGTGGCGGGGCAGTGAGGTGTCCAGTTCGGCGAGCGCCGCCAGGCCGGCGTGCGGTCCGTCGGCCTCGCCGACGGCGACCGCGCGGTTGAGTCGGACGACCGGGCTGTCCGTCAGGAGGGCGAGTTCGTCGTACCACTCGACGATCTGCACCCAGTCGGTCTCCTCGGCCGTGGGCGCGTCGGCGTGGAGTGCCGCGATGGCGGCCTGGGCCTGGAACTCGCCCAGCCTGTCGCGGGCCAGGGCCGCCTGGAGGATCCCGATGCCCTCGGCGATCAGCGCGGTGTCCCACCTGCCGCGGTCCTGCTCGGCGAGCGGCACCAGGCTGCCGTCGGGCGCGGTCCGGGCCGCACGCCGGGCGTGGTGGAGGAGCATGAGGGCGAGCAGCCCGGCCACCTCGGGGTGGTCGATGCGGGCCGCGAGCTGCCGGGTGAGGCGGATGGCCTCGGCGGCGAGGTCGACATCGCCGGAGTAGCCCTCGTTGAAGACGAGGTAGAGGACGCGCAGCACGGTGGCCACGTCGCCCGGCCGGTCGAAGCGCACGGCGGACACCGTGCGCTTGGCCCGGCTGATGCGCTGCGCCATGGTCGCCTCGGGCACGAGGTACGCCTCGGCGATCTGGCGGGTGGTCAGCCCGCCGACGGCGCGCAGCGTGAGCGCGACCGCCGATGCCGGGGTCAGTGAGGGGTGGGCGCACAGGAAGTAGAGCTGGAGCGTGTCGTCGAGTGCGGGCGCCGGCCCTGCCTGCGGCTCCTCCTCTACGCGGTCCTCACGCCGGCGGCGTGCCGCGTCGGCGCGGGTCGCGTCGAGGAACTTGCGCCAGGCCGCGGTGACCAGCCAGCCCTTCGCATCGCGCGGAGGGTCGGCCGGCCAGACGCGGAGCGCCTCGATCAGAGCGTCCTGTACGGCGTCCTCGGCCGCCGCGAAGTCGGCTCCGCGGCGGACGAGGACGGTGAGTACGCTCGGCGTGAGGCTCCTGAGGTTTCTGAGCAGGGCCTCGTCCATCGGTGACGTCACTCGGTGATGGTGGGGGGCTCGGAGAAGAACGGGCGCAGCTCCAGCCACTCGTGGATCGGCTTGCCGCCCGCCCCGGGGGCGGCCGACAGTTCCCCGGCCAGTTCGACGGCGCGCTCGTAGCTGTCGACGTCGATGATCATCCAGCCCGCGATGAGGTCCTTGGTCTCCGCGAACGGTCCGTCGGTGACCGGCGGGCGCCCCTCGCCGTCGTACCTGACCCACGCTCCCTCGGGGGCGAGCGCCTGACCGTCGACGTACTCGCCTGTCTTCTCCAGCCGGGCCGCGAAGTCGCTCATGTACTGCACATGCGCCGTGATCTCCTCCGGGCTCCACCGGTCCATCGGCACGTCGTTGACCGCAGCCGGAGCGCCGCGGTAGTGCTTCAGCAGCAGGTACTTCGCCATCGTGGTTCTCCTTGGTGCTCGAGCGACCCATTGTGGTCGCGTTCACCCCGGGGACGGAGCCGGACGCGGGTTCTCGACATCCCCGTCCGAATTGTTTTTGCTACGGACCGGCTGAGTGATCCCCGTCGTCGCCTTCGGCCGTGCGGATGGCCCTCTTCGCGCCGATCAGGACGCGGTAGCGCAGCCGTCTCGCGAAGTCGGTCAGCTTCCAGACGGCTGGGCTTCCCACCTCGGCGCTGAGATGGAGAACGGCATCCGAGCCGACCGAGACACCGACGTGCGCGCCGTAGGGATCTTCTGTCGAGTTGAACAGGAGCAGGTCGAGCGGCTGGGGGGTCGGAACGTGGACTGTGGCTGCGGTGTCCTGCCACAGGTCGCTGGAGCGCAGGGGCGGGACGGTCAGACCGAAGTGGCTGAGCACCTCATAGGCGAACAGCTGGCAATTGGCGCCCTCCGCGAGGCCGGGCCGGTCGGTCACCGCCGCCGATCCCGGGAAGCGGGAACCTATGTGCGGGACGGTCCAGAAGGCGGCCGGCAGCCGGGAGAGAAACGGTTCCATGCCTCCAGCATGGCGTGGACGGCACCCCGACATTGGGCCGGGTGGTCCGCAGGTCGTCGCGCGGCTGCGTCCTCGCCCTGTCCTGGTGGGGGCACGTGGGCCTTGCCGGGCCACTGGAACAGCCGGCCGGCCAGTTGGTACGAGCGTGGTGGTGAAGGTGGTCGAGGTGGCGCCGGATAATCTCCGCGCATGCGTCGTGATCTCTTTCGTTCCGTGGTTGTCCTGGGCTCGTGTGTGGCTCTGAGTTGTCTCAGTGGTGCTCACGTCGGCGGAGCTCGGTCGGACAGTGCTGGGGTTGTCGTGCGGGAGGACTTCTCCTCAGGCGGGGTGCCCGGGCAGTGGCGCGTGGTCGGCGGGGAGTGGCAGGTGGAGCGGGGGCGCCTTGTCGGCGACTCCGGGGCGGGGCGAGGGCTGGTGACGTTCGGGGGTGGTTCGGGCGATTTCCGGTTCGAGGCTCGCGCTCGGTTCGAGCGGGGGTCGGGGTCGAAGCGGTGGTTTGGGGTGGGGGTTGATGTGCCTGCTTCCGGGGGTGGAGCAGGGTCTGTCGGGGTCGTGCGGGTGGGAGAGCGGGGGGTCACCTTCGGGGAAGAGGGGGGTGACACAGCGCCCGTACCGTTCCTGAAGGCTGCGGGTGGAGACATTCGGGTGCGGGTCGAGGCTCGGGGGCGGCACGCCGTCTGGTTTCTCGACGATCGGCAGGTGTTGGTGACCAGCCGTTCCCAGGCTGGTGGTGGTGTGGCGCTTGCTGTGGGTGGGGGGACCGTGTCGTTCGACGATGTGCGGGTCACGCGTGTGAGTTCGTCCGCGTTCCAGCGCGTCGCCGCCGCCCCGATGACCGTCGTGGCGCACCGGGGGGCGCCCGCCCTCGCCCCCGAGAACACCATCCTCGCGCAGGAGATCGGTCGGCGTTCGGGGGGCGTGTTCATCGAGAACGATGTCCGGCTGAGTCGGGACCGCGTGCCCTTTCTGATGCACGACCCGACCGTGGACCGGACCACGGACGGCGTCGGGAAGATCTCGGAGTTGAGTGCCGCGCAGCTTCGTGGGCTGGATGCGGGGTCCTGGCTCGCGCCGGTGTTCGCCGGCGCCCGGGTTCCCACGCTCGCCGAGCAGTTGGCCGATCTGCGGACCCGAGGCGGCAGTCTGCTTCTGGAGATCAAGGAGACCGACAGCATGGAGGATGTCGCGGCGGTGGTCGATGTCGTCCGGGCTGAGGAGATGACCGGCCGGGTGGTGATCCAGAGCTTCGATCCCCAGCATCTGCGGTGGGTGCGCCAATTGGCCCCGGAGATTCCGCTCGGTCTGTTGCGCCCCAAGCTGGATGCCGACCCTGTGGCCGTGAGTCAGGAGTTGGGTCTGGCGCTGTACAACCCCAGTGGCGTCGCGCTGGAGGCCCGGCCGAGCGTCGTGGCCGATCTGCACGCGGCGGGGCTGGGGGTTTGGGTGTGGACGGTGGATACCGCCGAGCAGTGGAGCCGGTACGAGGGTTACGGCGTGGACGGGCTCATCACCAACCGGGCCGGGGAGCTCACCGGCTGGCTCAGTGGGCGGGGCGCGGGGCGGTAGGCGAGGGCGCCCGGGCCCCTCCCCGGCCGTCCGGCCGTCCGTCAAGAGCTCAGGACCGCCAGTTCCGCGTTCGCTCGCTCCGTCACCAAGGTGAGGACGCGGCCGGCGGCCACCAGGTCCTCGGTGGGGATGTCGCCCCAGATACGGGCGGAGATGGGCGCGGACTCCGCGCCCACGGCGGCCAGCAGTTCGCGACCCGCGTCGGTGGGGCGCAGGTGCGGGCCGTCGGTGACGAGCAGATCCTTGGCGAGCAGTTCGTCCAGTGTGGCGCGAACTTCGGCCGGGGTGGCTTTGACCGAAGCGACTACCTGGGCTACGAGGTCCTCCCGTGTCCGTGGGGCCTCGGCCGTGACGGCGGCGCGCAGGGCGATCTGCTGCTGGAACGTGACGCCGTGCCGGGCCAGGAAGTGCTCCAGGACGCCCCGAGCCGCGTAGTGGGCCAGGCCGAGGGTGCGGGCGTCGGCTGCCGGGGTGGTGTTTGACGCCGTAGTGGTTGATGCCTTGGTGGTCATGGTGTGTGCCTCTCCGTGTTCTCGTCGTCCGGTACGGGTGGGGCGAGGGGTGCGTCCAGCAGGGTCGTGAGTTCGGCGGTGAATTCGCGCGTCCTCGGGGCGTCCATGCCGCCCAGCGGTTCCAGCAACTGCCCGAGGAGGTCCTGGACCACCTCGATGGCCTGCCGCGTGACCGTCGTGCCCTCCTCGGTGAGGGCCAGCTGTACGGCGCGCGGGTCGCGGGGGTCGCGGGTGCGCTCGATCAGGCCGGACGTCTCCAGGGCGCGCGCCAGTTTCGATACGTACAGCGCCTCCAGGCCCGTGTGGTCGGCCAGCTGGCGCTGGCTGGGGCGCTCTCCGGTGCGCTGCATGCCGTACAGCGAGGCGACCAGTACGTACTGCGCGTGGGTGAGGCCCAGTGGAGCCATGGCGCGATCGACCGCGACGCGCCACTTGTTGGCGAGTCGCCATACCAGGAAGCCGGGTGTTGGGCCCCGTGAAGGCTTGCTCATGAGGCATACAGTACATGGCTACTATCGCCATGGCTACTAAATCCGGGCCGAGTCCGCCGAGTCCCCTCACTCGGACGGGTGCCCCCCGGGCGCCGCGCCTGCGTGCTTGTGGGAAGGGTGGCTGGACGACCCTGCACATAAAGGCCCGAAGGCCGGTAAGGCGAGGAGCATGGCTACAGATCTGAGCGGCGAGCGTGGCGATGCGCGGTCCCGGCTGTGGGCGCGGGGGGCCGTGCTCGCGGTGGCGGCCGCCGTCGCCGTGTTGTTGGTGGCGGTCGGCGGGGGTGGGGCGCTGGTCGTCGTCAGTGGGTTCGTGGGGCTCGTCGTGTCCGCCGTGGGCGTCTGGTGGATGGTGGCCCGGCGCGGGCCGCTGCGGTGGCTCGGAGCGATCCTCATGGTCGGCGCGCCTGTCGGTCTGCTCGTGCTGTACGTGCACAGCGGACTCTGGGTGATCGCTCTCGTCGCCGTCGCGCTCTGGGTGGTGGCCCTGGGCTGTGGGCGGATGGCTCTGCGGCCGTCGCACCAAGGGCATGTCATGCGGGCCGTTCCCCACCCGGCTCCCCGCCGTCCCGTGATCCTCATGAACCCGAACTCCGGCGGCGGCAAGGTCGGCCGCTTCGAGCTCGTCGAGCGGGCCGAGCGGCTCGGGGCGCGCGTGATCGTTCTCGAGCCCTCCGGCGGTGACAAGGTGCTCGATCTGGCCCGCCGGGCCGTCTCCGAAGGGGCCGACCTGCTCGGCGTCGCGGGTGGCGACGGTACGCAGGCGGAGGTCGCGGCGGTCGCCGCCGAGCACGATCTGCCGTTCCTCGTGGTGCCCGCGGGCACCCGGAACCATCTCGCCCTGGACCTGGGGCTCGACCGCGATGACCCTTCGCTCAGCCTGAGCGCCCTCACCGATGGCGAGGAGCTGCGGGTCGACCTCGGGGACGTCGACGGGCGGGCGTTCGTCAACACCGTGTCGTTCGGGGTGTACGCGCAGGTCGTGCAGCGGCCCGAGTACCGCGACGCGAAGGCCGAGACGGCGCTCGACGCCATGCCCGATCTCCTTCACGAGAGCGGGCCACGCCTCGATGCCACCGTCGACGGCACCGCCCTGCCGTCCCAGCAGGCGATCCTCGTCAGCAACAACCCCTACACGCGGCCCGACCCGTTCACCGGCCGCCGCCCCCGCCTCGACCAGGGCGAGCTCGGCGTCATCGGCGTCCGTGTCGAGGGCGCGGCCGGGGCCGCCGACATCGCGCTGCGCGGGTCGCAGTCCGACAGCCTCAACGTCCTGACCGCACACCGGGTCGAGGTGACCGGCGGCGGCGACAGCGTGCCGGTCGCCGTCGACGGCGAGGCGCTGACCCTGCCGACCCCCGTGACCTGCACCATCCGCCCGCGCGCGCTGCGCGTGCGGGTGCCGCGCGACCGGCCCGGGGCGCCGCCCGTCGCCCCCGCCGTCGACTGGCGGCGCATCTTCACACTGGCCTTCCGAGGGAGGGGCGAATGACCAGTAGTCCGCGCGAAGAGGAGCAGACGCCGGGTGGGATCGGTGCCGTACTCAGCGATCTGCGGGCGGTCGACGGTGCCCTGTACGCCGCCGTCGCCGCGACGCCCACGCCCGCGCTCGACAGGGGGCTGCGGAGGCTGTCCCACGCGGCGGATCATTCCAAGATCTCCTTCGCGGTCGCCGCCGCGCTCGCCCTCTCCCCCGGCCGGCCCCGGCGCGCCGCAGCCCTGGGCGTCGGCGCGGTCGCGGTGGCCTCGGCGTGCGCGAACCTGCTCGGCAAGCGTCTCGTACGCCGTCCCAGGCCGGACCGGGAAGCGGCGCGGGTGATCGTGGACCGTCATGTCCCCATGCCGAGCTCCGCCTCCTTCCCGTCCGGGCACACGGCCTCGGCCGTCGCCTTCGCCACCGCCGTCGGCGCCGTCCTGCCCCCGGCCGCCCTGCCGCTCACCGCGCTCGCCTGCGCCGTCGGGTACTCCCGTATCCACACCGGCGTCCACTATCCGGGCGACGTGCTGGCCGGTGCCGTCCTGGGGGCCACGTCCGCCACCGTCGTCCTCACCTTGGCCGGGGTGAGGGCCGCATGATCGTTGCAGATTCACTTTGCATGGTCATGCGTTCTGATGCATACTCTTTCTATGTCTAAGGTCCTCACCTCCCTTCCTTCCGGCGAGCGGGTCGGAATCGCCTTCTCCGGCGGACTCGACACCTCGGTCGCGGTCGCGTGGATGCGCGACAAGGGCGCCGTCCCGTGCACGTACACCGCCGACATCGGCCAGTACGACGAGCCCGACATCGCCTCCGTGCCCGGTCGCGCCAAGACCTACGGCGCCGAGATCGCGCGGCTGGTCGACTGCCGCGCCGCGCTGGTCGAGGAGGGCCTGGCCGCGCTCACCTGCGGGGCGTTCCACATCCGTTCGGGCGGTCGCGCGTACTTCAACACCACGCCGCTCGGCCGTGCCGTGACGGGCACGCTCCTGGTGCGGGCGATGATGGAGGACGACGTCCAGATCTGGGGCGACGGATCGACGTTCAAGGGCAATGACATCGAGCGGTTCTACCGCTACGGCCTGCTGGCCAACCCGCACCTGCGGATCTACAAGCCCTGGCTCGACGCGGACTTCGTGACCGAGCTCGGCGGCCGTACCGAGATGTCCGAGTGGCTGCTCGCCCACGGTCTGCCCTACCGGGACAGCACCGAGAAGGCGTACTCCACCGACGCCAACATCTGGGGCGCCACCCACGAGGCGAAGATCCTGGAGCACCTCGACACCGGCGTGGAGACCGTGCAGCCGATCATGGGCGTGCGGTTCTGGGACCCGTCGGTCGAGATCGCCCCCGAGGACGTGACGATCGGGTTCGACCAGGGCCGGCCGGTGACGATCAACGGCAAGGAGTTCTCCTCCCCCGTCAGCCTCGTGATGGAGGCGAACGAGATCGGCGGACGCCACGGCCTGGGCATGTCCGACCAGATCGAGAACCGGATCATCGAGGCGAAGAGCCGCGGGATCTACGAGGCTCCGGGCATGGCGCTGCTGCACGCGGCGTACGAGCGTCTCGTCAACGCCATCCACAACGAGGACACGCTCGCGCAGTACCACAACGAGGGCCGGCGCCTCGGCCGGCTGATGTACGAGGGCCGCTGGCTGGACCCGCAGGCGCTGATGATCCGCGAGTCGCTGCAGCGCTGGGTCGGCGCGGCCGTCACGGGCGAGGTGACCCTGCGGCTGCGGCGCGGCGAGGACTACTCGATCGTCGACACGACCGGTCCCGCGTTCAGCTACCACCCGGACAAGCTGTCGATGGAGCGTACCGAGGACTCCGCGTTCGGCCCCGTCGACCGGATCGGTCAGCTGACCATGCGCAACCTCGACATCGCCGACTCGCGGGCCAAGCTGGAGCAGTACGCGGGCCTCGGCCTGATCGGCACCGCCAACCCGGCGATCGGCGCCGCTCAGGCCGCCGCGACCGGGCTGATCGGCACGATGCCGCAGGGCGGCGCCGAGGCGATCGCCTCGCGTGGCGAGGTCTCGGCCAACGACGAGCTGCTCGACCGCGCGGCGATGGAGTCCGGCACCGACTGATCGACCCGCCTCGCCCCAGGGCGCTGTCGCCGGCACCGAGAGGTGTCGGCGAC
>NZ_JBHXPI010000078.1:0-12453 GCF_042718575.1 Streptomyces sp. NPDC058579
TTTGGGTAGTTTTTTTTTTCTTCACTCCCGCGGGTCCCGTCGACTCGCCCCCAGAATGTGTTCTTCCCGTCCGCGGGGGGGGGCCGGGCCCCCCCCCCCCCGGCCCTCCGCCGTATCCCTGTCCGTCCGTACCGCTCCGTCCTACAGCCCCCTGCGGGGCCCCGGCGGGAGTGCCGCCGGGACGTGGTGCTGCGCCGACCACGCCGTCGGATGCGCCGTGTACCGGTGGTGTCCATGTCCATGGACCTGGACACCGTACAGACCCGTGCTCACCTGCGTCCCGAAGGCCCGGAAGCCGAGGTCCTCCTCGCCGCTGCGATCACCCGGCAGCGCGCGGAACGACCGGCGGTACTCCGAGTACAGCGCGTCGTAGATCGGCGTCGACGACTGGCCTCCCACGAGGTCCTGCGCGGGGCGCATGGAGGGGATCGAACCCGGAACGGGCTGGCGGAGTGGGTCGTATGTGTGCACGTATGTGCCAACGACCCCGCCCTCCGTCGGATGCGGGCGGCTCTCGGAAAGAGGAGCCTGCCGCGGCCGGGGCACGGTCGGAATCCAGGGGCCGAACCCCCGTGCTCCTATGCCTCGGCGCCCGTGCTCCGTCACGTGCCGGCCAGCGGCATCGCGGCGGCGACCAGACGGCCGTTCGCCGCGGCCTTCTCCAGGGCGTCGCGGAGCAGGTCCTCGCGCGGCTGCTGGCCGATCGATCCGACCGGCGCGGCGAAGACCAGGACCGTGTGCGACTTGTTGGCCGCCGCGCGCCAGCCCTCGGTGACCTGGAGCGGCTGGTGCGCCTGCCACCAGGCGGCCTGGCCGGTGCCGCCCGTACCCGGCTGGAGCACCGAGTGCAGCTGGCCCATGGCGACGAGCACGGACCAGCCCGGGAGCGTGCCCGGCTTCTGGTTCACGTCCGCGATCGGCTGGAAGCCCTGCTCGACCAGGAGCGGCAGGAACTCGTCGCTCAGCCCGTCCGTACCCGGGCGGGCGACCGGCGCGGTCGGTTCGACGACGAGCGCCGGGTGCAGCTCGCCCTCGATCAGGACGAGACCGCTGGTGACACCCAGGACCGCCTGCTCGGGGTGGGCGGCGCTGAGCTCGTCCGCCGCGTCCGTGGCGGCGATGGAGCGTACGGCGCCCTGGAGCTGCTCCTCGGCGACCTTGACGACCTGGGACGGAATGCAGCTGGCGTGGGCGAACGCCAGGACGGCGGTCTCATCGCCGACGAACAGCACCGTGCTCGTGCGCTCCTGGTCGGAGTCGCCCGGCGTGCGGCAGGAGGTGCAGTCGTAGCTGCCCGGGGCGTTGTCGCCGGCGAGCAGCCGGTCCGCTTCTTCGTCGCCGATCTCGGCGCGTACGTCCTCGCTGACGTCGAGCATGCGCGGCACGGGGGACTCCCTGGACTCGGTACGTGCGACGCCGGGCGGTTCCCGGCTCGTCTCATGACGACTTCAACGGGGAAGGATCGGCCGGGGTCACGCGTCCGGGTGCGGCAACTTGTGTGACTCCGACCGGGTGGGGGACGCGCGTCCTCCCGCGCGGCACGGCTCCGGTACGCGGGTGTGGTGCCTAGCCTGCCGCGATGTCGAAGATCAGATTGTGGGCAGTCGGCGCGTCGGCGGCCTCGCTCATGGCGCTCGTTCCGGCCCCTTCGTCGGCGCTGGCGCTTGCGCCGACGCTGGCCCGCGCCGCGGGTGGGCCGTCGGTGAAGGCTGCGCCCGCGTACGCCTGCGCCAAGGACCAGTGGCCGTGGGGCTGCGTCGCCGAGTGCGAGAGCAGTGGCCGCTGGCACATCAACACCGGCAACGGCTTCTACGGCGGACTCCAGTTCTGGCAGCCGACCTGGGAGGAGCACGGCGGTCTGAAGTACGCCAAGCGCGCCGACCTGGCGACCCGTCAGCAGCAGATCAGGATCGCGGAGGAGGTGCTGCGCACCCAGGGGTGGGAGGCCTGGCCGGTCTGTTCGAAGCGGTACAAGCTGAGCGGGCGGGCCCATGTGGTGCAGCCGGGCGACACGCTCAGCAAGGTCGCGACGAGGTTCGGGATCGCGGGCGGCTGGCAGGCGCTGTACAAGGCGAACCGGAGCGTGGTGGGCGCGGATCCGAACCGGCTGATGGTCGGGACGATGCTGCGGATCTCGCCGCTCACCGTGCTGGGGTGAGCTGGGGTGAGCTCACCGTGCTGAGGTGAACTCCGCCGCCTCCCCGCTGAACGCGAGGGAGCCGCGGCGCAGTTCGTGGAGGAGCGTGCCGGGTGGGAGGCCGGGGGGAGGGCGCTGCTCGGCGAGTACGACGGCGGCGGCGCCGCCGCCCGGCTCGGCGAGGGCGGCGAGCAGTCGGTACGTACGGGAGGAGACCTCGGGCGACAGGCCGAGGGACGGCTCGTCGACCAGGACCACGCGCGCGGGGGTCAGCAGGGCCCGGGAGAGCGCGAGCATCCGGCGCTCGCCGCCGGAGAGGGTGCCGGCGGTGCGGGGGAGGAGGGGGGTGAGTTCGGGGTACGCGGCGAGGGCCTGTTCCCGGTCCCCTGGGGCCAGGTCCAGGTTCTCGGCGACCGTGAGCGTCGCGTACACCGCTCGCAGGTCCGGTACGAAGCAGAGCCCGCGCCGCGCACGGGCGTGGGCGTGGAGGCGGGTCACGTCCGCGCCGCGCCACAGGACCCGGCCGGAGGAGAGGGGCACCGTGCCCGCGAGGGCGCGCAGGGCGGTCGTGCGGCCGGAGCCGTTGCGGCCGACGAGGACGGTGACGGTCGCGGCCGGGACGGCCAGGTCGAGGCCGTGCAGGGCCTCCAGGGGGCCGTAGCGGACGCGGGCGGCGCGCAGGGCGATCTCGACGCTCATGACACGATCCGGCCCCCTTCCATGGTGTGCACGGTGTGGGCGAGACCTGCGACCAGGTCCGGGTCGTGCTCGACGACGAGCACGGTGAGGCCGTCGGCGGCGAGGGCGGCCAGGATCCGGGCGAGGGCCTCGGTCTCGGCGGCGTCCAGACCGGCGGACGGCTCGTCCAGGAGGAGCGTGTGCGGGCGGCCTGCGAGGGCGCGGGCCAGCTCGACCCGGCGCAGGGTGCCGGTGGGGAGGTCGGCGGCCGGGTGGTGGCGGACGGGGCCGGCCAGGCCGAGGAGGCGGAGGGCCTGTTCGGTGTGGGCGGGGGAGCGGTGGTGGCCCTGCTCGGCGCCGAGGCGGACGTTGTCCTCGACGGTGAGGGAGGGGAAGACGGCGAGCTGCTGGAACGAGCGGGCGACGCCGAGCCGGGTGCGGGCGTGGGCGGCGCGGGCGGTGATGTCGGCGCCGTCGAGGGTGACGCGGCCGTCGGTGGGGCGGAGGGCGCCGGCGAGGCAGTCGAAGAGGGTGCTCTTGCCGGCACCGTTGGGGCCGACGAGGGCGGTGACGCGGCCGGGGGTGAGGGCGAGGGTGACGTGGGAGAGGGCGGTGAGGCCGCCGGGGTGGGTGAGGGTGAGGTCGTGAGCGCGGAGCCGTGCGGGAGCGGGGGCGGGTGGGGTGGGTGCGGTGCGGTGGGCCGGTGCCGGCCGGTGGGGGTGCGCCCGGCCTGCGGCCGGGCTGGGGTTCCCACCCGCACCACCCGTACTACTTGTCGACAAAGGTGCGGATCCACCTGTGGGTGGTCGTCCGCCGGCGGCGGCTGCGGCGGGCGGGGTGGGGGTGGGGGGAGACGTGGCCGTCGCGGGGGTCGACCAGGGCTCCGGTGCTCTGGGGGCGTCGGTGGCTGCCGCGTCGAGGCTGTCGGGTTGCCCGCCTCGTCCCGGGAGCCAGGACGTCAGTGGGGGGATTCTGCCTGTCAGGGCTGCCAGGAGGCCGATCGTGGCCGCGGCCACGCCGCCCCTCGTGCCCGCGTCCAGGCCGACCAGGAGGGCCGCGGCCGCCAGGGGGGAGAGGAGGCTGTCGGCGCCCAGGACGACGATCGCGGCGAACCAGAGGAGGCCGCGGACCGGGTCGTATGCCTCCGGGTCGAAGGCGCGCAGGCCCATGCCCAGAAGGCCGCCGCCCAGGGCCGCGAGGGCGGCGCCCAGGACGAAGGCCAGGAGCTTGAGCCGGCTCACCCGTACCCCGGACGCCTCCGCGCCCGCCTCGTGGTCGCGGAGGGCGGCGAGCGCGCGGCCCGTGCGGCCCCGGCGCAGGGCGGCGACCAGGACCAGGCAGCCGGCCAGGACCACGAGCTCCAGGACGTAGTAGCGGCGGTCGTCCGCGAAGCCCGCCGGGCGGCCGAGCTCCAGGCCCGCCGTCGCGTACGGCTGGACGAACACGAACCGACTGACCGCCACCCCGACCGCCAGCGTCACGAGCGCCAGGGCCAGCCCGTGCCGCCGGATCGCCGGCCACCCCGTCACCAGGCCAAGGGGGGCGACCAGGAGCACCGCGAGCGCCAGGGCCGGGAGTTCCGGCAGGCCGCCGGCCGCGAGCAGCGCCGTGAACAGGGCGCCCAGACCCGCGTACGCCGCCTGGCCCAGCGCGATCTGCCCGCCCCGGCCCGTCACCACCACCAGCGAGAGCAGCACGATCGCGAGCGCCGGGACCTGGATCGCCGTGTGCAGGTCCGTCCCCGCGAAGCCCAGCGGGAGCAGGAAGAGCACCCCGACCGTGAACCACACCCCCGTAGGGGTTCGGGGCGCGACCGCGGGCGGCGGTAGCGAGTCCCTTCCCCGCCCCCCTACCCCCGGCACGACCAGGGCCGCCACGAGCAGCGCCACCACGAACAGGTTCGTCCCGACGGCCTGGACCAGCGGTCCCGCCCAGCCCTCCGGGTGGAGGCGGGTCAGCTGTGCCTGCGCCACGCCCAGCGCGAGGGCCGTCACGATCGCGACCGGCAGGCTGCGCATCCGGGCCACCACCGCGACCGCGATCACCTCGACGACCAGGAGCGGCATCCCGTACGGGTCGAGCCGTACGTACGGGGCCAGCAGCACCCCCGTGAGCCCCGCCGTGAACGCGCCGAACGCCCAGCCGCCCGCCGCCACCCGGTCCGCGTCGATCCCGCCCAGCATTGCCAGCGGCCGGTTGTCCACCACCGCCCGCAGCTCCCGCCCGAACCGGGTCCACCGGGTCACCGCGCCCACCGCCACCGCCAGCACTACGACCGCCGCGAGCTGCGTCCACGGGTCGTCGCCGAGGAGCACCGGCGCGTCCGCCCGCGCCCCCGTGCCCCACAGCAGCGCCGCCCCGCCCACCAGAAGGACGAAGACCCCGATGGAGGCCACCAGGGTCTGCGCCGGGTTCGAGCCGAGCAGCGCGAGCGGGCGGAACACCGCCCGGTCCAGGACCAGGCCGATCCCCGGCGCGACCACAAGCAGAGTCACCAGCGCGCCCAGCGGGAGCGGCCAGCCCCACTCGACCACCAACTGCCGCAGGACGTAGGCGCAGACCATGGCGATCGCGCCGTGCGCCAGATTGAGCACCCCGGTCGCCCGGTAGGTGACGATGAGCCCGATGCCGGTGAGCGCGGCGGCGCTGCCGACCGCGAGTCCGGCGAGGGTGAGGTCGTACGTCAGCGAGGCCACGGCTCACACACCGGACAGGGGTCGAGCTCCGCCTCCCCGGCCGGTTCGGCGTCCGCCCGGCCCGCCACCAACGGGCAGTCGGGGCGGTGTGCAAGGGTTCCGCCCGGCACCCGGACCGGGGGTTCGGTGGAGGAGGGCGCGGGATCGGTCTCGGACTCGGTTTCGTCCGGAAGGGTCGGTCCCTTCGCCGTCGTCGGGGCCCGGTCGCCGCCCGCCGTCCCCGTCACGAGCAGTGCCCCGGCCACCGACACCGCCCCCGCCACGATCAGCGCCGCCCCCGGCACCGTGCACGAGGCGAGGTAGGGCAGCTGGCGTTCCGCGAAGCGCTCGCCGGAGATCCCGTACCAGCCGAGGACGCAGAGCACCGCACCGCCGGCGACCGCCGCGAGGCCGCCCCACAGCAGGACGCGGGATGTCGGCACGGGACCTCCCTCGATTCGAGCCCCTGCACCCATATCATGCTGAATGTTCTGTTCCTTGCGCTATGTCGGGAATCGGCCCACCCTGGAATCATCCAGCCGCCCGGCCCCGACGGACACCCGGTGGTGAGCCAGATGGTTCTCAAGCGACACGGTCGACGCTCACGCACTTCCTTCGCCGCTCTGGCCGCCGCCTCGGCCCTCGTGCTCGCGCCCGTGCTCGCGGGCTGCGGTGACGACGACGTCGCCGGTGACCCGATCGCCACGGGAACGCGGTCCGTCGCGAGTGACCGTCCGTCCGACCCCGTCGCCGCCAAGGCCGAGATCACCAAGAACTGGACGGCCTTCTTCGCCCCGAACACCCCGGCCGCGGAGCGGGCGAAGCTGCTCGAGAACGGCGAACAGCTGGGGCCCGCCCTTGAGGCCCTGATGACCAACGCCGCCGCCTCGCAGGCCACGGCGAAGGTCACGGGGGTCGAGTTCACCTCGCCGAACGACGCGAACGTGACGTACGACCTGCTGGTCGCCGGGACCACGGCCGTGCCGAACGCGAAGGGCACGTCGGTCCTCCAGGACGACACCTGGAAGGTGTCCGCGAAGACCCTCTGCGGCCTGGCGCAGCTCAGCGGTGCGAGCGTTCCGGGTTGCTGAGGCCGGCGGGGCGCTGCTCCTCGCCGCGCTGCTCGCCCTGACCACGGCGTGCGGCAGCCGGCTCCCGGAGGGCGCGTTCGAGACGCGGCCCACCGCCACTTCCCCCTCCGGCGGTGAGCCGCTCCGGGTCGGCATCATCACCAGCGAGACCAGCCCCGTCGGCGGCGACGCCTTCACCGGACCGCGCGACGGCGCCCGCGCCTGGTTCGACGCGCTCAACGCCCGGGGCGGTCTGAACGGTCGCCGGGTCGAGGTCGTCACCTGCGACGACGGCGGCAGTGGCGTCGGCAACAACGAGTGCGTGCACCGGCTGATCGACGAACGCAAGGTGTTCGCACTCGTCGCCACCACCGCGCTCGACTACGCCGGCGCCCCGCTCGTCTCCAAGGCGGGCGTCCCCGACATCGGGGGCCAGCCGCTCACCGCCGCGTACGAGACCTATCCGCATCTGTACGGGATCTACGGCAGCCTCGCCCCGCGCACCGGAGAGACGCCCGGCTGGAACGGCGTCCTCTACGGCGGGACCGAGGTCTACCGCTGGTTCAAGCGCGAGCACTCCGCCCGTACCGCCGCCGTCGTCGCCTACAACCAGGCCGCGTCGACGGCGTACGCCCGGCTGATCTCCGACGGGCTGCGCGCCGAGGGGTACCGGGTCGTCGACGAGCAGGTCGACTTCGCCCTGCCCAACTTCCGCGCCGTCGCCGCCGATCTGCGGGCGCAGGGCGCCGACCTCGTCTTCGACGCCCTGGACACGCACGGCAACGCCCAGCTCTGCGAGGCGATGGAGTCGCTGGGCGTCGAGGTCACCGCCAAGGTGACCAACGTGCAGAACTGGTCCTCGACCGTGCCGCGCGACTACGCCGATTCCCCCTCCTGCCGGGCCTCGCTCTTCGTCACCGGATCCAGCCGCAACTACGCGGACACCGGGCACGCGGCGGTCCGCGAGTTCCGGGCGGCGATGGGCGACCGGCCGCTGTCCCAGTGGCAGTTGGAGGGCTGGGCGGCGGCCATGTGGTTCACGGACGCGGCGCTCTCCTGCGGGGACCGGCTCACCCGCGCCTGCGTCGAGGGGTACGTGAACCGGGCCGAGCCGTACACCGCGCGCGGGCTCCTGCTGCCCGTCCGCTTCGAGCAGCTCCCCGAGCCGCCGAAGACCCGGGAGACCTGTCTCTCCGTGGCCCGCTGGCAGGACGGGCGCGGCTGGGTCGCGCAGGGCGACATGAACAGCGACTGCGCCACCGTCCCCCAGATCGGCTACCGGCCGTGAAGAGTAAAGTCGCCACCTACCGACCATACTGACCGGGGGAATCGGCGACCCGATGCGCATCTCGTTCCTGCTCCACAACGCCTACCACATCGGCGGCACCATCCGGACGACGTTCACCCTCGCCCAGGTGCTCGCCGAGCGGCACGAGGTCGAGATCGTCTCGGTCTTCCGGCACCGCGACGAGCCCGTGCTCGGTCTGCCCTCCGGTGTGACCCTGCGTCACCTCGTGGACCTGCGCAAGGACAGCCCCGACCAGGAGAACCCGGACCTCTCCCGTCCCGCCCGGGTCTTCCCGCGCGGCGACGGCCGCTGGAAGCAGTACAGCGCGCTCACCGACGCCCGGATCGGCGCGCACCTGGCGTCCGTCGAGGCCGACGTGGTGGTCTCCACCCGGCCCGGGCTCAACGTCCACCTCGCCCGGCAGACCCGGCGCGGCCCGGTCCTGGTCGGCCAGGAGCACCTGATCCTGGACGGCCACACCTACCGGCTGCGGCGCGAGATCGCCCACCGCTACGCCGTCCTGGACGCCGTCACCACGGTCACCGAGGCCGACGCCCGCTCGTACCGGACCCGGCTGCGGCTGCCGGGCGTACGGATCGACGCGGTGCCCAACAGCGTGCCCGCGCCAGGCCTTCCGCCCGCCGACCCCGCCTCGAAGCTCGTCGTCGCGGCGGGCCGGCTGACCCCGGTCAAGCGGTACGACGTGCTGGTCGAGGCCTTCGCCCAGGTGGCCGCGGCCCGCCCGGACTGGAAGCTGCGCATCTACGGCGAGGGCGACCAGGGCGGCAACACGAGGCCCGCGCTGACCCGGCAGATCGAGAAGCTCGGCCTCGGGGAGAACGTCTTCCTCATGGGCATGGCCAACCCGATGGAGCCGGAGTGGGCGAAGGGCTCCATCGCCGCCGTCACCTCGCGGCGCGAGTCCTTCGGCATGACCCTCGTCGAGGCGATGCGGTGCGGCCTTCCGGTCGTCTCCACCGACTGCCCGTACGGCCCCCGCGAGATCATCGAGGACGGCGTGGACGGGCGTCTCGTGCCCGTGGACGACGTCTCCGCCGTGGCCGGGGCCCTGCTCGAACTCATCGAGGACGACGAGCTGCGCGCAAGGACCGCGAAGGCGGCGCTCACCGCGTCGGAACGGTTCGACCCGGTCCGGATCGCGGCCCGCCACGAGGAGATCTGGACCGAGCTGGCCGCCCGGGGCGCGAGCGGCCGCGCCCACGGCCGGCTGAGCGAGACCCGGCACCGAGCGGTCTCCACCGCGGTCGACGCCGTGTACGAGCTGAAGCGCCGCGTCGGGGTCCTCGTCCGCCGCTTCCGCTGAGGAGCCGGTCGCCGGGGAGCCATTGAGGACCGAACCCGTCCGCGACGGCTGGCAGACTCGGCCGCATGTTGGAGACCTCCGCACGGCTGCTCCGTCTGCTCTCGCTGCTGCAGGCCCACCGCGAGTGGTCCGGCGCCGATCTCGCCGACCGGCTCGGGGTGACCACCCGGACCGTGCGCCGGGACGTCGACCGGCTGCGCGAACTCGGCTACCCGGTCAACGCCAGCCCCGGCACGGGCGGCGGCTACCAGCTGGGCGCCGGTGCCGAACTGCCGCCGCTGCTGCTCGACGACGACGAGGCCGTCGCCGTCGCGGTCGGGCTGCGGACGGCCGCCGGGCAGGGCGTCGAGGGCATCGGCGAGGCCTCCGTACGCGCCCTGGCCAAGCTGGAGCAGGTGCTGCCCGGCCGGTTGCGGCGCCGGGTGAGCACCCTGAACGCCTTCACCGTGCCCATGCTGCGCACCCCGGTGAGCCAGGTCGACCCGACCGTCCTGACCGAGCTCGCCAACGCCTGCCGGGACAGCGAGCGGCTCCGCTTCGCGTACCGCGACCACGGCGGCTCGACCACCCGCCGCACGGTCGAGCCGCACCGCCTGGTGTGCACCGAACGCCGTTGGTACCTGGTCGCCTGGGACGTGGACCGGGCCGACTGGCGTACGTTCCGGGCCGACCGGATCGAGCCGACGCCGCCCCACGGCCCCCGCTTCCCGCCCCGCGAACCGCCCGCCGAGGACCTGGCCGGCTATGTCGCGAAGGGCATCTCGGGGGCGGCCTACGCGGCCGAGGCGACGATCCGGCTGCACGTCCCGCTCGCCGAGGCGGCCGCGGCCGTCGGCCCCATGGACGGCGTCCTGGAGCCGGACGGCGACGGCGCCTGTCTGCTGCGCGCGGGTGCGGGCAGCCTGGCGGGCATGGTCGTCCATGTGCTGATGCTGGGCGTCGAGTTCGAGGTGGTCGCCCCGCGCGAGCTCGACGACCGGGTCCGGACGCTCAGGGACCGGCTTTCTCGCGCCGTGGACCGGTCGGAGCGCTCGGAGCGGTGAGCCGCATCCGCTCGTAGGTCGCGAACTCCGGGTGGTGCAGGTCGAAGGCCGGTGCCTCGGAGCGGATCCGCGGGACCGCGTCGAAGTTGTGGCGGGGCGGCGGGCAGGACGTCGCCCACTCCAGCGAGCGGCCGAACCCCCACGGGTCGTCCACCTCGACCAGCGGCGCGTAGCGGGCGGTGCGCCAGACGTTGTACAGGAACGGCAGCGTGGAGGCGCCGAGCAGGAACGCGCCGATGGAGGAGACCGTGTTGAGCGCGGTGAACCCGTCGGCGTCCAGATAGTCGGCGTACCGCCGGGGCATGCCCTCCGCGCCGAGCCAGTGCTGCACCAGGAACGTGAGGTGGAAGCCGACGAAGAGGGTCCAGAAGTGGACCTTGCCGATGCGCTCGTCGAGCATTCTGCCGGTGAACTTGGGCCACCAGAAGTAGAAGCCGGCGAAGGTCGCGAAGACGACCGTGCCGAAGACCGTGTAGTGGAAGTGCGCCACGACGAAGTACGAGTCGGTGACGGCGAAGTCCATCGGCGGCGAGGCGAGGATGACGCCGGTGAGGCCGCCGAAGAGGAACGACACCAGGAAGCCGACCGACCAGAGCATGGGGGTCTCGAAGGAGAGCGAGCCCCTGAGCATGGTGCCCGTCCAGTTGAAGAACTTCACCCCGGTCGGCACGGCGATCAGGAACGAGAGCAGCGAGAAGAACGGCAGCAGCACCGCCCCGGTCGCGAACATGTGGTGCGCCCACACGACCACCGAGAGCCCGGTGATCGCCATCGTCGCGGCGATCAGCGTCGCGTAGCCGAAGATCGGCTTGCGCGCGAAGACCGGGAGGATCTCGCTGACGATGCCGAAGAACGGCAGCGCGATGATGTAGACCTCGGGATGGCCGAAGAACCAGAACAGGTGCTGCCACAGCAGCGCCCCGCCGTTCTCGGGCTGGAAGACCAGCGAGCCGAACCGCCGGTCCGACTCCAGGACGAGCAGCCCGGCGGCGAGGACCGGGAAGGCCATCAGGACCAGGATCGCGGTGAAGAGGATGTTCCAGGTGAAGATCGGCATCCGGAACATCGTCATCCCGGGCGCGCGCATCCCGATGATCGTCGCCAGGAAGTTCACCGAGGTGAGGATCGTGCCGAAGCCGGAGAGCGCGAGCCCCATGATCCACAGGTCCGGGCCGATCCCGGGCGACCGCTCCAGGCTGTTCAGCGGGGCGTAGGCGGTCCAGCCGAAGGCGGCGGGCCCGCTCGGCACGAGCAGCGAGCCGATCACCATCAGGCCGCCGAAGAGGAACAGCCAGTACGAGAACATGTTCAGCCGCGGGAAGGCGACGTCGGGGGAGCCGATCTGGAGCGGCACCAGCTCGTTGGCGAAGCCGGCGAAGGTGGGCGTCGCGAAGAGCAGCAGCATGATCGTGCCGTGCAGCGTGAACGCCTGGTTGAACTGCTGGTTGTCGAGGATCTGGATCCCGGGGCGGGCCAGCTCCGCCCGCATCAGCATCGCCATCACCCCGGCGGCCAGGAAGAAGAGGAACGAGGTCACCAGATAGAGGTGGCCGATCTTCTTGTGGTCGGTCGTGGTGAGCCAGTCGATCAGGACCCGCCCATGCCGCTCCCGAGGTGATTCGACGGCCGCGGTCGCGGTGTCGGTGCCCATCGATGCCTCCGGTGCGTCCGATCGTCCGGTCATGATGCGCGCCTCGGCGACGGGGACACGGGAGGCGGGCCGCCGGGCTGCTCCGGTCGGCCGAACGTGTGCGCGTTCTGCGGGGAAATCGTGAAAACCGAGAGGTGGCCGTGGTCCTCTGAATTCGCCTGACCGGACTGCGCGGCGGAATTCAGGAAGCGCTTGCGGGAACAAGCGGAACGGGCCCGGAATTGCCGGGGATTCGGCCGGAAACTGCCCTTCCGAGTGACGGCGCTCGTGTCAAACATATGTCGAGAAGCTGTGACACAAGCGTGACCGGTAAGGGACTAACGTGAGTCGCATGACACCCAAGCCGACCTCCCCCGTACCGCCGGAAGACTATGTGGGTCTCGACCACGAGCGGGCCGAAGGGCTCGCCCGTGACCACGGCTGGAGCGTGGTCCGTTCGCTGCCACCGGGCTCGATCATCACGATGGAGTACCTGGAGGGCCGCATCAACTTCGAGGTGACGGACGGTACCGTCACGCGCTGCTGGCTGGGCTGACGGTCATCACGCACGACCGCATGAGGAAGGGCCCCGGCGCGCTGCCGGGGCC
>NZ_JBHXPI010000079.1:0-10325 GCF_042718575.1 Streptomyces sp. NPDC058579
ATCCCGTACCGCCCCTTCCGCGTGCTGTGCGCGCTCCTAGACGTACCGCTCCAGGATCGAGGACTCCGCGAGCCGGGAGAGGCCCTCGCGGACGCTGCGCGCCCGCGCCTCGCCGACGCCGTCGACGGTCTGGAGGTCGTCGACGCTGGCCGCGAGCAGCTTCTGCAGGCCGCCGAAGTGCTCCACGAGCCGCTCGATGATCGCGCCGGGCAGCCGCGGGACCTTGGCGAGGAGCCGGTAGCCGCGCGGGGAGACCGCGGAGTCGAGGGTCTCGGGGGAGCCGCTGTAGCCCAGGGCACGGGCCACGATGGGCAGTTCGAGCAGCTCGGCGTGGGAGAGCGCGTCGAGCTCGGTGAGCGCCTCCGCGACCGTGCGCGAGCGCTTGGCCGTGGGCTCCGGCACGTAGTCCCGGACGACGAGCTCGCGCTCGGGCTCCACGCCCGCGATCAACTCGTCCAGCTGGAGCGAGAGAAGCCGGCCGTCGGTGCCGAGCTCGACGACGTACTCGGCGATCTCGGTGGCGATCCGGCGGACCATCTCCAGGCGCTGGGCGACGGCCGTGACGTCCCGGACCGTCACCAGGTCCTCGATCTCCAGGGCGGAGAGCGTGCCGGCGACCTCGTCGAGCCGGAGCTTGTACCGCTCCAGGGTCGCGAGCGCCTGGTTGGCCCGGGAGAGGATCGCGGCGGACTCCTCCAGGACGCGGCGCTCACCGTTCACGTAGATCGCGATGAGCCGCATCGACTGGGAGACGGAGACGACCGGGAAGTTGCACTGCTTGGAGACCCGGTCCGCCGTGCGGTGGCGGGTGCCGGTCTCCTCGGTGTGGATCGAGGCGTCCGGAACGAGCTGGACACCCGCCCGGTGGATCTTGGAGATGTCCTTGTCGATGACGAGCCCGCCGTCGAGCTTGCACAGCTCGCGCAGGCGCGTCGCCGTGAACTCCACGTCGAGCACGAAGCCGCCGGTGCACATGGAGTCCACCGTCTTGTCCATGCCGAGCACGATCAGACCACCGGTGTTGCCCCGCAGAACGCGCTCGAGGCCGTCACGCAGTGCGGTGCCGGGAGCGACCGCGCTGAGGGCCGCGCGCATCAGCGCTTCGTTCCCGTCCTTGGCTGCCACTGCTCTCCTCCGGCTCGTACGGATGGGCGAGACCAGGGCAAAGTCTAGCGACACCGCCCCGCGTGGGATTCGCACACCGTTTGCACCCGTCCGTCAGGACCCCTGGCACCCGTCCGTCAGGACCCCTCCGCGGGCCGCTTCCCCCTCGGCAGCACCCTCAGCGCATCGCCCATGTCGGCCACCTCCGTGACCTTCATGCCCGCCGGGATCTTGCCCGGGTCGGTGGGGACGAGGGCGTGGGTGAAGCCCAGGCGGTGCGCCTCCGCGAGCCGCCGCTGCACGCCCGTCACCCGCCGGACCTCGCCCGCGAGGCCCACCTCGCCGATCGCGACGAGGTTCTTCGGGAGCGGCGTGTCGCTGGCGGCGGAGGCCAGCGCGAGCGCGATGGCCAGGTCGGCGGCGGGCTCGGAGAGCTTCACGCCGCCCACCGTCGCCGAGTAGATGTCCCGCTTGCCGAGCGCGGTGATCCGGCCGCGCTGCTCCAGGACGGCCAGCATCATCGAGACCCGGGAGGTCTCCAGGCCCGAGGTGGTCCGCCGGGGCGACGGGATCTGGGAGTCGACGGTGAGCGCCTGCACCTCGGCCACCAGCGGCCGGCGGCCCTCCAGGGTGACCGTCAGGCAGGTGCCGGGCACGGCCACGTCGCGCCGCGTCAGGAAGAGGCCCGAGGGGTCGGCGAGGCCCGTGATGCCCTCGTCGTGCAGCTCGAAGCAGCCGACCTCGTCCGTCGCCCCGTACCGGTTCTTCACGCCGCGGACCAGGCGCAGGCGCGCGTGCCGGTCGCCCTCGAAGCTCAGGACGACGTCGACCAGGTGCTCCAGGAGGCGGGGACCGGCGATGGCGCCGTCCTTGGTGACGTGGCCGACGAGGAGCGTGGACATGCCCCGCTCCTTGGAGGCCCGGATCAGCGCCCCGGCGACCTCGCGCACCTGGGCCATGCCGCCCGGCGCCCCGTCGATCTCCGGGGAGGCGACGGTCTGCACCGAGTCCATGATCAGCAGGGACGGCTTGACGGCGTCGAGATGTCCGAGCACGGCGGACAGATCGGTCTCGGCTGCCAGGTACAGGTGCTCGCTCAGCGCGTTGATCCGGTCGGCCCGCATCCGGACCTGGCTCGCCGACTCCTCACCGGTCACGTACAGCGTGCGGTGCTCGTCGCTGGCCGCCTTCGCGGCGACGTCGAGGAGCAGCGTGGACTTGCCGACGCCGGGCTCGCCCGCGAGCAGGACGACCGCGCCGGGCACCAGGCCGCCGCCCAGGACCCGGTCCAGCTCGTCCACGCCTGTGGAGCGCGCGGTGGCCTGGCGGCCGTCGACCTGGCCGATGGGGAGCGCGGCGGTGGAGACCCGGCCCGCGGCGGTGGTGCGGACGGCGGGCGCGCCGTACTCCTCGACCGTCCCCCAGGCCTGGCACTCGGGGCAACGGCCGAGCCATTTGGCGGTCGTCCAACCGCATCCGGTGCAGCGGTAGGACGGCCGGTCCTTGGCGGATTTCGTACGGGCAGCCATGCGCCACACCGTAGCCGCCCCCACTGACAGCGGACGCGGAGCCGGGCGCGGGGCGGTCCGACGCCGGTCCCACGCCGGTCCGCCCGGCGCCCTCGCGGCGTCGGAATGCCGTGTTCCTGTCCCCTTTTGAGGGATACCTTCACCCGTAAGGATTAAAAGAGTTCAAGCGGTACGAAGAGCCCGCCCCGCCCTGCCTACGGTCACCCAGTGACGAGCAGCAGGCTGGAACCCCCCACCCACACCACCGGCGCACACCGGGCGCACCGGCGGGCGGCCGAAGGTCCCCGCACCCTCGGTCAGCACCCGCCCGCCCGCTACGAGGCGTATCTGGACGGCCTGTTCACCTACTGCCTCTCGGTGCTCTGCGACCACGACGCCGCGACCGCCGTCCTCGGTGACGTCCTGGCCGTCGCCGAGCGCCACCGCGGCCGTTGCCCGTCCGACGAGGACGGGCGCAGGGCCTGGCTCTACGCGCTCGCCCGCTGGGCCTGTCTGCGCAGCCTCGGCGAGCAGCGCGCCAAGCGGCAGGGCGCGCACACCGGCCGCCCGCCCGTCGCCGCGCCCGAGCCGCCCCGGGTCTCCGAGGAGGTCGCCGAGCGCCGCCGCGCCGAACTGGCCCTCCTGGCCTGGCCGGAGGCCGCCGGCACCACCCCCGAGCAGCGCGAGGCGCTGGAGCTCGCCGTCCGGCACGGCCTCAGCCACCGTGCGGTCGCCGCCGTGCTCTCCCTCGACCCGCTCGCCGCCCGCGAGCTGCTCTCCTCGGCCGCCTGCGAGGTCGAGCGCACCCGGGCCGCCCTCGCGGTCGTCGAGACCGGCAACTGCCCCACCGTCGCCCGGCTCACCGGCGACCACCAGGTGCTGCTCTCCACGGCCCTGCGCGCCGAGCTCGTCCGCCATGTCGACGACTGCCCGCGCTGCCGTCGGGCCGCCGAGCGGGCGGGGGCGAGCGGCCCGTGGCCCGGCGCGACCTCGCCCACCCCGGCCCGGCTCCCGCTGGTCGAGGCGCCCAGGGCGGCCGCGTACGTGGCGATGCTGCACGCCCCACGCGCGCGTGCGGGGGCCCCGCGCTTCGGGCCCGCCGGGTTCCCCCTGGACCCCAAGGACCACGCGGCCCGCCGCGACCGGATGCGGGCCCGCGCGGTGACGACCACCGTCGTCGCCGCCGTCGTCGCGGCCCCCGTCCTCGCCCTCTGGGCCTCGTACCGCAGCGGTCCCGTCGCGGGCGAGGCCCGCGCCGGCGCCCCGGTCAGCGCGAGCGAGGCGGACGAACCGGCCGGCCTCGACGGCTCCCCGTACGACCACTACGAGAACGCGGGCAACGCCCGCACCACCCCCGACCCGCGCTTCACCCAGGGCAGCAGGACCCCTGACGTCTCGGTCGAGGTGATCAGCCCCGGCGGGCCTGTGGGTCCCTCGGTGCCGGGCGAGGCGGGCCCCGGCCGGATCACGGTCACGGCCCGGGGCAACGGCGACACGACGCTGCTCACCCTCACCGCCTCCGGCGGCTCGCCCGTCTCCTGGGCGCTCTGGTCGGACGCGCCCTGGCTGTACGTGGACCGGGCCTCGGGCACCCTGCGCCCGGGAGAGTCGGTGACGGTACGGATCTCCGTGGACCACGCGCGCGAACCGGCGGGCTCCTGGTCCGCCCGGGTCGGCGTGAACCCGTCGGGCGCGGTCGTACGGATCGACGGCCGCGGGGCGGCCACCTCGCCGCCCCCGACGACGGAGGAGCCCCCGCCGACCACGGAGGAGCCGACGACTCCGCCACCCACGACGGAGCCCCCGACGACACCCCCGCCGACGACGGAGCCGACCACACCCCCGCCCACCGAGGAGCCGACGACCCCGCCACCCACGACGGACCCGACCCCGACGACCGAGCCCACCCGGTCGACGGACCCGGGAACCCCGAGCGGCTCGGACTCCCCTCCGCCCTCCTAGGAGCGGGGCGGGTCCGCCGGGTGCGGGGCCAGCAGGGGCAGCTGGGAGGAGAGCCGCGCCTCGCACAGCTCGACCAGGACGTCGTACCCCGCCTTGCCCATCAGCTCGGTCAGCTCCGGCCGGTACGTCACGTACACCGGCTCCCCGGCCCCGTGCGCCGAGGTCGCCGACGTGCACCACCAGTGCAGGTCGTGACCGCCCGGGCCCCAGCCCCGCCGGTCGTACTCACCGATCGACACCTGCAGGATCCGGGTGTCGTCGGGCCGGTCGATCCAGTCGTACGTCCGGCGCACCGGCAGCTGCCAGCAGACGTCCGGCTTGGTCTCCAGCGGCTCCTTGCCCTCCTTGAGGGCGAGGATGTGCAGCGAGCAGCCGGCGCCGCCCGCGAACCCGGGCCGGTTCTGGAAGATGCACGACCCCTTCCAGCGCCGGGTCTGCCGGTCGCCGTCGTCGTCGAGCTGGACCCAGCCCGAGTCCGTACCGACGTCGTGGAACTGCCACAGCTCCGGCGTGAGCCGGTCCACGTACGAGGCGACCCGCTGCTCGTCCTCCTCGTCCGAGAAGTGCGCGCCGAGCGTGCAGCAGCCGTCGTCGGCGCGGCCCGCCTGGATGCCCTGGCAGCCGCTGCCGAAGACGCACGTCCAGCGCGAGGTCAGCCAGGTCAGGTCGCAGCGGAAGATCTGTTCGTCGTCGGCCGGGTCGGGAAACTCGACCCAGGCGCGCGCGAAATCCAGCCCCTTCTCGTCCGGCTCGCTGTCCGCGCCGGACACCTTGCCCTGCGTGATCGTGACCTTGGAGGCCTTCGCGGCCTCCTTCGAGGCCTTGGAGGTCTTGAGGTCCTTGGGGGGCTTGGGAGCCTTCGTGGCGCTGTCGCCGCCGCTGTCTTTGCCCGGCTTCGCCTTTTTCGTCTTTGGCACACGCCAAGCGTATGCGCGCGGGCGCAGTAGCGTTCCGTCCATGAGACTCGGAGTCCTCGACGTCGGTTCGAACACAGTGCACCTGCTGGTGGTGGACGCCCACCCCGGCGCCCGCCCGCTGCCCGCCCACTCCCACAAGGCCGAGCTGAGGCTGGCGCAGCTCCTCGACGCCGGGGGCGCCATCGCTCCCGACGGCGTGGAGCTGCTCATCGCGACCGTCCGGGACGCCCTGGCGGCAGCCGAGGACAAGGGCTGCGAGGAGGTCCTGCCGTTCGCGACGTCGGCGGTGCGCGAGGCGACGAACGCCGACGCCGTCCTGGCCCGGGTCAAGGACGAGACCGGCGTCGACCTGCAGGTCCTCACCGGCGAGGAGGAGGCGCGGCTCACCTTCCTGGCCGCACGCCGCTGGTTCGGCTGGTCCGCCGGCAAGCTGCTCCTGCTCGACATCGGCGGAGGCTCGCTGGAGATCGCGTACGGCATCGACGAGGAGCCGGACGCGGCGGTCTCGCTGCCGCTCGGCGCGGGACGGCTGACGTCGGGCTGGCTGCCCCGCGACCCGGCCGAGGAGGCGGACGTACGGGCGCTGCGCCGCCACGTACGCGCCCAGATCGCCCGTACGGTCGGCGAGTTCAGCCGCTTCGGCAAGCCCGACCATGTCGTGGCCACGTCCAAGACCTTCAAGCAGCTCGCCCGTATCGCCGGCGCCCCCGGCTCCGGGGAGGGGCTCTACGTCGACCGCCTGCTGACCCGCAGGTCCCTTGAGGAGTGGGTCCCCAAGCTCGCCGTCATGAGCGCCGACCAGCGCGCGGCCCTGCCGGGCGTCTCCGAGGGCCGCGCTCCCCAGCTGCTCGCGGGCGCGCTCGTGGCCGAGGCCGCGATGGACCTGTTCGGCGTCGACGAGCTGGAGATCTGCCCCTGGGCCCTGCGCGAGGGCGTGATCCTGCGCCGCCTGGACCACCTGCCGGAGGAGTAGCCGCCCCGAACGGCCGCCACGCGCGCGTGAAGCACCAAGCCCTCACGCGCGCGTGGGCGCGAGGCGCGGACGCCGCGCGCGTGAGGCGAGCCAGCCCGTGCACGCACGTGTGAACCATGAATCGCGGCGCCAGGCGCGCGTGAAGCCGCCCGCCCGTCCACGCGCGCGTGCCCCCGGCCCCGCTTCCGAGCGACCCGCCCACGCCCCCCACCGTGACCGGAACCACCTCCCCGGTCCCGGCCCCGCCCCGTACCCTGTCCTTCGTGGCAGAACCAGTCGTGCGCATCCCGGATGCGAAGGTCGCGCTGTCGACGGCCTCGGTCTATCCGGAGTCGACGGCGACGGCCTTCGAGATCGCCGCGCGCCTCGGCTACGACGGCGTCGAGATCATGGTGTGGACCGACCCGGTCAGCCAGGACATCGAGGCCCTGCGCCGGCTCTCGGACTACCACCAGGTCCCGATCCTCGCCGTCCACGCGCCCTGCCTCCTGATCACCCAGCGCGTCTGGTCGACCGACCCGTGGGTCAAGCTCCAGCGCGCCCAGGCGGCCGCCGAGCGGCTCGGCGCCTCCACGGTGGTCGTCCACCCGCCGTTCCGCTGGCAGCGCCAGTACGCCCGCGACTTCGTGACCGGGATCTGGCGGATGGCCGACGAGACGGACGTACGGTTCGCCGTCGAGAACATGTACCCCTGGCGGTACAAGGACCGCGAGATGCTCGCGTACGCCCCCGAGTGGGACGTCACCAAGGACGACTACCGCCACTTCACGGTCGACCTCTCGCACACAGCCACCGCCCGCGCGGACGCCCTCGCCATGATCGACCGCATGGGCGACCGCCTCGGCCACGTCCACCTCGCCGACGGCAAGGGCTCCGCCAAGGACGAGCACCTCGTGCCCGGCCGCGGCAACCAGCCCTGCGCGGAGCTCCTGGAACGCCTGGCGCTCACCGGCTTCGACGGTCACGTGGTCATCGAGGTCAACACCCGGCGCGCGATGTCGGCGGCCGAGCGCGAGGCGGACCTCGCGGAGGCCCTCGCCTTCACCCGCCTCCACCTGGCCTCCGCCACGACCGCAGGCTCGGCCACGTCCTCGTCCCGGCCCTCCGGAGCGCCCCGCCCATGACCGGACCGGCCGCCCCGCGCCGCCGCGGCCGTCCCTCCCGTACCGAGGAGGAGACCGGCCCCGGCGCCCGCGAGCGCATCCTGGAAGCCGCCCGCGCCCAGTTCGCCGAGCGCGGCTACGACAAGACCTCCGTACGCGGCATCGCCAAGGCGGCCGGCGTGGACCCGGCGCTCGTGCACCACTACTTCGGTACGAAGGACGAGGTCTTCGCCGCCTCGATCGAGGTCTCCTTCGAACCCGCCCTCGTCCTCCCCTCGATCCTCGGCGGCCCCCGCGACGGGATCGGCGAGCGCCTCGCCCGCTACTTCATCGGCGTCTGGGAGAACCCGGTCAGCCGCGCCCCGCTCCTCGCGATCGTCCGCTCCGCGCTGACCCACGAGGCGGCGGCGAAGGTGCTGCGCGGCTTCGTCCTGCGCCGGCTCCTGGAGCGGATCGCCGCCGACCTCGACGTACCGGACCCGAAGTTCCGCGCGGAGCTCGCCGCCTCCCACATGATCGGGATCGCGATCCTGCGGTACGTCATCCAGGTCGAGCCGCTGGCCTCCGCCGACCCGGAGGAGATCGTGGCCCACGTGGCCCCGACGCTCCAGCGCTACCTCACGGAAGCGTGACCGGATCTCCGACCGGATCTCCGACCGGATCTCTGACCGAAGGCTGAACAGTGCGTCCGGCATCCGGACACACCGTCCAGATCTTGGGCGGTCGGCGTACGCTCGAACCAAGCACCCCCATCACTGAGGAGCGAGCGACGATGCCCGAGCTGAGGTCCCGCACAGTCACCCACGGCCGCAACATGGCGGGCGCACGCGCCCTTATGCGCGCCTCCGGTGTACCCGGCGCGGACATCGGCAGGAAGCCGATCATCGCCGTCGCCAACTCGTTCACCGAGTTCGTCCCCGGCCACACCCACCTCCAGCCGGTCGGCCGGATCGTCTCCGAGGCCATCACGGCGGCCGGAGCCATCCCGCGCGAGTTCAACACGATCGCCGTCGACGACGGCATCGCGATGGGCCACGGCGGCATGCTGTACTCCCTGCCCTCCCGCGATCTGATCGCGGACAGCGTCGAGTACATGGTCGAGGCGCACTGCGCGGACGCGCTGATCTGCATCTCCAACTGCGACAAGATCACCCCGGGCATGCTGAACGCGGCCCTGCGCCTGAACATCCCGACGGTCTTCGTCTCCGGCGGCCCGATGGAGTCCGGCAAGGCCACGCTGGTCGACGGCACGGTCCGTACGCTCGACCTGGTCGACGCGATCTCCGACGCCGTGAACGACAAGATCTCGGACGAGGACATCCTCCGTATCGAGGAGAACGCCTGTCCGACCTGCGGGTCCTGTTCCGGCATGTTCACCGCCAACTCGATGAACTGCCTGACCGAGGCCATCGGCCTCTCCCTCCCCGGCAACGGCTCCGTCCTCGCCACCCACACCGCGCGCAAGGCGCTGTACGAGAACGCGGCCCGCACGGTCGTCGACATCACGCGCCGCTACTACGACGAGGACGACGACTCCGTCCTGCCGCGCTCGATCGCCACCCGCGCGGCCTTCGAGAACGCCATGGCCCTCGACATCGCCATGGGCGGCTCGACCAACACGATCCTGCACCTGCTCGCCGCCGCCCAGGAGGCCGAGCTCGACTACGGCCTGTCCGACATGGACGAGGTCTCGCGCCGCGTGCCGTGCCTGGCCAAGGTCGCCCCGAACGTGGCGCCCGGCGGCACGTACTACATGGAGGACGTCCACCGCGCCGGTGGCATCCCGGCCATCCTGGGCGAGCTGTACCGTGCAGGGCTGCTGAACGAGGACGTCCACACCGTCCACTCCCGCTCCATCAAGGACTGGCTGGAGACCTGGGACGTGCGCGGCGGCTCCCCGTCCGAGGAGGCCGTCGAGCTGTGGCACGCGGCCCCCGGCTGCGTCCGCTCGGCGACCGCCTTCTCGCAGTCCGAGCGCTGGGACACCCTGGACACGGACGCGGCCGGCGGCTGCATCCGCGACGCGGCCCACGCGTACTCCAAGGACGGCGGCCTCGCGGTCCTGCGCGGCAACCTGGCCGTCGACGGCTGCGTCGTGAAGACGGCCGGCGTGGACGAGTCGATCTGGACCTTCGAGGGCCCGGCCGTCGTCTGCGAGTCGCAGGACGAGGCCGTCGAGAAGATCCTGAACAAGCAGATCAAGGACGGCGACGTCGTCGTCATCCGCTACGAGGGCCCGCGCGGCGGCCCCGGCATGCAGGAGATGCTCTACCCGACGTCCTTCCTCAAGGGCCGGGGCCTGGGCAAGACCTGCGCGCTGGTGACGGACGGCCGCTTCTCGGGCGGTACGTCGGGCCTGTCGATCGGCCACGCGTCGCCCGAGGCGGCGTCGGGCGGCACGATCGCCCTGGTCGAGGACGGTGACCGGATCCGTATCGACATCCCGAACCGCGGGATCGAGCTGCTGGTCGACGACGCGACCCTCGCGGCCCGCCGCGAGGCACTGGGCGGGGTCTACGCCCCGAAGAACCGTGTGCGCAAGGTCTCGGCCGCGCTGCGGGCGTACGCGGCGATGGCGACCAGCGCGGACAAGGGCGCGGTCAGGGACGTGTCGAAGCTCGGCTGACACCACCGCACCAGGCGCGCGGCGGCGGCGGGCCCTGCACCTGCTGGCCCGGCTGCGGCAGCTCGGCGTCCGGCAGCGCCTTGGCCCGCTCCACGGCCGCCTGCCACTGCTCCAGCTGGCGACGGCCCATGC
>NZ_JBHXPI010000080.1:0-7382 GCF_042718575.1 Streptomyces sp. NPDC058579
GTGCTTTCCGGCTTCTTCGGTTTCCCGTTTCGGCCTTCCTGCGTTTCCGACTCTATCAGATCCTTTCGGGCCTGATTCCCAGTCAGTGGGGGTTGTCTTCGCGGCTGTTGGGCCGTTCCGACGAGTGAGACTTTAGCGGATTCCTTGCCCCCGACGCTAATCGGGCGGCTCGCGCTCAAACCTTCGAACGCGGATTCCTCATTTCGCAAAAACGCACGGAAAGCACGACGACACGACGAAGCGCCGTCAGCTTCAAATGGATCTTGCGGAATCGCTGTCCGGGGCCGACCGGAGTCGGTGCTCACGTCGGACAACTCGGAGAACACTACGTAGCAGGGAATCCCATGTCAACCCCGGTCCTCGGGCGTACCCTCCGGGGTATGACCACGCATGCGCGCACCACTCAGTGGTGGGCCGCCTGACCCGGCGGCCCCACTAGACGCATGCACCCAGCGGCCGCCGACTCGGCGGCCGTTCGCGTATCCCCTCCGGGAGTGCGGCCGACGGGTCGGCGCACATCGGAGAGGGAGAACGAACGCGATGAAGCGGATCTTCAGCGGGATCAAGCCGACCGGCCATCTGACCCTGGGGAACTACCTCGGGGCCGTGCGGCGGTGGGTCGAGGTGGACCAGTACGTGTCGGACTCGTTGTTCAGCGTCGTGGATCTGCACGCGCTGACCGTGGACCACGATCCGGCGCGGGTGCGGCGGCTCAGCCGGCAGGCGGCCACGCTGATGTTGGCCGCGGGCCTCGATCCGAAGCTGTGCACCCTCTTCGTCCAGAGTCATGTGGACGAGCACGCGCGGCTCTCGTACCTGCTGGAGTGCACGGCCACGGACGGCGAGCTGCGGCGGATGATCCAGTACAAGGAGAAGGGCGCGCGGGCGGTGGCGGCCGGGCAGGGGGTGCGGCTGTCGTTGCTGACGTATCCGGTGCTGATGGCGGCGGACATCCTGGCCTATGGGACCGATGAGGTGCCGGTCGGTGAGGACCAGACGCAGCACGTGGAGCTGACCCGGGATCTGGCGGTGCGGTTCAACCAGCGGTACGGGCATGTGTTCACGGTGCCGAAGGCGACGCATCCCGAGGTGGCGGCTCGGGTGATGGATCTGCAGGACCCCGGTTCGAAGATGGGGAAGTCGCACGAGAACGGGGCCGGGATCGTCTATCTGCTCGACGACGAGGAGACCGTCCGGCGGAAGATCATGCGGGCCGTGACCGACAGCGGGCGGGATGTCGCCTACGACCGGGAGGGCCGGCCCGGGGTCGCGAATCTGCTCGATCTGCTGGCGGCCTCGACGGGTGGGAACCCGGAAGCCCTGGCCGGTGTATATGAGTCGTACGGATCCTTGAAACGAGAAACAGCGGATGCGGTGGTCGAGATGTTGCGGCCGGTGCGGGAGCGGCACGCGGAGCTGGCGGCCGATCCGGGGTATGTGGATCAGGTTCTACGGGAGGGGGCCGAGCGGGCACGGGGGATGGCTCGGCCGTTGGTGGACCGGGCCTATCGGGCGATCGGGTTGATGCCCGCCGGGTGACGGTGGCCGTGGTGGCGAGGGCGGCCTCGCCACCGGCGTACGTCAGCCGTTGCCGTTGGCGAGTTCGCGGCTGCGGTCGCGGGCCGCTTCCAGGGCGGCGATGAGGGCGGCGCGTACGCCGTGGTTCTCCAGTTCGCGGATGGCGCTGATGGTGGTGCCGGCCGGGGAGGTGACGGCTTCGCGGAGCTTGACCGGGTGCTCCCCGCTGTCGCGGAGCATCACGGCGGCGCCGATGGCGGCCTGGACGATCAGGTCGTGGGCCTGGGCGCGGGGCAGGCCGAGGAGGATGCCGGCGTCGGTCATGGCCTCGACGAGGAAGTAGAAGTAGGCCGGGCCGGAGCCGGAGAGGGCGGTGGCGGCGTCCTGCTGGGACTCGGGGACGCGGAGCGTCTTGCCCACGCCGCCGAAGATCTCCTCGGTGTGCACGAGGTGGTCGGGGGTGGCGTGGCTGCCGGCCGAGATGACGGACATGCCCTCGTCGACGAGGACGGGGGTGTTGGGCATGACACGGACGACGGGGGTGCCGGTGGTGAGCCGTTCCTCGATGAAGGAGGTGGGGATACCAGCGGCGGCGCTGATGACCAGGCGGTCGGCGGTGACGTGGGGGGCGAGCTCGTCGAGGAGACGGCCCATGTCCTGCGGCTTTACGGCGAGGATGAGGGTGTCGGCGCGCTTGGCGGCCTCGGCGTTGGTGACGGTCTCGACGCCGTAGCGGGCGCGCAGCTCTTCGGCGCGTTCGGTGCGGCGGGCGGTGACCAGGAGGTTGGCGGGGCGCCAGCCGGCTCGGATCATGCCGCTGAGGAGCGCTTCACCGATCTTGCCGGTGCCGAGGACTGCGACGGTCTGGGTCATGGCTCTGTTCACCTCGCCGTAAGGAATACGTGTCGCCATCCTCGCACCGCGCGGGTGCGCGCGGTGCGGGTGTCCGAGGGGCGGTCAGGCCGTGCGGCGGCGGAGGGTGGCCGCGCCGAGGGCGAGGACGAGGAGGGCACAGCCTGCGACGACGAGGGCGTCGCGGACGAAGTCGCCGGTGATGTCGGGGTTGCGGAGGACCTCGTTCATGCCGTCGACGGCGTACGACATGGGCAGCACGTTCGAGATCCCTTCGAGGACGGGCTGCATCTGGTCGCGGGCGATGAAGAGGCCGCAGAGCAGGAGCTGCGGGAAGATCACGGCCGGCATGAACTGGACGGCCTGGAACTCGGAGGCGGCGAAGGCCGAGACGAAGAGGCCGAGGGCGGTGCCGAGGAGGGCGTCGAGGAGCGCGACGAGGAGGAGCAGCCAGGGCGAGCCGACAACGTCGAGTCCGAGGAGGCCGAGGGCGAGTCCGGTGGCGAGGGCGGACTGGACGATGGCGAGGAGGCCGAAGGCGAGGGCGTAGCCGGCGATGAGGTCGCCCTTGCCCAGCGGCATGGCGAGCAGGCGTTCCAGGGTGCCGGAGGTGCGTTCGCGCAGGGTGGCGATCGAGGTCACGAGGAACATCGTGATCAGCGGGAAGATGCCGAGCAGTGAGGCGCCGATGTTGTCGAAGGTGCGCGGGTTGCCGTCGAAGACGTACCGGAGCAGGAAGAGCATCAGACAGGGCACGAGGAGCATCAGGGCGATCGAGCGCGGGTCGTGACGCAGCTGCCGTAGGACGCGGGCGGCGGTGGCGAGGGTGCGGGCGCTGGTCATCGCTGGGGCTCCTGGAGGCGTACGGCTTCGCGGGCGTCGGCGGCGTCGACGAGGTGGAGGAAGGCCTCTTCGACGGTGGCGGTGTCGTTGCGGCGGCGCAGGGCCTCGGGGGTGTCCTCGGCGAGGATCTCGCCGTCGCGCATGAGGAGGAGCCGGTGGCAGCGTTCGGCCTCGTCCATGACGTGGGAGGAGACGAGGATCGCGGTGCCTCGGTCGGCGGCGATGCGGTGGAAGAGGTTCCACAGGTCGCGGCGGAGGACGGGGTCGAGTCCGACGGTGGGTTCGTCGAGGACGAGGACTTCCGGGGTGCCGAGGAGGGCGACGGCGAGGGAGACGCGGCTGCGCTGGCCGCCGGAGAGCCGGCCGGCGAGGGCGTCGGCGTGCGAGGCGAGATCGACGTCGTCGATGGCGCGGGCGACGGTGGCGCGGCGCTCTTCGCGGTGGGCGCGGCCGGGGAGGAGGACGGCGGCGAAGTAGTCGAGGTTCTGGCGGACGGTGAGGTCGTCGTAGACGGACGGCGCCTGGGTGACGTAGCCGATGCGGGAGCGCAGGGCGGCGTCGCCGGCGGGGCGGCCGAGGACCTCGAGGGTTCCGGTGACGTTGGCCTGGGTGCCGACGATCGCGCGCATGAGGGTGGACTTGCCGCAGCCGGAGGGGCCGAGGAGGCCGGTGATCCTGCCCGGGGGGACGGCGAAGTCGAGGCCTCGTAGGACGGCGCGGTCGCCTCGTACGACGGTGAGGGCGTGCGCGGAGATCGCGGGGATCGCTGGGGCCGGGTCCCCTTCCGAGTAATTCATCATGCGTTGAATAATGCTCCTGGGGGGATCTGGGCGTCAAGCGTCGGGGCAGACGTCGCGGCAGTCGCGGCACGCGTCAGAGCCCCGGCCGATGGGTGTCGGCCGGGGCTCTGATGGTGGTAGGGCGTCCCTACTGCTTGCGCTTGGGCTTCTCTCGGGCCGCCGGGTTGCCCGTGCGGGCGCCTCGGCGCTTGTCGTACTGCTTGCGGGCCGTCTCGTACTCGGTGCGGCGCAGTTTCTCGCCCGGTGCCTCGGTGAAGCAGCGGAAGAAGTAGGCGAGGAGGGAGCCGATGAAGCCGATCATCTTGAGGCTGCGCAGCGAGTCCTCGCGGCCCGGGTCGGCCGGGCGGCGGACGAAGCCCTCCCAGGTCTTGCGGAAGGCGATGGCGCTGCAGATCGCGAACATCAGCACCACGAGCATGTTCACGAAGCCGCCGACCTCGGCGATCTCCAGGCCCTGGTAGGCGAAGCGCAGGACGAAGCAGCCCGCCGCGGCGGCGGCGAGCGCCCCGAGGGCGACACCGGCGCGGCGCAGCCCGTACTGGCCGTCGTGCTCCACCCAGGTCGTCCCGAAGAAGCGGATCTCCTCGGGCTGCGGACCGGCGGGCACGCCTGCGGTGTCTGCGGCGCCGGTGTCGGTCGGCTTGGTGGTCTGGTCTTCGTCGCTCACGAGTCGATTATCCCGGATCCTCAGGAAGAGGGGACGGAAGGCGTCAGCCGCAGCGCTTGGCGACGAAGCCGTCGCTGCCCGTCTTCACGTACGCGTCCGAGATGAACTCCCCGGCCGCGATGTTGTCCCAGATGTTCGTCGTGCCGTACGGGCCGCTGACGCGCTCGCCCGTCGTCTGGCAGTGGATCGGCACCCGGACGTCCAGGGCGAGCGTCCGCACGATGCGGTGCTGCGTGCCCGGGCCCGAGCGCACGTTCACCCGGTAACCGGGAGCGACGGGATAGCGCACCGCGCCCATCGTCGAGACCCCGGCCTGTTCCGTGCCGGCTGCCGTCTTGTCCATGCCCATCTCGTTCTCCCCCGTTGGCGCAAAAGCGCTCCGCTGACTTTCACTCTCCGCGACGCGCAGGCTAGCAAGCCCCACCGACATCCCGTACGCCATCGACTAGGCTCCGTGCGTCGCGCACGCGCGCGAAGTCGACGCGGAACCACACGGGGGTGGGCGATGCCGCCGTTGCGCAGGACCGGTGCCGACCGGGAAGCGGAAGAGCCCGAGTACGCCGGTGAGTACCGTCTCCAGGCCTGTCTCGGCGCGGGCGGCATGGGCGTGGTGCACCTGGCCACCTCCGCCTCCGGGCTGCGGCTCGCGGTCAAGGTGGTGCACGGACAGTACGCGGAGGACCCCGAGTTCAGGGCGCGTTTCCGCCAGGAGGTGGCCGCCGCGCGCCGGGTGAGCGGCGCCTTCACCGCACCCGTCGTGGACGCCGATCCCGACGCCGAACGCCCCTGGATGGCCACCCTCTACGTGCCCGGCCCGACACTCGCCGACCAGGTGAAACGGAACGGGCCGCTGTCCCCCGCCGAGTTGCGCAGGCTGACGGCCGGACTGGCCGAGGCGCTCCGCGACATCCACCGGGCCGGTGTCGTGCACCGGGACCTCAAGCCGAGCAACGTGCTGCTGACCGACACCGGGCCGAAGGTCATCGACTTCGGCATCTCCCGGCCGGTCGACAGCGATCTGCACACGGAGACCGGGAAGCTGATCGGCTCGCCGCCGTTCATGGCGCCCGAGCAGTTCCAGCGGCCCCGCGAGGTGGGGCCTGCGGCGGACGTGTTCGCGCTCGGCGCCGTACTGGTGCACGCGGCGACCGGGCACGGGCCGTTCGACTCGGACAGCCCGTACATCGTGGCGTACCAAGTCGTCCACGACGAGCCGGATCTGACGGGGGTTCCGGACGCGCTCGCTCCGCTCGTCGCGCGCTGTCTGGCCAAGGAGGCGGCGGAGCGGCCGACTCCGGCCGAGATCATGGCGGCGCTGCAGCCTCCGTCGTACGAGGCGGCGGCGTTCATACCCGCCCAGCGGCGGCCGCTCACGCTGCCGGACCCGCTCCCGGACGCGTCACCCCCTTCGGGGGCGTGGGATGCCGACACGCCCGTACGGGCCTCGGTGCCGCGCGCCCGGCGGAGGCGACTGCGCCGGCCGTCGCTCGTGGTCGTCGCCGCGCTCGCGGTCCTCGCGGCCGGCGGCGCGTTCGTGGCCCTGCACGCGGGGGACGGCGACGCCCCCGCGCACCGGCCGCAGCCCGTCGGCGAGGCCTCCTTCGACGGCTGGGAGACCGTCCTTGGGAAGGGCGGAGACCCGGCCGCCCCTGCCTGCGTCACCGCGGCCGACGCGCTCTACTGCTCGGCCCGGGGCGTCGCGCTCGCCCGCCTCGACCCCGCCACCGGCCGCGTGCTCTGGTCGCGGCCCGGGACGCCCGGCGAACAGGTCTCGGCCCCCGTGCCCTTCGGCGGTCTGATCGGGGCCGTCGCGGGCGACGGGACCCTGCGGGCGTTCTCCGCCGACCGAGGTGCTCAGGTCTGGGACACCGGCACCGCCGCACGCCAGGAAGGCGCCAACCCGGCCGGGAACACGCTGCTCTACCCGACCTCCTCCTCGGCCGTCCGGGCCGTCGACGGGGACACCGGGAAGCAGCTCTGGCGCCGCGCCCTGGCCGGCTTCACCGCGCCCCTCTTCGGCCCGTACGACGAGGTCTCAGGTCTCGTGGCCGTCTTCGAGACCACGGGCGGCGCCGCCCGCACCTCGCTCGGGGCCCTGCGGCCCGAGACCGGCGAGGTCGTCCGGCGGACGCGGCTCGCGGGCGATCTCGTACCCGTGGGGACGGGACCGAGGGGTGTGGTGTTCCTGCGGTCGTCGAACGCGGACAGTCAGACCGACGCACTCGTCCGGTACGACCCCGCCGACGGTTCCGTACGCCGTACCGCCCTGCCGTACCCGCTGGACGACCCGAGGATCGTGGTGGCCGGCGACACCGCCTACCTCCTCGACACCACCGGCCGCCTCACCGCCGTGGACACAGTCGGCGGGCGGATGCTCTGGGAGCTGGAGACGGCGGCGGGGAACGTGTCCGCGCCGGTGCTCGGGCCTGATGGGCGGCTCTACTTCTCCGTGGCCGACGGGCGGTTGCTCGCCGTCGACACCGGGCGCGGGGCGCTGCTCGGGCAGACCGGGCCCCGGCTGCGGGACGGGCGGCTCGGGTACGCGGCGACGGTGGCCGCGCCCGTCGTCGTCGGCGACAAGGTGTTCGGGACCGCGCCCGACGGGTCCGTGTTCGCGGTGGACGGGCGGGATCCGGCGGGGTGGTGAAACCCCCGTCACGTCATACACAGAGGCGCGCGGGGAGTGGCCTTTCGGGCCGCTC
>NZ_JBHXPI010000081.1:0-7074 GCF_042718575.1 Streptomyces sp. NPDC058579
GTCTGGGCGCCGGACACGCGCATCACCGAGCACCCGAACCGCATCGCCAAGGGCAACCTGACCTCGGTGACCGGCGTCATGCAGGGCACCTTCACACGCCCCATGCCGGACGGCAAGGGCGGCTTCATCCAGCCGACCGGCAAGAAGTTCTCCATCAACATGGTCACGGTCGGCATCTGGAACAAGGACGGCGTGATGCAGGAGGAGTTCCTCTTCTGGGACAACAAGACCTTCTACCGGCAGATCGGCCTCGCCTGACCCGCTTGTGGCCCGGCGGTGCGGAAACCGCCGGGCCACGCACAGGCGCGTGAGGCATCGCCCCCTACCTGTGCGAGCGACCGGAGCAGCGGCCTTCCCCCGCGCCGTCTGGGCTGGCTGGCCAAGGCCAACCCGCTGGCGGGGGCGTTAGTCGGCGACCGGGTTCCACGGTCTGCCACGACAGACCCCGCAGCCCTCATGCGAGTGACCTGGCTTGACTTAGTGCAGAGAAGCCGCAAGCCGACCCACCGACACCGGTTCGGCGGGAACCCGCTCTGCGTGGTGTGCCGCGAGCCCCCTGCTGGCCCTACAGAAGGCGAAGAGGACCACCACCCCTAGAGCGCGACACCCTCCTTCCCACCCTCCTTCCCAAGTGAGCGGGTACCCGCCGTCGGCCTGGCCGTTGGTGGGGTGTGACTTCCTCCCCGCAGTCCATCGGACACTCGCGCGTGTTCCCGCCGTCTGCCATCTGTGCGAGACGACGCCCGACGACGCCGGCGGGCCCATGCGGTCTGTGCTCGTCCAGTACGGCAGCCTCGGACTGCCTGCCCGCCCGGTGCCGCTGTGCGCACCGTGCTGGACAGGGCGCCCCGGGCGCGGGTCGGCCGATCTGGAGGCCGCGGACATGGCCTGGCGCTGTCTGCTCGAGCAGTGCGCGGCCGTGACGGACGACTACGTGGCGGGCCACTGGCTGCCCTCCCTGTGCGAGTTGGAGGTCGCGGAGGGCCTGGCCCGTACGGCGTGGTACGAGACGACGATGACCACCGCGCGCGACGCCGCCGCGTCCGTGGCAGCCGGTCTGACGTCCGGCTTGTTCTCCAGCGCGGCCCGCATCCTGCGGACGGTCGACGGCACCGACGTGGCAGTTCGGCCGCTGCGGGTCCTGGTCGACGCCCTCGCGGACGACGCGCCGTCCATCGTCCATGTCCTGCGTCCGGCTGCGGACTGACCGACGGGCGACCGCGAGGCGTCAGTCCATGCGCTCGAAGCGCGACAGGCACGAGCGGGCCGCCTTCTCCGTCATCCCAAGCGCCTGGGCCACCTCCGGCAACGGTGTGTCCTCCTGGGAGACGATCCGAGCCGCGTACGGGGCGAACGAGGCGACCACCTGCTCCATCTCCCTGGCAGCGCGGAGCGCGGTCAGCGGCTGATCGTCCACGAGCTCGTCGAGGCGCTCGCGCAGCTGCGCCAGTGCCTCCGTCACAGCCCCGGGCAGGGGGACCCGTAGGGCTGCCACCTGGTCCACGTGGGCGGACCAGTCCGCAAGCGGGCCGGACGTGTCGTACAGGTCCCGGCCGGCCTCGCGGACCGTCTCCCAGTCGAGGAAGTACGTCTTCTCGCCGCGCCAGCCGCACGCGCACCGCGCCCGCAGGGACACCGCCGTCGGCCGACGCATCTCGCCGTCGTAGTGGTACCACGACGTCGACTTGTGGAAGTCGGCGCTGCTGCCCGGGTCGAAGTAGACCAGGCCCGGCTCGCTCCCATCGGCCAGCAGCACGCCGGCCTCGCCCTCGTGCGACTCGAACCCCTCACGTTCCCAGCCCACCGCGCCACCCCTGCCCCGGTTGGTCTCGTGAGGCCACCCACAGCCGGGGGCCTCTGCCCTCACGATGCACAACCGGGCGTGCAACCCGCAGCCGAATCCCGGCATATTCCACAGGCAGGTGATGCGCACGTAGACCGCGCGCCCCCGATCCCCGGCTCAGGCAGCCTTCCGGCGCCGCGCTGCCGTCGCCTTCTTAGCCGTGGCCAACTTCTTCGCCATCTCGTGGACAGTCGCGGGCCCGCCGCTCTCGCGCGCCTTCTTCGCGCAGGGCGACGGAATCCTCCAGCGCCGCCATCAGGTCGACGACCTGCGCAGCCGGCGCGGCCACAAGGCCGGTGCCCATCTTCGGGGCGCCTGATCAGTTGTCTGTGGGCTGGGATATCTTCCTGGCGCGGCACGTCGAGACTCTTCTCCGTGCCGCGTGAGGGAGGGAATCCATGCGTAATACTCTGCTTCAGCGTGCGGCCGCGTTGGCCACGACGCTGGGGCTCACGTCGCTGGGGCTGCTTGGCGCCGGTGCGACGCCCGCGCAGGCGGCGACCAGTGACTGCCCCCAGGGCTACTTCTGTGCCTGGACAAACACCAGCGGCACAGGCTCGATGTTCAAGACCAGGACGAGCGTGGCCACCCTGGGGAGCTGGGACAACAAGATCCGGCTGCGGTACAACCGCACCGGCTCGAACGTCTGCATGTATGACCAGCAGAACTACGGACGCGAGGGCGGGTACTCCTGGGATACTCCCAGCCAGAACTATCCGACCAGCGGCGGCAGCGCTGAAATCAGCTCCATCAAGATCGTGCCCACGCTGCGCGAGTGTGAGGCGGAGCCGTACCCCTCCTGGGAGACCGTGACATCGCCGAGCACCGGCGGGTTCGGCGACATGAACGGCGACCGGCGCGCGGACGCCGTTCTGCGTGACACGGCCGGGCGTCTGTGGTTCATGTCCGGCAACGGCACCGCGCGCATGATCGGCTCCGGCGGCTGGAACGGCATGAACGGCCTCACTCGGCACGGTGACTTCAGTCGCGACGGCCGCGAGGACGTGATCGCCCGGGAGAAGGCCACCGGCAAGCTGTGGCTCTACCCCGGCACCGGCAGCGGGGGCCTCGGCGCGCGCAAGCTCATCGGCACCGGCGGCTGGAACGGCATGGGCCTGCTCGCGGCATTCGGCGACCTGTCCGGCGACGGCCGCTCCGACCTTCTCGCCGTGGAGAAGGCCACCGGCAAGCTGTGGCTGTACCCGGGCACAGGCAGCGGAGGCCTCGGCACCCGCAAGCTCATCGGCACCGGCGGCTGGAACACCATGAACGCCCTCGTCGGTGCCGGTGACATGACCGGCGACGGCCGACCCGACCTCGTTGCCCGGGAGAAGGCCACCGGCAAGCTGTGGCTCTACCCCGGCACAGGCAGCGGGGGCATCGGCACCCGCAAGCTCATCGGCACCGGCGGCTGGAACTCCATGGACCACATCCTCGGCGTCGGCGACACCTCCGGCGACGGACGTCCCGACCTGGAAGCGTCCGACGGCTCTTTCCTCTACCAGTACCAAGGACTCGCTGGTGGCGGCCTGCGCAAGGTCGAAAGCTACAACGGATCGTGGTGGGCTCTGGAAGGCACCACCGCCTTCTGACCAGTCCTTCGACGGCCTGGCCATCCCGTGCGACCTGCTCGGGACAGGCCAGGCTCTCACCGGACATGTGCCTGGGCAGACCGCAGGCGCGGTCTGCCCAGGCACAGCCGTCACAAGGCCGGATCTGCCGGAACGCCACGCTGTGGCTCTCGGTCGCGGTCTCGAGCTTGCAGGGCAACGATCTCCTGCATCGAACGCGGCACACGCCGCGACGACGACCTGGCCAACTCTTACCGGGACTGGCTCACCGCTTGACCCCGGAGCCCCGACAACTCCTCGTCCCAGAGACGGGACGTCGTGGATGATGAGCCAATGTTCGTCCGCACGGAGAGCCTGCCGCGCACCCCGCAGCAGCACATGACAGTTCGGGTTCACACCTCCATCGGGTCCGCCGTGGTGATCTGGCAGGGTGATCCGCGAGAAGCCGATGGCCAGCACCTCGTTGAATGGACCGTCGACGAGGACATCCACTGGGGCCAGAACACCCGGGCAGCCTCTGCCACCGAGCCGGAACTCCGTCAGGAAGGCGACCGGGTGATCATGAGCGGCCGCCTCCACCTGACCGACGAGGGCGCCGCACATCTCCAGATGGGCCACTGGTCCGTGCTGTTCGATCTGGCATCACCCACCCCCAACGGCCTGGACGCCTGAGAGTGGCCCGGTCAGGTTTGGTAGGGGTGTAGGGCGACACCGTCCGATTCGACGCTGATCTGCACCCAGGTACCTCTCGGCAGTCCTTGACTGCCAATAGGAGCATCAGTCCGACCGTTCCGCATGATCGCCCGGGCGCGCCTGGACCCTTCCCGTGGGGAGCCGGGAAGGGGCGGCGCGGCCCCGCCTGCTCGACGGCAGGCAGGGCCGACCAGGTGCGGTCCCTCTCCGGGGGTGGTCTGCGAGGACCGCGTGTCCACACCCTGCCACCGCGCCCCGGGTGGGCAATAGGGGTGTGCGGGAAAGAACATTCGGCATATGCGAGCGCCCCGTCCCGTGTGCTGCCCGGGGCGGGGCCGCCTGCGTGGGGGCTAGGTGGGGTCGGCCGAGATGCCTGGCTCTACCTTCACGATCTCGACGGCGGAGACGGCTTCCTGGGCTTCCTTCAGCGCCTTGTAGGTCTGGGCCGGCCGATGCGCTGCAGGAGACGGCCGAGACCCGCCGCTCGTCCTTGCCAGCCTTGGTCCTCTGCAACCTGTAGTTGTCCATCGCGTCCTCCGCTGTCTGGGGTGTGCCCGGCGGAATCGCATCGGCTCCGAGGTGATGGGCCTCCGCCGGGCATTCGAACAGACTCGCACGGGCCACAGCCAATGGGTGGTCAGGCCGCCCAGGTGCCACGGATGGCTGCGGTGGCGAAGCCGTGGCCGTAGGCGATGTCGAGGCCACGGGTACCGGCCGCGGGTGTGGAGGGATTCAGACGGCGGGCACGAGCGTCGCGGGGGAGTCCACCCACGGGGCCGACGAGCCGTCCGGCCAGACGGTGAGGCCATACCGGCCGACCGAGGGGCGGCCGAGCCGCTCCCACTGGGTAAAGGCGGCGTGGATCTCGTCCCACAGTTTTCGGGGGCCGGTCTGGGTGACGGTGAACCGGTCGGAGCGCTGGCCGTCGTAGTCGACGGTCGCCCACGAGGCGGTGGTGTCGTCGCCGATGTCCAGGCGGGCCGGGGCGTGTTCGCCGCTGGTGTCCCAGGCGAACCAGGCGCCGGGCACGGCGAGCCCGATGTGGAACTCGGCATCCAGATCACCGCCCGCGACCACCCACGGCGACAGGCTCGTCGACGTCTCGTCCGGGGCACCCGCGTGCACCGCCTCGGCGATGACCTGGCCGGGCGCGGTCGCGGTGGGAGTGCGCATGGGCATGAAGGCGGCGAACGGATGGAACCGGCCCTGGGCGGCGCCGTCGTGGTCGACGGTCAGGGCGAGGGTGCCGTAGCGGCACCAGGACGACGTCCAGGGCGTCACGATCCGCCCCCCGGCGGCGGTCTGGTGAAGCCAGGCGGGTGGGATGCGGTCGACGGAGAACGTCGCGACGATCCGCTCGTACGGACTTCTCGGTGCCCAGCCGGCCGCCGCGTCCCCACAGGCGACCGTGGGCGCGTAGCCGGCCGCCTTCAGGTTCCGCTCCGCCTGCGCGGCGAGTACGGGATCGAGCTCCACGGTCGTGACCGCCTCCCCGCCCATGAGAGCGCACAAAAGCGCCGCGTTGAACCCGGTGCCCGCTCCGAGCTCCAAGTGCCGCCCACGACTACCCCCGTGGTCTTCCTCCGAACTCCCGGGAGTGGTGTCGAGGTCGGCGAGCATCAGCATCCGTACGACCATCGAGGGCATCGAAGCCGATGATGACGGCAGCCCGTCGGTGAACTGGGTGACAAGCGGGGCATCGGAGTACGCCGCGGCCATCCACGCCTCCGGCCGCTCGGGCCGGTCGCACGGTTCGTAGCCGCCGTCCCCGTCCCGGAGCCAGATCCGGTCCGGGACGAACAGGTGCCGCGGCACCGCCCGTACGGCGGCCGCGATCCGCGCGGGGACGGGCCGGCCGAGCTGGCGGGCGATGTCGTCTAGCAATCGGTCCACGGCCGGGACCGGAGCGGGGGAGGGGACGGTCATGAGTCAGCTCTTCTTCGGCGGGGGCGGCGGCGGGGGAGGGGGCGGCGGGACAGGCCGGTTCGGCTGATGCCCGTCATCCCCCACGGGCGAGCGGTGCTTGCCCTCTATCGCCTCAGCCACTGTGTCCTCCTCGAGGTCTCTGGCACCACCGTAGAAGGCGACCGGCCGTGCCGGCAGGGCGCACACAGGCCAACACGCCCAACGGGAACGGATCACCTCCAGCACGGCGCCCGGCCGGATGGCGGGGGCGGCGGACCGTTTCCCCGGTGAACCTGGTCACCCACAGGGCTGAGCTGTGCGCGAAACCGCTGGTCGCCCCGGGGTGGTGGCCGATAGTCCAGCGTTCGTGATCAAGAACATGGTTCGCGGCCTCACCCCGCTCACCGTCCCCGCCAGCGTCCAGGCCGCACCCGCCGCGCCGGCGGCCGCCGAGGTCCTCGCACTCGCCGACGCCCTGGAGTTGGTCCAGATCACCGACGAGTCCCGCACCGGCTACAACAGGGATGCCTTCAAGCACACCGGCCTCAACAAGACCGACGGATGCAACACCCGGGCCGAGGTCCTCCTCGACGAGGCGACCGAAGCACCGGCCGTCGCGGCAGGCTGCAAGCTGTCCCGTGGCAAGTGGAAGTCGTACTACGACGGCCAGGAGGTCACCTCGCCGGGGCAGCTCGACATCGACCACATGGTGCCGCTCGCCGAGGCCTGGGACTCCGGCGCCTCGAAGTGGGACGCGAAGAGGCAGGAGGCGTACGCGAACGAGCAAGGCTCCTACCGCCTCGCTCGTGGCGGTGACCGGCCGGTCGAACCGCCCCAAGAGCGACCAGGACCCGGCCCAGTGGATGCCGCCGCTGCCCGACGCGCACTGCCGCTACATCGGCGAGTGGACGGCCACCAAGCTCCGCTGGGGCCTCACGGCCGACCAGGCCGAAGCCGACGCCATCAAGGTGTACTCAGAGACGTGCGAGACCACCGTCGTCCACTACACGCCGCCCCCGTAGCCGCAGAACCACGACGAGCGCGGACCCGCGTCGGGTCCGC
>NZ_JBHXPI010000082.1:0-6708 GCF_042718575.1 Streptomyces sp. NPDC058579
CGGTGAAGCCTAGACACCTCCACCACACCGGAGGTCTTCGCCATGATCAAGACCAGACAGCGTTAACAACGCTCGTGATCAATACACCTAGGGCCCTAGGGGGCGTCCTCGCCCCCCAGCGCGCCCCTGACGACCTCCCCCGACTCCGGATTGTCCGCGCACCCCCACACCCCGTGGGGGCAGTAGTCCGTGAACGTCTGATAGACGGGCCGGTGGCGGGCGAACCAGTCGAGCATCCCGCGCACGTACGCCGGGTTGTCCCCATTACGGAAGAGCCCCCACTCCGGATACGAGACGGGCTTGCCGTGCGCCGCCGCGAACCGCACATGGTGCGCGAGCCCGAACTCCTCCGTCACCTGCTCCTCGAAGCCGAGCCCCTCGGGCTGGTCGTAGGCGTCGAGCCCGATGATGTCGACGTACGCGTCGCCCGGGTAGCAGCGCGGCCACTCCACGGCGTCCCGCCCCCGGCTCGCCGTGAAGTCGAAGCGGAACCGCTGCCCCGGCACGTCCCGCAGCACGCCCACGACCCGCTTCCAGTACGCCTTCCAGGCCTCGGGGTCCGGACCGCAGCGATGGCTGTACGTGGTGCCGTTCATCTCCCAGCCGAGCACCAGGACCGCGTCGGGGAGCCGGTGCGCGACGAGCCGCTCCCCCAGCGCCCGGAAGTGCGCGTCGTACGCGCCCGCCGCCCCGCGCCGCAGACCCGCGCGGACCTCCGCGTCCGGCAGCCCCGCCTCGCTGCGGTCGAGCAGCGGCACGTTCAGGACGAAGAGCCGCCCAGTACCCTCCTCCTTCCACCGCGCCCACGGCTCGAAGAGCTCCGCGTGGCCCTCGATGTTGGACCACCGGTCGCCCGGAAGGTACGTGTGCCCGACGGTCAGCGACCCGCCGCCGAGCCAGCGCTGCACCTCGGCGATCCGCGCCACCCCGTCCGCGTCGGAGCCGGTGAAGAACCCGGACGGAACGTTCAACCGCTCCGGCGCGGCCTCGGGCGCGGGCGCGGGTGCGGGCCCCCCGGTCGAGAGGCGGCCAGGAGGCAGGACGACGAGCGCGAGAACGGCCGCGAGCAGCACGGTCAGTGCGGCCCGCGGCCAGGAGAAGAGGGTCACGTCAGCTGGTCCAGAAGTCCCACCAGCGCGTCAGGATCAACATGCCGATGATCCCGATGTGCAGCACCGGCAGGGCGAAGGTGAACTCCTCGAAGAACCCCTTCACGGCCGCGGGTGCCGGCAGCACGCCCGTACGGACGTTGTGCGAGGTCACGTACCAGAACATGACGAGGGTGGCGACCCAGGCGAGGCAGCACCAGAGACAGAGCGCGTTGATCTCGTACAGCGACTGGTACATCAGCCAGGTGCAGAACCCGACGCCGAACAGCGTGCCGGCGTTGAGCCCGAGCCAGAACCAGCCGCGGTAGCGCGCCCCGGCGAGCACCCCGGCCCCGATCGCGACGACCATCGCGTACGTCACGAGACCGAGCATCGGGTTCGGGAAGCCGAACACCGCCGCCTGCTCGCTCTTCATGATGTTGCCGCAGGACACGACCGGGTTGAGGCTGCAGCCCGGCTGGAAGTTCGGGTCCTCCAGGAGCTTGAACTTGTCGAGCGTGATCACCCAGCCGGCCAGCACCCCGGCCGCCCCGGTGATCATCAGGAGCACGCCGAGCGCCCGGCTCGCGCCGACCGTCCCGTCCGTCTCCGGCACCGCGTCGTGACGCTGCCCCGGCACTCCGCCCCGTACGTTCACCGTAGCCATGCCGCCACCCCCTTCTCCTCGACTCTCCGGCTCAGCCCTGCAGGCTCCGCACCGGCAGCAGGACATGCGCGGCGGCCGCCACGACCTGGTCGTCGGTGACGAAGGACTTCAGCTTCTCCTCGGTGACCGCCTCACCGGGCACGGCCTCCGGCCAGGGGCGCACGGAGACGATCAGGTAGGCGTGCCCGTTCGCCTTGACGGCCGCCTCCCACTCCGCGGGCACGGGGCACTGCGCCTTCATGAACGGCAGCGTCAGCACGGCCCGCTGCGCCTCCACGAGCAGATGGGCTCCGGTCCCGCGCTCCTGCGAGGCGTCGACGACCCGGTCCCCGACCGGCAGGCCCATGGACTCCAGGGCGGCCCGCATCGCGTCCTGGCCGGCCTCGGGGCCGTCACTGCCGTCCCCGAGCGAATACACCATCAGAAACGGGGTGGCGGGGGTGTCGGCGGTGGGACCGATGGTCCACGGAACGACGGTGAGCGTTCCCAGCGGATTGTCGGTGCGCGCCACGGAAACGACATGAGGAGTGGTCATGCATCGGGATGCTAGTGGCCCAACGACCACCATCCCGCGCCGAATTCACTCGATCGGCCGACATTCCACCGTCTGGCATTTCGCTCGGAACAAAGTCGGGATTCCATCGTTGTGCCCTGAGGGCATTCTCCGACCACTTGGAGATCATTCATGATCGTCCCGCGCCGTGTCGCACTGCGGTCCCTCTTCACCGTGGCCGTAGCCGCCTTCACCGGCGGCACCCTGACCCGCATCGCCACCACCCCGAGCGACCGCCCGGCCCGAGCCGCGTCACACGACTCCTTCGACTCGTTCGACGAGATGTACCGAGGCCGGCACATCCGGGGTCTGGCCGGGCCCTCCGGTGAACCGCTCGTCCTCGTCGACGGCCGGCCGCTCCACGTGATGCGCCGCGCCGACGGCAGCTGCCTCACCCCCATCGACCACTACGAGTCCCATGCGACACCGCTGGCGGCCACCCGCGCGGCCGTGGACGAGCTGGGGTCCGCCCCGCTGACCCGCTACGCCGCCGCCCACGGCGTCCATCCGGGAGGGAGCCCGCGTGGCCTACACACGTAAGAACCAGCGCGATCTGACGAGCGCCGAGCGGAAGCGGTTCGTCTCCGCCGTCCTGGAGCTCAAGCGCACCGGGAAGTACGACGAGTTCGTCCGCACGCACATCGACTACTACGTCGCCGACGGCGACGACCGGCTGCGCGTGGCCCACATGACGCCCAGCTTCCTGCCCTGGCACCGCAAGTTCCTGCTGGAGTTCGAGCGCGCGCTGCGCCGGATCGACCCGAGCGTCACCGTCCCGTACTGGGACTGGACCCGGGACAACACCCCGGCCGCGTCCCTGTGGAGCGAGGACTTCCTGGGCGGCAACGGCCGCCGCGACGACCTCCAGGTGACGACCGGGCCCTTCGCGTACGCGGGCGGACGCTGGACGGTCAAGCACGGCATGACCGAGGGCAAGTTCCTGACCAGGGACTTCGGCCGACCGCAGGACCCGATCACGCTGCCGACGAAGGCACAGCTTGACGTGGTGATGCGGGAGACGGTGTACGACGTCGAGCCGTGGAACTCCACGAGCCGGTCGGGGTTCCGCAACACGCTGGAGGGCTGGGCCCCGGGCCGGGGCAACGAACGCTTCCGGATCCACAACCGGGTGCACCGCTGGGTCGGCGGCCTGATGCTCGGCGGCGCCTCCGTCAACGATCCGGTCTTCTGGCTCCACCACTCCTTCGTCGACCTGCTCTGGTCCCGCTGGCAGGAGCGCAACCCGCGGGCCGGCTACCTCCCGAAGGAGCCGCCGCAGCTGGGCGAGTCGCAGTACCGCCGGATCGCGGCCCGCGACGAGAAGATGGGGCCCTGGGGCGTCACGCCCGCCTCGATGCTCGACCACGGCGGGATCTACCGCTACGCATGACGCGGACGTCCCCCCGGCCGGGCGGCCGGGGGGACGTCGGGAACTGCGAGGCGGATCAGGCGCCGTAGCCGCCGTCGCGGTGGTGGTCGCCGCCGTCGACGTTCGCGCAGGTGTTGCCGAACGCCGGGTTGATCAGACCGATGACCGTGACGGTGTTGCCGCAGAGGTTGACCGGGATGTGGACCGGGACCTGGACGGCGTTGCCCGAGCCGACGCCGGGCGAGTGGGCGGCGACGCCAGAGGCGCCCGAGTCGGCGACGGCCAGGCCGGCTCCGCTGAGGGCAACGGCACCCGTGCCGGCGAGAACAGCGGCAGCCTTCGCGATGCGAGACATCAAGAACTCCTTGGACGTGGAAAGACAACCGCGAGAATCACGGCCGACATTTCCGTTCAACGCCGAAAGGGCGCACGGGTCACGGCCTTTGGGCCGGACGGGACGAACGGATGAGGGAAGGCCCGCAGAACCGGTGGTCCGCCCGCCGTCGGATACGACGGAACGGGCCCGGGAACTGCGGGCCACGGCCATGCGACCAGCCTTCAGTTGTAACGAGCAACGACCCCTCGGGTGGCGGGGAAGAATCGTGCCTTCACTCGCCGGGTCATTGGTCGTACAAACGAACGCGGTCAGGCCGTCGGCTGCGCCAGACCCAACTGCGAGCCCAGCGCCCCGCGCAGTGCCGGGGCCACGACCCCGACCTCCGGCACGGCGAGGTCCGGCAGCCCGAGCCGGTCACCGCGCGGCGGGACGACCGGGTTGCCGACCGTGGCACCGGGCGTGGTGCCCGCCATCTCCGAACGCGGGGTGGCGAACAGGGCCTCGCCCGGCTCGCTCCCCTCGATGACCTCGGGCAGCGGAGCGGCGAGGACGGTCTCCGGGAGCGTGCTGGTGAACGGCACCCGCGGCAGGCTGACGTCCGGCAGCAGCCCGGACTGCCCCTCCTGGAAACCCGTCGGGCCTCCCGGGATCGGCAGGGGAACCCCGGTGGCCACCGTGGGGGCGTCCATCGGAATCACCGGCTCCAGCCCCTGGAGCGGGACGACGACCGGCGCGTCGGCGGCGACGGCCGGGGAGGCCATGGCTGCGGAGGCGAGAGCGGTCATGAGGATTCCCATGCCGGCGTGAGAGCGCAGATTCATGGCTGCGTAGGCCCTTCAGAGCAGGTGTCGACGGTACTGAGGTACTGCGTCCTGAGAACGAGCCCGACGGAGGGAACGTCGCGAAATTCCCCTGTGTGCAGCAACGCGGAAGGCCCCCACCGGTGAGAGCGGGGACCTTCGTTGACGCTTCGTCAGCCCGCGGATCGGCGAGAACCTGGGGAGCGGCACACTTCGGGGGCCGGGACCACACGGCAGCCGATCTGAACATCATTCGATCAGCCGATCACAGTGGGTATCGACACGCGCCCGGGCGCCGGGCGGAGCGAGGGGTCTGTCCAGGAGGGTCGGGACCGCCGGCGCGGTCCGCCGCGCTAGGGAAGCGCGCGGTGGAACGGTACTGCTGAGGGTGCGTCAGCCACCCACGGGGAGGCTGCCGGTGGGGAGGCCACCGAGGAGCGGCGCATTCTGGGTCGTCTTGTTCAGCTGGTTCGCGGTGTCCCCAACGGTCTTGACCACGGAGCCGTCCGTGGTGCTGCTCAGCGCGTCCGTCTTCAGGCCCTCGGTGGCGAGGGTCGTGAGGCCACCGGCCAGGTTGGTGGGGGTCATCGCCTCGGCGGCCATGGCGGGCGCGGCGGCACCCAGGGCCATCACAGAACCGGCGACGATCGCGGCGACCTTGGTGGGCTTCATGAAATCGAGTCCTTCCTCATTGACGTCTCCGTGCAAGCAAGTCGCTTGCCGTACAGGCCTCTTGGCGGATTCCTGTACGTGGCTGTGTCTTCTGTAACGAGAGGTGCGCGCCCCGGAAACTCCGGGAGGAAGGATTTCTGCCCACTGCACTCGAATGACTGGACGCGGTCCTATTTCCGGACCGGGCGGGGTCGACACGTGCCCTGACGGCCGAACGCCGTGCCGTCCGGCGGGATGCCGGGCGACACGGCGCGGGTGGTGCGGCGGTGGCTACCCGGCGGGCAGCACCGGCGGCGTGACCGGCAGCTCGACGGGCGGGTCGACCGGGAGCTCGGGCACCTCGACCGGGAGCGCCGGCAGCGTCGGCAGGCCGGCCAGGTCGGGAGCGGGGAGCCCGGTGCCGAGGACCGTGCCGACGACCACGTTGACCAGCGAGGTCAGGGTCGCGGTGACCTGCGGGACGACACCGAGGGCGTCGCCCGAGGTGACCGCTGCGAGCAGGGCGGCGACGGCCTTCTCCACGGTGGCGAGGGCGTCGGCGACGATGTCGACCGGCGCGGCCTTCGCGACACCCGCGGCGACCGGCAGAGCCGGGGCCTGGACGGCCGGCGCGGCCACGCCCGGCGCCGCCACGGCCGGGGCCGCCACAGCCGGGGCCGCGACCGTCGGTGCTTCGACCGCAGGGGCCGGGACGGTGCCCTTCGCGGCGTCGATGGCCGCCGTGACCTTGGCCTTGAGGGCCTCGGCGTCGGCGGCCGGGAGCTGGCCGTTGTCGGCCGCGAGGACGGCCTCGAGGAGTTCCGTGACCGGGGCGGTCACCGAGCTCATGTCGCCCAGCGCCTTGGTCTTGGCGAGCAGCGCCGCCGCGTCCGGCAGAGGTGCCTGCGCGGCCGGGGCCGTGATGCGGGACGGGCGGTGGTCGTCGGCGAGGGCGGGTCCCGCCGTGCCGAGGGTGATGGCGGCGGATATCGCCAGGGCGGTGACGCGGCTGAGAGCCAGGGGACGCATGTGTGTTCCTTTTCCTTATGCGTCGGACAACGACTCGACCACCGTGTCCTGCGCTCATAGCGCTCCGCAACGGGAAGACTACGGAGCGCCACCCCCTCCGTTCGGGTGAATCCACTGCGCTGACCTGCTCCTCCGAGGGGCGTACGCCGTTGCACCGGGCGGCGTACGAGGGTGCGTCCGAACGAGCAGAAGGCCGGCGCGCCGCCCCGGAAGC
>NZ_JBHXPI010000083.1:0-6084 GCF_042718575.1 Streptomyces sp. NPDC058579
CGTTGCTACTGAGTAGCGGGGACAGGATTTGAACCTGCGACCTCTGGGTTATGAGCCCAGCGAGCTACCGAGCTGCTCCACCCCGCGTCGGTGAACCCAACCTTACGGGACCCCCTCCACCAGCGCAAATCCCTTAAGCGGTGAGCTCCTGGTGCAGCGCCTCGCTCAGTCGGGCCGCGCGCTCGGCCACCTCCGCCGGGCCCAGCTCCACGGCCCGGGCGCACCAGCGCCGCCCCTCGGTCAGCTCGCCGCGGCGGGCCGCGAGCAGCGCGAGCCGCAGCGCGGCGCGGCCGTGCCCGGCACGGGCGGCACGGGTCCACCAGAGGGCGGCCTCGCGCTCGCTGCCCTCGCGGGCCAGGAGCAGGCCGAGGTTGAACGCGCCGTTACGGCTGCCGGCCTCCGCGGCCTCGCGGTACCAGTGGGCCGCCTCCGCCAGGTCACCTCGTCCGGCGGCCAGCATGCCCACCCGTACCTGGGCGCGCCGGTGCCCCTGCTGGGCGGCGCGCTCGTACCACTCCTCGCACTCGGTCTTCTCCTCGCGCGAGGCACCGAGCGCCGGCGGACCGGGCTCGGGCCGGCGCGCGTCGAGGACGCTCGCGAGCCGGAACGCGGCCTCGGCGCTGCCGCCGCCCGCCGCGCACCGCAGGTGGCGCTCGGCGGCCTGCTCGTCGCCGTCGCGGAGGCTGGCGATGCCGACCTGGAGGGCGGCCTCGGTGTGCCCGGCCGCCGCCGCGCGCTCGTACCAGGTCAGCGCGGAGCGGTCGTCGTCGCGACCCGCGTAGAGGATGCCGAGGTTGAAGGCGGCGTCGACGCTGCCGGCCTCCGCGGCCTTGGAGAACCAGGGCTCGGCGCCGTTCGCGTCGCCGGCCTGGAGCAGCAGGACGGCGAGCGCGTTGGCGGCCTCGCGGTGCCCGGCGTAGGCGGCGCGGCGGTACCACTGCTCGGCCTGCTGGTTGCGGTCCTGGGCGGCGCAGAGCAGCCCGAGGTTGTAGGCGCCGTTGACGTCGCCCGCGTCCATGGCGGCGCGGTACCAGCGCTCGGCGGTCTGCTGCTCGCCGCGGGCGGCGTGCAGGGCGCCGAGCGCGTTGGCGGCGTTGCCGTCGCCGTCCTGGGCGGCCCGCAGCCACCACACGGCGGCACTCTCCTCGTCCCCGGCGTCGCGCAGCAGGAAGCCGAGCGCGCAGGCGGCCTTGGCCTCGCCCTCCTTGGCCGAGCTCAGGTACCAGCGGCCGGCCTCCTTGAGCTCGCCGCGCTTCTCCAGGATCGCGCCGAGGTGCAGCGCGGCCCGCCGGTGCCCGCGCGCGGCGGACTGCCGGAACCACTGCTCGGCCTCGGCGAGCTCGCCGTCGGGCGGAGCGGAGGGCCCGGCGCCCGTGCTCACGCCCGTGCCCGCGCTCGCGCCCAGGGCGCCGTCACGGCCCGGGGCGCGGGTCGTCTCGGTCGCGCGCCTCTCCAGGGCCAGGGCGAGGCGGTACGCGGCCTCACGGTGGCCCTGCTCGGCGGCCGCGCGCAGCCAGCGCTCCGCGCCGACGTCGCTGCGGTGCTCCAGGAGGTCGGCAAGGGCGTAGGCGCCCAGGGCGTGGCCCTGCTCGGCGGACTGGCGCAGCCAGTACTCGGCGGCGGGCTCGTCGCCGCGCTCACGGTGGTGGCGGCCGAGCGCGTGGGCGGCGGGCGCGGAGCCCGCGACGGCGGCCACGCGCCACCAGCCGGCAGCCTCGTCCGCGTACCCCCGCTGGTGCAGCAGGACGCCCAGGTTGTTGGCGGCGGCACGGTCGCCCTCGGCGGTGGCTCCGCGCAGGTACGGCTCGGCGCCGTCGAGGTCGCCCCGGCGCAGCAGCAGCGCGCCGAGCACGCTCATCGACGCGGCGTCGCCGTTCTCGGCGGAGCGCCGGTGGCGTCCCTCGGTCTCGGTCTCCGTCTCGCTCTCGGCGGTGGTGGTGTCGATGGCCACATCGACGGCCTCGGCGGCCTCGATGATGTCCTCCGCGGCACGCCGGGCGTGCCGCTGCACAAACCGCCCTGTCTCCAACAGAGTTGCCCTGTCCCCCATAAAAACCATCGTCGCACCACCCGCAACGCGCGTACACCTGGTATACCGCAGCCAGTGAGGTCACTTCAGCGTTTTGTCGACATGCCCACAGAGAGATAAGTCAAACACGTCTCGCCCCAACTCGCCCCCTCCCTACCGGTCTTCGGGGCGTCGCGCGGCGTCGTGGAACAACGACAAGGGCCCGGATCCTGAAGGATCCGGGCCCTTGCCTGCAGTAGCGGGGACAGGATTTGAACCTGCGACCTCTGGGTTATGAGCCCAGCGAGCTACCGAGCTGCTCCACCCCGCGTCGTTGTTCCTTAAAGGTATCACGGCGCGGGGTGGGGTCTGACCAGGCCGGTCAGCCGCTCGGCGGGCTCGTGGGCGGTGCCGACGGCGTCCCGCTCGGGGACGGCGTCGCGGAGGCCGACGGCTTCGCGCCCTGCGCCGGAGTCGGCGTCAGCTTGGCACCGGCGTCCGCGGCCCGCTGGAGGGCGTCCTGCAGGTCCGTCTGGGCCTTGCCGTAGGCGGTCCAATCACCCTTCTGCAGCGCCGCCTCACCGTCGTCGTACGCCTTCTGGGCGTCCGCGATGGCCTGCTTCAGCGCGGCGTCGTTCGTCGTCGGCGTCGTCGGCGGCTTGGTGCCCGGCTGCTCCGGCTGCGGCGGGGTTGTGCCCTCCACGCCGAAGACGGCGTTCAGCGCGTCGGTGAGGTTGTCCTTGAACACCGTGGTGTCCTTGGTCGTGTCACCTGCCGGCTGGTCCGCGTCGACGTACGACACGGCGACCTTCTTCAGCAGCGGGTAGAGCGCGTTGCGACCCTGGGCGTAGACCGGCTCGACGTAGAGGAAGCCGCCGTCGAGCGGGACCGTGAGCAGGTTTCCGTACTGGATGTCGGAGTCCGCGCCCTTCATGTCCCGGACGAACTGGGCCACGTCCGGGAGGCCGTTGAGCTTGCTCTGCACCTGCGCGGGACCGGGGACGTCGGAGGTCACGCGCAGCAGCTCTATCCGCCCGTAGTCCTTGCTCTTGGCGTCGGCGTCGACCGCCATGAAGCCGCCCAGGTTGGGCCGCCCGTTCGGGGTGAACGTCGTCGTCAGCGAGAACCGCTGCTGGTCGTCCCCGGGCATCTTCAGGCTCAGGTAGTACGGCGGAACCGCGTTGCCGTCCTTGTTGGTCGGGTCGTCCGGCACCTGCCAGGCGTCCGAACCGCTGTAGAACTGCGCCGGGTTGGTGACGTGGTACCGGGTGAGCAGCTCGCGCTGGACCTTGAACATGTCCTGCGGGTACCGCAGGTGCTGCATGAGGCTGTCCTTGATCGCCTCGCGCGGCTCCACGGTGTCCGGGAACGCCTTCATCCAGGTCTTGAGGACCGGGTCCTTGGTGTCCCACTCGTAGAGCTTCACCGTGCCGTCGTAGGCGTCGACGGTGGCCTTCACCGAGTTGCGGATGTAGTTGACCTGGTTCTGCTGGGCGACCACCGTGCGCTGCTGGTTGCCGACCGTCAGCGCGTCGGCCGTGGTCTCCCCCAGCGTCGTGCGCGAGGCGTACGGGTACCCGTTGGTGGTCGTGTACGCGTCGACGATCCACTGGATCCGGCCGTCGACGACCGCCGGGTAGGCGTCGCCGTCGATGGTCAGCCAGGGCGCGACCGCCTCGACGCGCTCCTTGGGGGTGCGGTTGTAGAGGATCCTCGAACCCTCGCCGATGGCCCCCGAGTAGAGGATCTGCGGCTCGCTGAAGGCCACCGCGTACGCGGCGCGGTTGAAGGTGTTGGAGAGGTTGACCCCGCTCTTGCCCTCGTAGCTGGTGGTCTTCTCGCCGTTGTCCTCGTAGTCGAGTTCCTTCTGCGGACCGCCGACGATCGAGTACTGATCGGTCTTCTCGCCGTAGTAGATCCGCTGCTGGTACGGGCCGAGCTGGCCCGTGGTCGGCAGTCCGGCCTCGGTGAAGATCGGCGAGCCGTTGGCGTCCGTCTGCGTGCCCGTGGCCATGATCGCGCCATAGCCGTGGGTGTACGTGAAGTGGTCGTTGATCCAGTTCCGCTTCGGGATGCCCTTGATGTTGAGCTCACGCAGGCCGACGACGGTGTCCTGGCCCTTGTAGCGGTCGACGTCGAGGGTCGTCGGGAACTGGTAGTACTTCCGCTTCTGCTCCAGTTGCTGGAACGTCGGCGACACGATGTTCGGGTCGAGCAGCCGGTACTTGGCCGCCGTGTCCGCGTCGGTGCGCAGGACGTCCTTGTTCTTCGTCGTCGACTTGCCGGAGTAGTTCTCCGGCTTGGTCGAGTCGATGGCGTACGCCTTGCGGGTCGCGTCGATGTTCTTCTGGATGTACGGCGCTTCCTTGGCCTGCTCGTTCGGCTGGACCTGGAACTTCTGCACGATGGCCGGGTACAGGCCGCCGATCAGGATCGCCGACAGGACCATGAGGCCGAAGCCGATCACCGGCAGCTGCCAGGTGCGGCGCCAGAGCGTCGCGAAGAAGAGCACGGCGCAGATGACGGCGATGCAGAACAGGATCGTCTTCGCCGGCAGATAGGCGTTGGCGTCGACGTACCGCAGACCCGTCCAGTTCCCGGCCGCCTTGAAGTCGCTGGACTTCACGGCGAGGCCGTACCGGTCGAGCCAGTACGCCACGGCCTTCAGGGAGACGAAGACGCCGAGGAGCACCGAGAGGTGACCCGTCGCGGCGGCGGTGGCGCGGGCGCCGGGGCTGGTGACGCGCAGTCCGCCGTACAGGTAGTGCGTGAGGGCGGCGGCGATCAGCGACAGGATCGTGGCGGCGAAGCCGAAGGCGAGCAGGAAGCGGTACCAGGGCAGGTCGAAGGCGTAAAACGACACGTCCAGCTGGAACTGGGGGTCCTTCTGGCCGAACGACACGCCGTTGACCCACATGAGCCAGGTCCGCCACTGGCCGGAGGCCGAGGCGCCCGCGATCAGGCCCACCAGGGCGGTGATCGCGAGGAGCACCCACTTCTTGTACGGCGCGAGACCCATCCGGTACCGGTCGAGGCTCTGCTGCTCGAGCGACATCGCGCTCAGCGGCGGCCGCAGCCGGTGCGCGAGCCAGATGTTCAGCCCGACGGCGAGCGCCATCAGCAGACCGAAGACGGCGAAGAGGCCGATCTTGGTCCACAGGGTGGTGGTGAACACCGACGAGTACTGCACCGAGCGGTACCAGAGCCAGTCGGTCCAGAACCCGGCGAACATGACGAAGACCATGGCCAGGACGGCGAGCACGCCCAGGGTCATGAGCAGGGTGCGGGCGCGCCGGGACGGCCGGCCGACTCTGATCCTTGGCCCGGACGGACCTCCGCCGCCTCCGCGGTCCGGCATCTGGAAAGCCAACGTGCGCCCCTCGGGTTGATGCGTCGATAAGCAGGCCCCGCGATCGTAGAGCCCACTGATGCAACTTACTGAGGCTTTACCTAGTTCCCGTCTTCGGGGGCGGAGGAGGCAGGATGTTGTCCATGTCCAACGTTTCCCCCTCCGGCACCCCCATGGCCGCGAGCCCCCTCACCCGCGCGGTGCTCGAGATCGACGAGTACGCCTCCGGTCTCGGCTGGGACCGGCCGGCCCGGCTCTTCGCCCTGGTCGACACCGCCCGCCTGCGCGCCAAGGAGCCGGGGCTCGCCTCCCAGCTCGGCCTCCAAGGCGACGAGGCGGCCGCCTACACCCCCATCGAGCAGGACGAACTTCCGAAGGGGAAGGCCCTCGACGAGTTCCTCGGCACGATCGCCTGGCCCGACGCGGTGGCCGGCTGCGCGCTGACCGTGGAGCGGCTGATGCTCCCGCCGTCGGCGGAGGCCTCCGTTCCGGAGGGCCTGAGCGAGGCCGCTCTGGCGAAGTGGGTGGCCAGGCACCCCGACCGGCAGGAGGTCCGGATGACCGTGGCCGTGCTCCGTAACGGCGCGCGGGAGGCCGCGATCCGGCTGCGCGAGAAGGACTCGCCGAACGAGGTCCTCACGGGTGCGGACCTGGTCCCTGGCCTCGCGGAGGCCCTGGCGGCGACCTTCGAGTCCTGAGCCGCGTACGTACGCACGAGGGGGCGCCC
>NZ_JBHXPI010000084.1:0-5187 GCF_042718575.1 Streptomyces sp. NPDC058579
CCGCGACGGCCGTCCCCACGGACGGCGTCGCGGAGCCCGCGCCGGAGTTCAGGGACGGTGCCACCGAGCCACCGCCGGCGGCAAGGGACGGCACGTCGACCTGACGGCCGCCCCCGCGCCCCAGGCCGAAGGCCCGGTGCTGGCGGTTGATCGCCTTGATCCTGGCCCGGTCGAGCTTCCCCTGCTCGCGCCTGCGGTGCCGGTTCTGCTCCTTCTCGCGCCGGTCCTCCCGCACCTCGTCGACGGCCTCGTCCAGCGTCCGTACGCCTTCGAGGAGCATCAGCGACCACGCGGCGAAGGTCTCCCTGGGCGCCCGCAGCCACCGTACGATCCGGATCTGCGGCAGCGGACGCGGCACGAGGCCCTGCTCGCGCAGCGCCGCCCGGCGGGTCTGCTTGAGCGCCCGGTCGAAGAGGACCGCGGCCGAGAGGGACATGCCCGCGAAGAACTGCGGCGCGCCGTCGTGGCCCAGACCGCGCGGTGCGTGCACCCAGTTGAACCAGGCCGCCGCGCCCGCGAACAGCCAGACGAGCAGGCGCGAGCCGAGCGCCGCGTCGCCGTGGCTCGCCTCGCGGACCGCGAGGACGGAGCAGAACATCGCCGCCCCGTCGAGGCCGAAGGGGACCAGGTACTCCCAGCCCCCGGTGAGGTTCAGGTTCTGCCGGCCGAAGCCGACGAGGCCGTGGAAGGAGAGCGCGGCGGCGACGGCCGCGCAGCAGAAGAGCAGGACGTAGGAGGCGGTTCCGTAGATGGCTTCCTTGCGTCGGCGGCGTTCCTCATTGCGTTCCCAGGAGTCCTCGGCCGCGGCCTGGTCACCGGCGCGCTTGCCGCGCGCGAGCACCGCGACCGCCGTCAGGACTCCGGCCACCATGACGCCACCAGGAAGCAGCCAGTCCAGCGATATGTCGGTCAGTCTCATGCGGTGTCCCTTGCATCGCAGTAGGGCGTTTCGGCCGCCCATACTTGCCGACCCCGGAGGCCCCACATGTGGTTTCTCGGCAAGAGCACGCCATTGGGGTCGGACGGCATACGAATAGGTGCGATCCGGTCGAACGACTGGACCATGCAAGGGAGTTGCGTTCGATTCATGCCACTCGTACGAGTGGCGTAATCCGACGGCTCGTCGGCTGGGTGGCGGAAGGAACCGTCAGGCGGTCGCGGCGAGCCGGCGGACCCGCTCCGCGTCGCAGGTCCGCGGGCACGTCAGGCAGGTGTCCTCAGGGCGAAGCGTGTAGAAGAAGCAGCAGGTCGCCCGGTCCCGGGTGGCGCGGGGCGTGCCGTCGGGCGCCTCGGCCCCCGGCAGCTCGCGGAAGCCCGCGGCCCCGGCGTACGGCTTGGCCGTACCGGGCATCAGCAGCTCCAGCTCGGCCATCCCCCGCTCCTCCTCGCCGAGCAGCGCGGAGATGTACCAGAGGCCCTCGACGATCTCGTCCGTCGCCATCCCCCACAGCGCCCGCTTCCCGCGCCGCATCCGGGGCCCGAAGCCGGCCAGGACCTCCTCGAAGTGCTCGGCGAGCGCGGCCCTGGCCTCGGCGCGCAGCGCCTCCTCGTCCGGCACGACCCGCGCGCCGGGCAGCTCGGCGGCGGGGTCGCCAGGCAGGCAGGCGAACTCCTCGATCCGGACGGCCATCCGCCCCAGGGCCCGCTGGAAGGAGACGTTACGGGCGGGCAGGCGCGGGACCCTGCGGTGCAGGAACCAGGGGACCGTGACCAGGAGGCAGGCGGGCCAGGCGTACCGGTGCAGCCCGAAGCTGGCGACCACGTCGGGTCGGGCCTGCTGCCCGTAGTCGCGCAGCACCTGCGCGTTGTCCCAGGCCAGGAAGGCGTCGAGGGTGGCTCCGCCGGCCGCGAGCTCGTCCGCCCCGACCCAGCCCGCCCCGCGCGGCGTCTGCTCGTGGCTGCCCAGTTCCTCTATCCGCAGGCTGGGGAACACCTCGCCGAGGCGGGCGTACGAGGCCGCGACGGGCGAGGTGAACGGGGCGGGGAGCAGAGCGGGGAGGGCCATACGGGACCACCGAATCGCGATCGTTAGCAGGTTAGCCTTACCTTACCCGATGCGTCCGAGGTTTGAACTGCGGCCCCGTCCGCCTATCGTGCACAGGGGGCCTCGGTATCGCGAGCCAGGCCCGGCACGACCCCGCAGGAGGACCCGGGTGGAGCAGGGCAGAGCGCGCGAGCAGTCGTACCTGTCGTACGACGGTTCGGTACGGGTCCCGGAACAGGTGCGGGGAGCGGCGGGGGCGGTGCCGCCGACCGAGGGTCTGTCGGGGGTACGGGGTGAGCCGACGTCCGCACGGGACGAGCCGTTGGCTGTACGCGGCGAGTCGTCGTCCGCACGGGGCGAGCACACCCACAGCGAGCCGCCCGCGCCCCGGCTGACGGCCCCCGCCTACGTCCCCGCTCCGGCGCGGGAGGGCGCCCCACGTACCGTCCGGCGCCACTCGGTGCGCGGCCAGATCCTCCAGGCCCTGCGCACCGCGCTCGTCGGCGGCGAACTGGTCCCCGGAGAGGTGTACTCCGCCCCCGTCCTCGCCGAGCGCTTCGGCGTCTCCGCGACCCCCGTACGGGAGGCGATGCAGCAGCTGGCCGTCGAGGGCGCCGTGGAAGTCGTACCCAACCGGGGCTTCCGCGTCACCGAGCGCACCCCGCGCGAACTCGCCGAGCTGGCCGAGGTGCGCGCGCTCATCGAGGTCCCGATCATGCTGCGGCTCGCCCGCACGGTCCCGGCCGCCCGCTGGGCCGAGCTCAGGCCGCTCGCCGAGGCCACCTCGACCGCCGCCGCCCGCGGCGACCGGGCCCACTACGCCGAGGCCGACCGCGCCTTCCACCGCGCCGTCCTCTCCCTCGCGGGCAACGAACAGCTCCTCGTCGTCGCCGACGACCTCCACCGCAGGTCCCAATGGCCTCTGGTGAGCGGCCCGGTGACCCGGCACGGCGACCTCGTGGCGGACGCGGCGGAACACACCGCCCTCCTCGACGCGCTGATCGCCCAGGATGTCACCGTCGTGCAGTCACTTGTCAGGGAGCATTTCACCGGATCGGCGGACTGACGACTAAGGTCGTTGCCGTCGGCCGGCCCCTCGCGTGGGTTGTCGCCGTCGTCCCGTCCGTACAGCGCCGTCCGTGAGGTGTCCCATGCCGTCCGCGACTCCGTCCCCGGCGTGGGGAAGGTGCCCGTGACCGGATCCGTCCGTGGAGACCGCCCGGCAGCGGGTACGGAGGCCGAGGCGGCGGCCCTGCTCGGCTGGCTCACCGCCCCGGACGCCCCGCGCCTCTGCCTGGTCGTCGGCGGCCCCCGCCGGGGCAAGTCCGCGCTCCTCGGCTGGCTCGCGACCCACGGCACGCGCGCGGGCGCGCGCCGCAGGCGTGCGGCGCGCGAGCTGATCCCGCTCGCCGGCCAGTGTGCGCTCGGCGCGGCCTGGACGGTCGCGAACCGGCTCGGCGTCGTGGCCCGCACGCCCGGCGAACTCGTCCAGGCCGTCGCGACGACGGAGGCGCGGCGCGCGGCCCTGGTCCTGCCGGACCTGCACGCCGCCGCCGAACCGGAGGCGATCGCCGAACTGATCGCCGAACTCGCCGCGTCGGGGCGAGTCCGCCTCGTCGTGGAGACCTGCAAGGGCACACCGTCGTACGACCTCCTGACGGCCACGGCCCGCGTCATGGTGGTCGACCTGGACGACGACTCCGAAGACGCCGCGGGGCGGGGGGAGTCGGGCCGGGGCTCGGGGGCGGGCCCGGGTCTGGGTCAGGGTCTGGGCTCGGGGTCCGCTTCGGGGCAGGTGCCGGGCGCTGCGGGCAAGGGCGCCGGATCGGGACCGGGCGCGGGCAAGGGCGCGCGTGAGGCCGCGGGCAAGGGCTCGGCGGCGCGTTCGGGTAAGGGCTCGGCTGAGGGTTCGGGTGCGAGTAAGGGCTCGGGTTCCGGGTCGGGTTCGGACCTGGGCTCCGGGTCGGGTTCGGCGCTGAGTGACGCGGCGGAGGCGGCCTGGGACTCGGACGGGGACTGGGGCCCTGGCTGGGCGGCCGGGGCGGAGCCGTACGAGGTGCGGCACGCGGTCGATCTGGCTGACCCGGTTGCGGTCTGTACCGCCGATCCGCTGCGGGTCACCACCGCTTACGTGACCGGTCCCGGTGACGACCGGGGTGGTCTGCGGTCGGCGTGGCTGCGTACCGGGCAGTCCCTCTGTCGTGAGCAGCATCCGGCCGACCGGGCCGTCGTGCTGCTCGGCGCCCTCGGGGACGGGGCGGATCCGCGACTGCTTCCGGCGCTGCGCGCGCTCGCGGCCGAGGCGCCCTGGCGGGTGCGGTGGACGCGGGTACGGGGCGACCTGACCCCGCCGTGGCCCGGGCCGGTCACGGCCCTGGGGGCAGCGGACGACCGCCTGTTGGTCGCGGGTACGACGGACGCCGTCCAGGTCCTCGGCGCGGCCGACGCGACGACCGGCGGCGAGCCGCTGCGGAGCCCCTCCGGCGGCCGGATCAAGACGCTCGCACCGGCGCCGGACGGCACGCTCCTGCTCCTGGACGAACGGGGCCGGCTGCTGCCCGTCCCCGGGCCCGAACCCCGGCCGCCGTACCTGGAACGGCTCACGACCGCCGTCGCGGCGACCCTCACCCGACACCCCGGCACGGCACTCGCGGCGATCGGCGGCTCGGTGGTGGTGGGCGACCGGCTCGGCTCGGTCCACGCCTTCGGCCTGACGGGCATTCACCAGGCCGCCCTGCACAGCGGTCGCGTCACGGCGGTGACGGCCGTCGAGACGGAGAAGGGCCCCTTCCTCTGCAGCGGCGGCCAGGACGGCACCGTGCGCCGCTGGATCCCGGGCCGGGACCCCGACCCCGCCCCGATCGCCGAACGCCGCGTCCCCGTCGTCTCGTTGCACGCCACGGAGACCCCCGAGGGCACCCTGCTCGCGATCGCCTGGGCCGACGGTCTCGTCGAACTCCGCGACCTCGAAACCCGCGCCCGCCTCACCTTCCGCCCCGGTCCCCCGGTCCGCGCGGTGGCGGTCACCCCCGACGGCGCGGTGGCCGTGGGGATGGACGAGGCGCTGCTGTGCCTGGAACGCGTGCCGGGGTGGGTACGGCCACGCCGCCGGGGGCCGACGGCGGGGTAAGCGGGGTAGGGCGACGCCCGGTCGCCGTCCTGCAGGCGGCGACCCGGCGACTCGTGGCCTGGGTCTTATAAAA
>NZ_JBHXPI010000085.1:0-5009 GCF_042718575.1 Streptomyces sp. NPDC058579
CAGTCCCGGCCGGTACCCCGGTAGAGGTCGAGCTCACCGTCGAGTTCGACGGCCAGGACGGTGGCCCGCTCGTCGACGTCCGCGCCCTCCGGGGCGTCGATCCACAGCACACCGGGCACCTCTCCGAGGCCTCCGACGGTCCGGTGGCCCAGTTCGGTGCCGGTGCCGACCACACGGACGCGCTTGACCGGTGTCCGCAGTCCGCGCAGGGAGACCGACTCGCGTGGCGGGTCGAAGCACACCAGGTAGAGCGTGCGACGGTCCGCGGAGAGGGTGCTGGGGCCGTAGTGGTGACCCGCCGGAAGGCCGGCGACCGTGCCGTACACGGCCTCGGAGTGCTGGGCGATCCAGCCGCCGAGGCCTTCCAGGCGCTCGACCTGCTCGGCGGGGATCGTGCCGTCCTCGCGGGGACCGACGGCCAGCAGCAGGTTGCCGCCCATGCCGATGGTCTCGGTGAAGTAGCGCACCAACTGGCACACCGACTTCTGGTTGTGGTCCCCGTGCTGGTAGCCCCAGGAGTCGTTGACGGTCAGGCACAGCTCCCAGGGGCCGTCCGGCGGCAGGAGCGGCACGCCCTGCTCGGGGGTGGCGTAGTCGCCGTGGCTCAGCATCCGGGCGTTGAGGACGGTGTCCGGGTTCCCGGCGAGGATCTGTTCGGCGAGCCGCCGCATCCCCCACTGCTCCTCGCTGCGCTCCCACTCGCCGTCGAACCACAGCAGGTCGGGGCGGAACCGCGCGACGAGTTCGCCGACCTGGCCGTCGCGGTAGGCGACGTACCTGGCCCAGGCCTCCGGGTCCTCGACCCCGTCCTTCGGCGCGACGAGGGGGTTGGTGGCCACGTCCTCGTTAGGCGCGTCGGGGTGCACCACGCTCGCGTAGTCGGGGTGGTTCCAGTCCGAGTGGGAGTAGTACAGGCCGACCTTGAGGCCGTGCTCGCGCAGGGCCTCGGCGTAGCCGCCCACCAGGTCCCGGCCGGCCGGGGTGTGCCGTACGACGTTCAGGTCGCCGTGCTCGGTGTCCCACAGGGCCACGCCGTCGTGATGGCGCGCGGTGAGCACGGCGTACCTGGCGCCCGCCCGCGCGAACAACTCGGCCCATGCGCGCGGGTCGTACGCCGACGCCGTGAACCGGTCCAGCTGACGCATGTACTGCTGGTGCGGCACCTGGCCGTGGTAGAAGGCCCAGGACTCGGGGACGCCGTCGACGGCGTAGATGCCGTAGTGGAGGAAGATGCCCAACTTGGCATCGGGGAACCAGGGTTGCATCGGCATGGGATCAGTTCCTCGGTGGGGAGGGAGCGGGGAGCCCCGCTCGGCCACGCTATGCCGGACCCCCGGTCCTGCGGGTGGGGCAGGCTCACCCTCACTGGTCCGTTTTCACCATCGCGAGGCCTCAGTGCCTGCCCCGCGTCCCGCTCAGCCCAGGGCCTCGCGGTCCCACGCGGCCGTGACGCGGGCCGCCTGGAGCTGCAGGGAGGCGACCAGCTCCTGCACGCTGGGCGCTGCCGTGGAGCGCAGGGCGGCGACGCTGATCTCGCGGGCCAGGGGCGTCCCTTCCAGCGGTCGTACGACGACATCGGGGCGCGGCGCGCCCAGGGCCAGGCGCGGGACCAGCGAGACTCCCGTGCCCGCCGCGACGAAGCCCTGCACGACGCCGTAGTCGTCGGTGCGCATGACATGGACGGGCTCGAAGCCGTGCCGGGCGCACGCCCACGACAGGAGCCGGTCGCAGGGGTCACGGGGGTCGGCGGCTCCGACCCAGTCGTCCTCGCGCAACTCCTCCAGTGGTACGCGCTTCAGGGTCGCGCACCGGTGGTCGGCGGGCAGGACAAGGAGCAGCGGATCGGTCAGCAGGGGGTGCACCTCGAACGCGTCCTCCAGGTCGAGCCGGTCGCCGGGCTGCGAGAAGACGAGCGCGACCTGCAGTTCCCTCGACCGCAGCCCGTTCAGCAGGACGGGCAGCTCGCCCTCCGTGAGGGAGACGTGCACGCCCTGCGCGTGCAGGGACCGGACCGCGCCGGGCAGGAGGAGCGCCCCGGCGGTGGGGAAGGTCCCGACGTGCAGCGTGCGCGTCCCGCGAGCCGCCTGGGCGCGTACCTCCCGCTCCGCGAGCCGCAGCCTGGAGAGCACCGCCTCGGCGTGCGGCAGCAGCGTCTCGCCGAGCTCCGTGAGCGTGGCGCCGCGCGGGCCGCGCTGCACCAGGGGAGCGTCGAAGTGCCGCTCGAGAACGGTCAGATGGTGGGTGACCGTCGGCTGCGAGTAGTGCAGCGCGCGAGCGGCCCCGGCGAGCGAACCCTCGTGAGCGATGGCCCGCAGCACGTGAAGATGGCGTATCTCAAGCATATAGACAGAGTATGGAGATACCTCAAGGAATGCAGCATTCCCCTAATGGCTCGTGACTCCCACACTGGGCGACGTGAACAGCACCACAGCCGTAGCACCCCACCCCCGCCCGACCGGAACGCGCCAGGACGTGGCCCCGTACGCAGACGCGGTGCGCGCCCACGCCGAACGCGACTGGCTCCGCCTCAACGTTCCCGGCCACGCCGCCGAGGCCGACAGCCCCCTCGCGGAGGCCTTCGGCCCCGGCCTCCTCACGCTGGACTTTCCCCCGCTGCTCGAAGGGCTCGACCTCGGTACGGGCACTCCGATGGACCGGGCCACGGAGCTGGCGGCGGAGGCATGGGGCGCCCGGCGCACCTGGTTCCTGACCAACGGCGCCTCGCAGGGCAACCAGATCGCCTCCCTGATCACGCCGATGCTCGGCCGCACGCTCGTCGTGCAGCGCAGTGTGCACTCCAGCGTGATCGACGGCCTGGTGCTCTCCGGCCTGAAGGCCGCGTTCGTCCAGCCGTCCCTCGACACCGAGCAGGGCATCGCCCACGGCGTCACGGCCGCGGCGGTCGCCGAGGCACTCTCGTCGCACCCCGACGCGGCGGCCGTGTACGTGGTCTCGCCCAGCTACTTCGGCGCCGTCGCCGACATCCGGGCCATCGCCGACACGGCGCACGCGCACGGCGTCCCGCTGATCGTGGACGAGGCGTGGGGATCCCACTTCGGGTTCCACCCGGGGCTGCCCTCCGGCGCCCTCGCCCAGGGCGCCGACCTGGTGACCTCCAGTACGCACAAGCTGGCCGGGAGCCTCACCCAGTCGGCCATGCTGCACCTGGGCCAGGGTCCGTTCGCCGACCTTCTCGAGCCCCTCATCGATCGCGCCCACCGGCTCGTGCAATCGACGAGCTCGAGCGCGATCCTGCTCGCCTCGCTCGATGTCGCCCGCAGGGCCCTGGCCTGTGGTCAGGACACCATCGGCACCTCGCTCCAGGCCGCGGACCGGATCCGTGCGGTGCTGCGCCGTCTCGGCCGGTACGAGGTGGTCAGCGACGGCTTCGGACGCTTTCCCGACATCGTCGCCGCCGACCCGCTGCGCGTCGCGATCGACACCAGGGCCGGCGGGATCAGCGGTCACGAGGCCCGCCGCCTGCTGTTCCGCGACCACCAGATCATGGTCGAGGTGGCCACCGACTCCGCCGTCGTCGCGGTCCTCGGCGCGGGCAGCGCCCCGGACACCGACCGGTTCGTCGAGGCGCTGCACACCCTGCCACGGCCCCTCGGGACCGAAGCCGACCGAGGCATACGGCTCTCGCTCCCGGCGCCCGGCGAGGCCGTCCTCACCCCGCGCGAGGCGTTCATGAGCCCCGGCCGGGTCGTGCCCGCCGTCGAGGCCGTCGGCCGCGTGTCGGCGGACACCCTGGCCGCCTACCCGCCCGGCATTCCCAACGTGCTGCCCGGCGAGGTCATCACCAGCCAGACGGTGCGCTTCCTGCAGCTCACCGCGTCCGCGCCGAACGGACACGTACGCGGCGCGGTCGACCCGACCGTCTCCCACCTCCGCGTGGTCGACGCCTGAGTGAGCGGGCACCACCGCCCCCTCACGTCCTCCCGCACGTCCAACTCCCCGCTGTTTTCCCATCATTTCCTCGAAGGAGTCCACCGATCATGACCGGAGCAGCAGCAAGAAGAGGTACGGTCGCGGCCCTCGCCCTCGTGAGCGCGGCGGCAATGACCCTCACCGGTTGTGGAGATCAGACCGGCAGCGGATCGTCGGCCCAGGGCGGCGACAGCGCGGCGCCGCTCTTCTCCAAGCTGCCCGCCGACATCCAGAAGGCCGGCGTCATCAAGGTGGGTACGGACGCCACGTACGCCCCGATGGAGTTCAAGGAGGGCGCGAAGATCGTCGGTGTCGACCCCGACATCGCCGCCGCCCTCTCCAAGAAGCTCGGCGTGAAGTTCGAGTTCACCAGCGGCACGTTCGACACCCTGCTCACCGCGCTGCCGACCGGTCGTACGGACATCGCCATGTCGTCCATAACCGACACCAAGGCCCGCCAGGAGGGCCTGGACGACAAGGGCCAGAAGACCGGTAACGGTGTCGACTTCGTCGACTACTTCAACGCCGGCTCGATCGTGTACGTGCAGAAGGGCAACCCGAAGAAGGTCGAGTCGATCGAGGACCTCTGCGGGAAGACGACGGCCGTACAGCGCGGCACGACCTTCGAGACGGTGGCCAAGACCCAGTCGGAGGCCTGCGAGAAGGCCGGGAAGCCGGCCGTCAGGATCGAGTCGTTCCCGACCGACGCCGAGGCCCAGACCCGCGTCAAGGCGGGCGGCGCGGACGCAGGGATCAACGACTACCCCGTCGCGGCGCACCTGGCGCGCACCGCCGAGGGCGGCAACGCCTTCGAGATCGTCGGGGACCAGGTCGACGCCGGCCCCTTCGGGATCGCGGTCGACAAGAAGAAGACGCAGCTGCGTGACGCCCTCAAGGAAGCGCTCGACGCGATCATCCTCGACGGCTCGTACAAGAAGGCGCTGGACAAGTGGGGCGCGGGCACGGGTGCGGTGACCTCTGCCGAGATCAACGGCGGCTCCTGATCCCGACGCACCACTGAAGGGCAGTCGTTGTGACTGACAAGCTCGACAAGGTTCCGGACGGGGCGTCGCCCGCCC
>NZ_JBHXPI010000086.1:0-3181 GCF_042718575.1 Streptomyces sp. NPDC058579
TGAGGACAAGCCCTCGGCCTATTAGTACCGGTCAGCTCCACCCATTACTGGGCTTCCACATCCGGCCTATCAACCCAGTCGTCTACTGGGAGCCTTACCCTCTCAAGGAGGTGGGAATACTCATCTCGAAGCAGGCTTCCCGCTTAGATGCTTTCAGCGGTTATCCCTCCCGAACGTAGCCAACCAGCCATGCCCTTGGCAGGACAACTGGCACACCAGAGGTTCGTCCGTCCCGGTCCTCTCGTACTAGGGACAGCCCTTCTCAATATTCCTGCGCGCACAGAGGATAGGGACCGAACTGTCTCACGACGTTCTAAACCCAGCTCGCGTACCGCTTTAATGGGCGAACAGCCCAACCCTTGGGACCGACTCCAGCCCCAGGATGCGACGAGCCGACATCGAGGTGCCAAACCATCCCGTCGATATGGACTCTTGGGGAAGATCAGCCTGTTATCCCCGGGGTACCTTTTATCCGTTGAGCGACGGCGCTTCCACAAGCCACCGCCGGATCACTAGTCCCGACTTTCGTCCCTGCTCGACCCGTCGGTCTCACAGTCAAGCTCCCTTGTGCACTTACACTCAACACCTGATTGCCAACCAGGCTGAGGGAACCTTTGGGCGCCTCCGTTACTCTTTGGGAGGCAACCGCCCCAGTTAAACTACCCATCAGACACTGTCCCTGATCCGGATCACGGACCGAGGTTAGACATCCAGCACGACCAGAGTGGTATTTCAACGGCGACTCCACAACCACTGGCGTGGCTGCTTCAAAGTCTCCCACCTATCCTACACAAGCCGAACCGAACACCAATATCAAACTGTAGTAAAGGTCCCGGGGTCTTTCCGTCCTTCTGCGCGAAACGAGCATCTTTACTCGTAGTGCAATTTCACCGGGCCTATGGTTGAGACAGTCGAGAAGTCGTTACGCCATTCGTGCAGGTCGGAACTTACCCGACAAGGAATTTCGCTACCTTAGGATGGTTATAGTTACCACCGCCGTTTACTGGCGCTTAAGTTCTCAGCTTCGCAACCCCGAAAGGTCACTAACCGGTCCCCTTAACGTTCCAGCACCGGGCAGGCGTCAGTCCGTATACATCGCCTTACGGCTTCGCACGGACCTGTGTTTTTAGTAAACAGTCGCTTCTCGCTGGTCTCTGCGGCCACCCCCAGCTCACGGAGTAAATCCGATCACCAGACGTGGCCCCCCTTCTCCCGAAGTTACGGGGGCATTTTGCCGAGTTCCTTAACCATAGTTCACCCGAACGCCTCGGTATTCTCTACCTGACCACCTGAGTCGGTTTAGGGTACGGGCCGCCATGAAACTCGCTAGAGGCTTTTCTCGACAGCATAGGATCATCCACTTCACCACAATCGGCTCGGCATCAGGTCTCAGCCTTAATGTGTGACGGATTTGCCTACCACACGGCCTACACCCTTACCCCGGGACAACCACCGCCCGGGCTGGACTACCTTCCTGCGTCACCCCATCGCTTACCTACTACCACCTTGGTTCGCCGGCTCCACCACTTTCCATTCCCCGAAGGGTCCGGAACGGCTTCACGGGCTTAGCATTAATGGGTTCGATACTGGGCGTTTCAAAGCGGGTACCGGAATATCAACCGGTTGTCCATCGACTACGCCTGTCGGCCTCGCCTTAGGTCCCGACTTACCCTGGGCAGATCAGCTTGACCCAGGAACCCTTAGTCAATCGGCGCACACGTTTCTCACGTGTGTATCGCTACTCATGCCTGCATTCTCACTCGTGAACCGTCCACAACTCGCTTCCGCGGCTGCTTCACCCGGCACACGACGCTCCCCTACCCATCACAGCGGGCGTTGGCCCTATTGCTGCAATGACACGACTTCGGCGGTACGCTTGAGCCCCGCTACATTGTCGGCGCGGAATCACTTGACCAGTGAGCTATTACGCACTCTTTCAAGGGTGGCTGCTTCTAAGCCAACCTCCTGGTTGTCTCTGCGACTCCACATCCTTTCCCACTTAGCGTACGCTTAGGGGCCTTAGTCGATGCTCTGGGCTGTTTCCCTCTCGACCATGGAGCTTATCCCCCACAGTCTCACTGCCACGCTCTCACTTACCGGCATTCGGAGTTTGGCTAAGGTCAGTAACCCGGTAGGGCCCATCGCCTATCCAGTGCTCTACCTCCGGCAAGAAACACGTGACGCTGCACCTAAATGCATTTCGGGGAGAACCAGCTATCACGGAGTTTGATTGGCCTTTCACCCCTAACCACAGGTCATCCCCCAGGTTTTCAACCCTGGTGGGTTCGGTCCTCCACGAAGTCTTACCTCCGCTTCAACCTGCCCATGGCTAGATCACTCCGCTTCGGGTCTTGAGCGTGCTACTGAATCGCCCTGTTCGGACTCGCTTTCGCTACGGCTTCCCCACACGGGTTAACCTCGCAACACACCGCAAACTCGCAGGCTCATTCTTCAAAAGGCACGCAGTCACGACCCATTGGGTAAACCCAATGAGCGACGCTCCCACGGCTTGTAGGCACACGGTTTCAGGTACTATTTCACTCCGCTCCCGCGGTACTTTTCACCATTCCCTCACGGTACTATCCGCTATCGGTCACCAGGGAATATTTAGGCTTAGCGGGTGGTCCCGCCAGATTCACACGGGATTTCTCGGGCCCCGTGCTACTTGGGTGTCTCTCAAACGAGCCGTTGATGTTTCAGCTACGGGGGTCTTACCCTCTACGCCGGACCTTTCGCATGTCCTTCGCCTACATCAACGGTTTCTGACTCGTCTCACAGCCGGCAGACTGTGAAAGAGAGATCCCACAACCCCCACGACGCAACCCCTGCCGGGTATCACACGTCGTAGGTTTGGCCTCATCCGGTTTCGCTCGCCACTACTCCCGGAATCACGGTTGTTTTCTCTTCCTGAGGGTACTGAGATGTTTCACTTCCCCTCGTTCCCTCCACATGCCCTATGTGTTCAGGCATGGGTGACAGCCCATGACGACTGCCGGGTTTCCCCATTCGGAAACCCCCGGATCAAAGCCTGGTTGACGGCTCCCCGGGGACTATCGTGGCCTCCCACGTCCTTCATCGGTTCCTGGTGCCAAGGCATCCACCGTGCGCCCTTAAAAACTTGGCCACAGATGCTCGCGTCCACTGTGTAGTTCTCAAGCAACGACCAGCCACCCATCACCCC
>NZ_JBHXPI010000087.1:0-4521 GCF_042718575.1 Streptomyces sp. NPDC058579
TTGAGGTTCTTGCGCTCCTCACGGGTCAGGTTGGTCGGCCAGGACGACTCGGCCTGCGAGGTGGCGGCCGGGTTTCCGAGCGGTTCCGGGCTGCTGCCGGGAGGACCAGCCCCAAGGCGCCGAGCACCTCGACAGCGCCGACCGTCTTGACGGTCCCCGGGGAGAAGTCCGCGGTCCAGGCCATGCCGGAGGCGGACAGCTTCTCGCGCGACTGGCTGATCTTTATCAGCCCGGCCGCCAGAAACACGAGCGCGAGGACACTGGCAATGACCCACAGGGCGGTGTTCATCAGGGCACTTCCCATCCATTGACTTGAATCTTCAAGTCAAAAGCTAGCGCGCTCAACTTGAAGCGTCAAGCGTGGAGGGTAGATTTGAGTTGAAGGATCAAGCTAGGATGCGGTCATGGACACGCATGAACCCCGCTGGCTGAACGCCGAGGAGAGGCAGACCTGGCTCTCCCTGACCGCCATGGTGATCAACCTGTCGAACGCGCTGGACGCACAGTTGCTGCGCGACGCCCAGATCAGCCACTTCGAGTACCAAGTCCTGGCCACCCTGTCCGAGCCCGCCGAACGCACCATGCGCATGAGCGAGCTGGCGGTCCTCACCAACGGCTCGCTGTCCCGCCTGTCCCACGTGGTCAAGCGCCTGGAGAAGCAGGGCTGGGTGCGCCGTACCCCCGACCCGGACAACGGCCGCTACACCCTGGCGATCCTCACCGAAACGGGCTGGGAGAAGGTCGTAGCCACCGCCCCGGGCCATGTCGAGGAGGTCCGCCGCCTCGTCTTCGACCCCCTTACCCAGGCCCAGCAGCGCACCCTGCGCGCCATCGGCGACCGCGTCAACCAGGCCATCGCCCCCACCGACGCCTGCCGCCCGGACTGACGATGCGCCTCACACCTCGTCCGGCCCGCCCTGCCCCGCAGAAGGCTCATCGTGTCCTCGATATTCGATCCCGCCATGCCCGGCGGCGCGTACGGCGCCAGCGGCTGACGAACCGCGCCGACGCCTCCGCGCAGCCCCGACAAGGGCGAGCCGGAGGTCACCCGCTGGCGTACGGGCCCCGTAAGTGAAGGCCGAGCACCTCGGCCAGGAGGAGCACGGCCCTGCAGGCCGCGGGCCGGGCAGCTCCCGTAACGGCGACTTCGAACCGCAGCAGGCACATATGCCCCGGCGGCGGGCTCGCCGCATCACATCGCTCCACGCGCGGGCTGTCGATGCGTCCCGGTGTTCGGCCAGCCCAAGGTCCGGACGAGCCCGACGGCGGCCCCGGCCCGACGTAACCCGATTCGGGGTAATCCCTTCTCACGTACACGCCCGAAAGCCATTCCCCTGATTCCTCATCGGCCTGCGTACGTAACCCTGTACCGGCCTGCGCACATTCGGGCGTACGCCGACAACGGTGTCCCGCCGAGGCCCTGGCGGAGGTGTCCGCGGCCTCCGCTCAGTGCCAACCGGAGTACCCGTCGGGGTGCCCTCCGCTACCCTCACCCCGTGTGACGCCGTACAGGAACAGCCCCAGTACAAGCAGCGCGAGGAGCACGGTCCAGAATGTGCCTGGGAAATCTGAGGAACCCGGGCGCCGTGGGGGAACGTCGCCCTGGCTCGCGGTGTCGCTGTCCTCGTCGTTCATCCCGCCCCCCTCGGTCCGTATTCATGGCACTCAGCCACGTAGCCGGCGTCAAGCTTCCCAGCGCCGCTAGGCCGGGCGCGAGTCCCCCGCGTACAGGACCTACGAGAGCTGGTGTTACGCAAGGTCGGCAACCGGCAACCCTTCGCCGACTCCCCCTTGTGTGCCGTGATGCTCCTGGGTCTAAGACGGTCTTCGTGGCACCGCTGTGACAGCTTTCATCTTGCCCCGGGTAGCAGCGGTTCGAACTTGCCCCACCTGGCTTCCAGGAGGGGCCCGTCGGCGTCAAGGTCGGTGGCGGCACCTACGTTGTGCCCCATGAGTGATCAGCATTGGGCGAGCATCCGTCAACGGGTCGAGGCTTTGGGCGTGTCCGCCGCGAGCAGCGAAGTGTTCGGGGCGTTGGGGCACAGATGGGTTGTGGAGCAGCCGCTCAGCCACGCCGAGCTCGCAGAGCTCGAGGCGCAGATGAAGGTGCGGCTGCCGGAGGAGTTCCGAACATTCCTCCTTGGTGTCGGCGCGGATGGCACTGGTCCCGCTTACGGGTTGCTCCCGGTGCGGCGAGTGCAAGGCCGTTGGCGGTGAGAGGGCGACGGCGCGGACATGGCAGACCTATCCCGGCTTGCCGAGTCCTTTCCCGAGCAGGGACCGGACCCCGAGCTCGTCGAAGCGCTCCTTGCTGAACGTCCCGAGGAAGCCGAGAAGCCGGGCGCGGCGCTCCATGATCCGCAGCGTGCGGTCGACGGCCGCGAGGTCCTGGTCACGGCCTGCATCTCCTGTCCGCCGGTGAGCACGGCGGCGAGCGCGCCCGGGGAGCGGTCCATCGCGAGCTGCCTTTCGGCGCGTACGAGTTCGGCGCGCAATTCCGCGGAGGCGGCACGGCCCGCACTCACGGGGCCGGCCCTGCCGGGTTGCCGCCCGGCAACCCGGGGCGCTCTGCGAAACGAGCTGCGGACGCGGACCCCTTCTATGAGTCCCGGCCCGCCGCGTCGAGTTGAGACCTTCTTGTCCTCCCGACAGGCGCGTGATCATCTTCGGAGATGGGGGCCGAGGATTCCAAGCCCATGAAGGTCGTCCACCGCTGGCTCGCCCGCGAGGGGGGCAACTACACCGTCGGCATCACCCTCAGCGCCGGCCCGTTCAACAAACGGACCGCAATCGTCCAGCTCGACCAGGGCGGATTTCCGCCCGCACGCCTCCGTGCTCGCGGCGACGGGGGCAGGGACGCTGGAGCCCTTCCGCCCGGCGCATCAACGGGTTGTCCGGGACCCCGATACTTCCGCCTGACCTACGAAGACACCGGAGCCGACACGGCCACGGACGACTGACGCTGCCGCTGCAGAACCGCAGGCGCCCAAACGCCAAAAAGAGGGGCACCCCGGCGCCGACGGCAGGCCAGCGGGCGGTGCACACGGGGCAGGGGCGGGGTATACCCAGCCCGAACGGGAAGGTGCCCCCTCTCCGTATCACCGTCTACGAGACGGCAGCACTCACGTGACGGCCATCAACGCCGGCCCCTTCCCCTACGTACCACCTCCGACCCGCCGGGACGGGCGGCGAGGTGGTTCCTGACCGCCGCGACGACGGCGTCGCCCCGGCCTGGCCCGGCCCTGGATGGCCTCCTTCCGATTGCGGGCGCACAGTAGGACGGCTGTGCTGGGAAGGTCTGTGCCGCAGGTGGCGTGGGCATTGGAAACAGGGAGAACAATCATGGCCGACTTTGTCGTGAACACGTCCACCGCCGGGGGCCAGTCGCAGCCCTGCACCGACGCGCTGATCAGCAGCTCACAATTCACGGCGCTGTGGGCGGACGACGGCGACGCCGGTATCAAGGGCCAGAGCGTCAACTCCGCCGGAGCGAAGGTCGGCAGCGAATTCCTCGTCGCCGAGACGGCACCGGGCGGCAATACGAACCGGCGGTGGCCCTTCCTGGACTCCGTCGGCCTCAACACCTTTGTCGTCTGGATCGAGCAGCCGTTCAACCTGCCCCCGCCCACCCCCGCCGTCGTCCTGCGGCGCTTCTTCGACGGGCAGCCCTCCGGCCCGCCGACCCAGGTCAACACCGACTCCATCGACCCGGCTTTCCCGCCCACGGTCACCCGAATGATTGATGGCGGCTGCCTGGTCACCTGGACGGGCGCCGGCGAGCAGAAGCGCATCCGTGCCCAACGGTTCTCTCCCGAGGGGGAGAAGAAGGGCCCCGAGATCGCCGTCAACACCACCCCGGCGTTCCACCGCGACGCGGCCGTGACACTGCTAAGCAGCGGGGATGGGGCCTACGTCATCGCCTGGACCAATGGCGAGCCGGTGGGCGGCGGAGGGCTGGTCTACCGGACCTTCTCATTCGACGGCACGCCCCGGACGGGTGAGGTCCGCGCCAACGTCTCCGGGTTCGCGGGCCGGAGCGCGCTGACAGCCCTCGACAACGGGCGGTTCGTCGTCGCGCACATCAAGGCCACCGTGCCGAGCGACCTCGGTGTCCTCCAGACCACCGCCGTGGCCAGTGTCTTCGACCCGAACGGGGACGGCGACGTCATCACCAGCGCCTCCGCAGGCTCGCCGAAACACTTCCACCGAAGTGCACCGGCCCTGACAGCGCTGCCGGACGGGCGTTTCGTCCTCGCCTGGGTGGAGAAGAGCGCGGACACGTTCACAACCGTGCCGCTCGTGATGGCCCAGCTGTGCTCGGACTCCCAGCTTGAGATCGGGCCCAAGGCCCAGGTCAGCTCCGGCACCGACGGCAACCGCTTCCACTTGAGTGCGGCCGCTGTGTTCGGCCCCGGCACTCAGGAGAGTGCCTTCCTATCCTGGGCGGACATGACGGACGGAGGCGACACCACCATCCGCGGACGGGTCCTCGCCGTCGGCCCCGGGGGGCTGTCCTGACCC
>NZ_JBHXPI010000088.1:0-1543 GCF_042718575.1 Streptomyces sp. NPDC058579
TGGGAGAACGGTCGGTGCCGGACAGCCAAGAGGGCGAGGGCGCATCCCGCGCTTCGTTACCTTCATGCGGAGAGCGACTCAGATGATGTCGTCCTCGGGGTGGCACCATCAGCGGCTTCGTCGCCGGTTATGGCGGGTCCGCCGACGCCGGCGTCACCTTTGGCTCGGGTGGCGGCCAGGGTGGCGAGGGTCGTGACGCGTCCACAACGGGCGAGCGTGGCCAGGGCAGCCACACTGGCGGCAAGGGCGGCAACGGCGCAGTCCCGGGTGGAGCCGGCGGCCCCAACATCGGCCTGGGCGGTGCAGGCGGGAGTCAAAAAGCCGCTGCCGGTGGCGGCGGTGGCGGCGCCACCACCGTCGACGGGTTCGTCACAGCAGGCGGCGGCGAGGGTGGCGGCGCCCTCACCTTCATCTACAACGGCCAGGGCGGCAAGGGAGGTGGCGGCGAATACGTCCCTGGCGCCTGCGATACCAGCCACATCGACTTCGGCGGTGACGGCGCCTCAGGTGCCCCTGGCAAGGGTGGAGAAGGCGGCAGGGGCGCCAAGGACGTTGCCGGCGGCGGCGGTGCGGGCCGAGGCGACGGGGGAAGCACCAGCCACGGGCGTGGCGGCGGTGACGATTGGCTGGAAGGCCCCGTAGCCGCCCCCTGGCAGCTCCCGGCGGCTGCCGTGCTTGTCTGAGCGCCGCAGTTGGCCATCCTGGCCAGCTACGGCGCTCAGTCACAGGATGGCCGGTGTTTAGGACAGAACCTGCCCTAGAGCCCATGCACTCTGATGCTGCTGGTGCGGCGACCTGGGCTTCGAATGGGTACTGGAGCCGACCGGCAGCCCTGCGGCTGTGTGGCCGCCCGGGCCCCTGACACCCCCCGAGGAAAGGCGCAACCGTGTCCGAGATCGTGCTGCTCGAGAAGGCCCTGAACCACACCGCCGGGCTGCTGGGCAACGTATCGCCCGACCAGTACGCCAAGCCCACCCCGTGCGACGACTTCGACGTTCGCGCCCTGGCCAATCACCTCGTGGCCGGCAACCCCTACTACGTCATCCTCGCCCAGGGCGGCGGCCCCGACTTCTCCCTCTTCGCCCAGGACCAGATCGGCGACCAGCAGCCCGGAGACGTCTACGCCAAGGGCGCCAAGGGCGTACTCGCCGCCTGGCAGACCGAGGGCGCATTGCAGCGCCAGATGCCGCTGCCCGACGGCACCATGGGCCCGTGCATCGCCGACCTGCACCTCCTGGAGGCCGTCCTGCACGGCTGGGACCTCGCCACCGCCACCGGCCAGGACCGCACCGGCGACCCCGACGCCGTCAAGGCCGCCATGGCCGGCTGGTACGGCAACTACCCCGACGAGGCCCGCGCCGCCACCGGCATGTTCGGCCCCTCCAAGCCCGCACCCGACAACGCCCCCGAATTCGACCGCCTCGCCGCCTACTTCGGCCGGCGCATCTGACCCGCCCGTCCTCGAACAGGGCTTGCACCCGAGCGTACGAGTGTGGGCCCAAGGCCACAAACACACGAACACAAACACCCGGGGGGCCGAAAG
>NZ_JBHXPI010000088.1:1553-3784 GCF_042718575.1 Streptomyces sp. NPDC058579
ACCCCCCCCCACTACCCCCCCCCCCCGCCGAACTCGGGCCCCCGCAACCCCCCCCCCCCCCCACCCCCCGCGGCCGCCCCCCGTCGTTGTTTGGGCCCCCCCCCCCAAAAACCCCACGCTCACTCACAGCCGGGTGTGCCCTAGTGCGCCAGCTGGCCCGTTAGCGGTCTGGTCGGGCCGGAGTGTGCGCTGCTGTTGGCCCGGCAGACCCGGCTGCACGTGGGTGTGGCCGGGCCAATGCGGAACGCGGTGGTTCGTCCGGCACCCGTTTGAGGGTCCCCCTGATAGGTGAAGCGTCCGTCCCGCCCGCCCGTAAATGATCTAGGTTGGGGTGCACGCTCGGCCGCCTTTCGGCACCTATGGGCTGTATTTCCCCTCTGTGGGTGTCAGCCGGCCATCCCCCCTGTTCAGGAAGGTCTTCAGCATGCCCCGATCCAGTTGGCGCTCACTGCGTCGCTCGTCCGTCCTTGTACTGGCGGCCGCTGTCCTTGCCGCGGCCCCGGTGGCCGCGTCGGCCCATGCGGGCGATCCGGCCGTGCTGAGCTGGGGGGCGGGCCGTACCGGGCAGCTCGGCAACGGCACCCTGGCCGACAGCCTCTCCCCGTCCTCGGTCACCGACCTCGTGCGCAGTGATGTCGACCAGATGTCGGCCGGCGGCACCTCCTCGGCCGACTCCTTCGCCCTCGCCCGCACCGGCACGACGGTGAAGTCCTGGGGCCACAACTCCTCCGGCCAGCTCGGCAACGGCGGCAACACCAACCAGAACGTGCCCACGACCGTCCCCCGCCTGGCCAACATCAAGGACATCGCGGCGGGCGGAATGCACGCCCTCGCCCTCGACACCTCCGGCCAGGTCTACTCCTGGGGCGACAACGCCTACGGCCAGCTCGGCAACAACCGCACCGGCGACACCCGCACCGTCCCCGACCGCGTCCAGGGCATGCCCAAGGTCAAGCAGATCTCGGCCGGCTGCGACTTCAGCCTCGCACTCCTGGAGAACGGCAAGGTCTACGCCTGGGGCCGCGGCATCCACGGCCAGCTCGGCAACGGCAGCCGCGCCACCAGCTCCGTACCCCGCCAGGTCCACGGCCTGGAGAACATCACGGAGATCGACGCAGGCTGCCACCACGCCCTCGCGCTGACCGCCGACGAAACGGTCAAGTCCTGGGGCTACAACCTCTACGGCCAGCTCGGCAACTCCACCACCAAGTCCGCCACCGAACCCGTCGACGTCGACTGGCTGGACGGCGTCTCGGACATCGAGGCCGGCGCCTTCCACAACTACGTCACCACCAGCGACCGCCACGTCTGGGGCTGGGGCAACAACCAGTACGGCCAGCTCCTGGAAGCCGACGAGGCCTTCGACTCCAACGTCTCCCGCACCAACCGCACCGCCCCGGTCGAGATCCCGCGCCTTCAGGGCGTCCAGCACCTCGCGGCCGGCGCCCGGCACGGCGTTGCCCTCACGGCGGACGACGTCTTCACCTGGGGTCACAACGGCGAGGGCCAGCTCGGCAACGGCACGACCGTCCCCCGCTACGACGCGGTGAAGATCCTCAAGGAAGGGGTAGCGATCAAGGGCGTGGCCGTCTCGCTGGGCGGCAACACGACGTACACATACTGACCCACGCCTGAGCCGGACTCCCCGAATCCGGTACTGCTCGGACTCCGAGCGCCGCACCTGGCCACACGGCCAAGTACGGCGCTCAGTCTGTGCCGGAGCTCGGTAGTTGTCACCGAGGGGCTCGTGGGCCGGAGCGAGTTCGCGGAGGTCAACAAGCACGACCGGCGGGGGTGCAGCAGACCGTGGACCCGGTCGCCGACTACCGCCCCCGCTCCAGCGGGTTGGCCTTGGCCAGCCAGCCCAGATAGCGCCGGCGAAGGACGCCGCGCCGGTCGCTTGCACACGTAGGGGGCGATGCCTTACACGCCTGTGTGTGGCCCGGCGGTCGCACCGCCGGGCCAGACACGGGTCAGGCGAGGCCGATCTGCTGGTAGAAGGTCTTGTTGTCCCAGAAGAGGAACTCCTCTTCCATGACTCCGTCCTTGTTCCAGATGCCGACCGTGACCATGTTGATGGAGAACTTCTTGCCGGTCGGCTGGATGAAGCCGCCCTTGCCGTCCGGCATGGGCTTCGTGAAGGTGCCCTGCATGACGCCGGTCACCGAGGTCAGGTTGCCCTTGGCGATGCGGTTCGGGTGCTCGGTGATGCGCGTGTCCGGCGCCCAGAC
>NZ_JBHXPI010000089.1:0-3674 GCF_042718575.1 Streptomyces sp. NPDC058579
GCCACCCCCCCTCCCCGGCGCCGGAGCCTTTTCATGTCACGGCTGTTGACAAAGCGGTGACCTGATAGAAACCTGACACGCCGACGGTGCAAAAGATTAACGAAAGAGCTCAATAAGTCTGTAGGTAGCCGTCATTCATTGTCAGAGTTCCGCTCGGTTCCTGGCGAGAAGCATGTTTCGGGGCGGCGCCGGGGCCCAGCACGGTGGAGAGGCCCATATGAGAGGCAAAACCCTGAGCTGGCGGTTGACGGTCGGCATGCTGATAGCCGCGCTGGTGGCCGTCGGACTCCTGCCGGTCACCGCATACGCAGCAGCAGCCGCGCCCAACCTGGCGCTCGGCAGACCCGCCGCGGCCGGCGGCGCCCACGGCGCGTACCCGGCCGGCAACGTCACCGACGGCAGTCAGCAGTCCTACTGGGAGGGCCCGGCCGGGTCGTTCCCCCAGTGGGTGCAGGTCGACCTCGGCGCCGGAACCCGCGTCGACAGCGTCGTCCTGAAGCTCCCGACCACGTGGGAGGCCCGCTCGCAGACCCTCGGTGTGCTCGGCAGCACCGACGGCTCCGCGTTCACCACCCTCGCGGCCGCCCAGCCCCGCGCGTTCGACCCCGCCCAGGCGAACGCCGTCACCATCGGGCTCACCTCCGTCACCACCCGGTACCTGCGGATCCAGGTGACGTCGAACTCCGGCTGGAACGCCGCCCAGCTCTCCGAGCTGGAGGTGTACGGCGACGGCGGCGGGGGCCCCGTCGACCCGCCCCCGGGGACCAACCTCGCGCGCAACAAGCCGATCGAGGCGACCTCGACCACCCAGACGTACGTCGCCGCCAACGCCAACGACGACAGCGCCACCACCTACTGGGAGTCCGCCGGCTTCCCGTCGAGCCTGACCGTGAAGCTCGGCTCGAACGCCGACGTCACGGCCGTGGTCGTCAAGCTCAACCCCGACCCGGTGTGGGGTCCCAGGACCCAGTCGATCGAGGTCCTCGGACGTGAGCAGGCGGCCTCCGGCTTCACCTCGCTCAAGGCACGCGCCGACTACGCCTTCAGCCCCTCCGGCCAGAACACCGTCACGATCCCGGTCACCGGCCGGTACGCCGACCTTCGCCTGACCCTCTTCTCCAACACCGGCGCCCCCGGCGGCCAGGTCGCGGAGTTCCAGGTCGTGGGCGCGGCCGCGCCCAACCCCGACCTCACCGTCACCGATCTGACGTGGACCCCCTCCTCCCCGTCCGAGACGGACGCAGTGACCGTCGACGCCACCGTCCGCAACGCCGGCACCGCTGCCGCCGCCGCGACCACCGTCCAGGTCAGCCTGGAAGGCGCCGTCGCCGGTTCCGCCCCGGTCCCGGCCCTCGCCGCCGGCGCCTCTGCGACCGTCCCGGTCGCGGTCGGCAAGCGGCCCATGGGCTCCTACACCGTCTCGGCCGTGGTCGACCCCACCGACACCGTCGCCGAGCAGGACAACACCAACAACAGCCGGACCGCGGCCGTGAAGCTCGTCGTCGGCCAGAGCCCCGGCCCCGACCTGCGGATCACCGGGATCACCACCAACCCGGCCAGCCCCGCCGTCGGCTCCGCCGTCACCTTCACCGTCGCCGTCAACAACCGCGGCACCACCGGCGCCCCCGCCGGCACCGTCACCCGGCTGACGGCCGGAACCACCACCCTGAACGGCACCGCGGGCGCGATCGCCGCGGGCCAGACCGCCACCGTCGCCATCTCCGGCACCTGGACGGCGACCAGCGGCGGCGCCACCCTCACCGCGACCGCCGACGCCACCGGCACCCTCGCCGAGACCGACGAGAGCAACAACGTCTTCAGCCGCTCCCTCGTCGTCGGACGCGGCGCGGCCGTGCCGTACACCGAGTACGAGGCGGAGGACGCCCGATACGAGGGCACCCTCCTCACCACCGACCAGAAGCGGACCTTCGGCCACACCAACTTCGCCACCGAGTCCTCAGGCCGCCAGTCGGTGCGCCTCAACTCCCAAGGGCAGTACGTCGAGTTCACCGCGACGAACCCCTCCAACTCGATCGTCGTACGCAACTCCGTCCCCGACTCGACCGCGGGCGGCGGAGCCGACGCCACGATCAGCCTCTACGCGGACGGCGTCTTCGTCCGCAAGCTGACCCTGTCGTCCAAGCACAGCTGGCTCTACGGCACCACCGACGACCCCGAGGGCCTCACCAACCGGCCCGGCGGTGACGCCCGGCGTCTCTTCGACGAGTCCCACGCGCTGCTCACGCAGACGTACCCGGTGGGCACGAAGTTCCGGCTCCAGCGCGACGCGGGCGATTCGGCGGCCTTCTACGTCATCGACCTGATCGACCTGGAGCAGGTGGCTCCGCCGGCCGCCAAGCCCGCCAACTGCACCTCCATCACCGAGTACGGCGCTGTCCCGAACGACGGCATCGACGACACCGACGCCCTCCAGCGCGCCGTCACCGCCGACCAGAGCGGCCAGATCCCCTGCGTCTGGATCCCCGCCGGGCAGTGGCGCCAGGAGCAGAAGATCCTGACCGACGACCCGCTCAACCGGGGCCAGTTCAACCAGGTCGGCATCCGGGACGTCACGATCCGCGGCGCGGGCATGTGGCACTCCCAGCTCTACACCCTCACCCCGCCGCACCAGGCCGGCGGCATCAACCACCCGCACGAGGGCAACTTCGGCTTCGACATCGACCACAACACGCAGATCTCCGACATCGCCATCTTCGGCTCGGGCCAGATCCGCGGCGGTGACGGCAACGCCGAGGGCGGAGTCGGCCTCAACGGACGCTTCGGCAAGGACACCAAGATCAGCAACGTCTGGATCGAGCACGCCAACGTCGGCGTCTGGGCCGGCCGTGACTACTCCAACATCCCCGAGCTCTGGGGCCCCGGCGACGGCCTGGAGTTCACCGGCATGCGGATCCGCAACACCTACGCCGACGGCATCAACTTCGCCAACGGCACCCGGAATTCGACCGTCTTCGACTCGTCCTTCCGCAACAACGGCGACGACGCGCTGGCCGTGTGGGCCAGCAAGTACGTCAAGGACACCTCGGTGGACATCGGATCCAACAACCACTTCCGCAACAACACCGTCCAGCTGCCGTGGCGCGCCAACGGCATCGCCGTCTACGGGGGCTTCGGGAACACCATCGAGAACAACATCATCTCGGACACCATGAACTACCCGGGCATCATGTTGGCGACCGACCACGACCCGCTGCCCTTCACCGGGCAGACCCTGATCGCCAACAACGCCCTGCATCGCACCGGCGGCGCGTTCTGGAACGAGGACCAGGAGTTCGGCGCGATCACGCTCTTCGCGCAGGGGCAGCCCATCCCGGGCGTCACCATCCGGGACACCGACATCCTCGACTCGACGTACGACGGCATCCAGTTCAAGACCGGCGGCGGTGAGATGCCGGACGTGAAGATCACCAACGTCCGGATCGACAAGTCGAACAACGGCTCCGGCGTCCTCGCCATGAGCGGCGCGCGCGGCAGCGCGACGCTGACCGGCGTCACCATCACCAACTCGGCCGAGGGCGACGTCCTCATCGAGCCCGGCTCGCAGTTCGTCGTCAACCGGAACTGACGACCCGCACCCCCCCCCGCACCACCCCTTCCCATGCGGCGGCCCCGGGCCAGCGGGGGCGCCGCCCCGGAGCCGTGGGGGGCCGCCC
>NZ_JBHXPI010000090.1:0-3421 GCF_042718575.1 Streptomyces sp. NPDC058579
GGCCCGGACTGCTCCTTCTCGGTGAGAAGGCGCAGCCGGGCCGCCGCGTAGCCGCTGGGTCCCGAGTCTTCCGCTCGTGTGCTCGTGTCGACGCTCGTCACCCAGCAGCTCCTTAAGTGCCCCGTGCTTACAGTGCGTCCGGACCGCGTTCGCCGGTGCGGACCCGTACGGCCGTCTCGACCGGGACGCTCCACACCTTGCCGTCCCCGATCTTGCCGGTTCGGGCGGCCTTGACCACGACATCGATGAGCTGTTCGGCGTCGTCGTCCTCGACCAGGACCTCGATACGGATCTTGGGGACGAGGTCGACGGTGTACTCGGCACCGCGGTAGACCTCGGTGTGGCCGCGCTGGCGGCCGTATCCGCTGGCCTCGGTGACCGTGAGGCCCTGGACTCCGAAGGCCTGCAGGGCCTCCTTGATCTCGTCCAGCCTGTGCGGCTTCACGACGGCGGTGATGAGCTTCATGCGTCCACCTTCTTGTTCTCCGTGACGGCGGGGGCGGGGGCGGCGGTGGAGCGCGAGGACGCGCCGCCGCCGGCTCCGCTGAAGTCGTACGCGGTCTCGGCGTGCTCGACCTGGTCGATGCCGGAGACCTCGTCGTCCTCGCTGACCCGCATGCCCATCGTCTTGTCGATGATGAGCGCGAGGATCGCGGAGGCGATCAGAGAGTAGGCGAGGACCGCGGCGACGCCGATGGCCTGCTTGCCGAGCTGCTCCAGGCCACCGCCGTAGAAGAGGCCCTTGACGTCGGACTGGACGCCGCCGGTGGCGAAGAAGCCGACGAGGAGGGAGCCGACGACACCGCCGACGAGGTGGACGCCGATGACGTCGAGGGAGTCGTCGTAGCCGAACTTGTACTTCAGGCCGACGGCCATGGCGCAGAGCAGACCGGCGATCGCGCCGATGGCGATGGCGCCGAGCGGGGAGCAGGAGCCGCCGGACGGGGTGATGGCGACGAGGCCCGCGACGGCGCCGGAGGCGGCGCCGAGGGTGGTGAAGGAGCCGTGGCGGAGCTTCTCGTAGCCGAGCCAGGCGAGCATGGCGGCGGCGGTGGCGACCTGCGTGTTGACGAACATGACCGCGCCGACGCCGTCGTCGTTGCCGAGCCACGAGCCGGCGTTGAAGCCGAACCAGCCGAACCAGAGCAGACCGGCGCCGAGCATCACCAGCGGGAGGCTGTGCGGGCGCATCGGGTCCTTCTTGAAGCCGACGCGCTTGCCGATGACGAGGATGACGCCGAGGGCCGCGGCACCGGCGTTGATGTGGACGGCCGTACCGCCGGCGAAGTCGATGACGCCCATCTCGAAGAGCCAGCCGCCGGCGCCCCAGACCCAGTGCGCGACCGGGAAGTAGACGACGGTGACCCAGAGGGTGATGAAGAGGGCCCAGGCGGTGAACTTGACGCGGTCGGCGAGCGCGCCGCTGATCAGGGCGGGCGTGAGGATCGCGAACATCAGCTGGAAGACGGCGAAGACGTACACCGGGATGGTGTAGCCGTCCCACAGCTCGGTGACGCCGATGCCGCTGAGGCCGACGTAGTCGGAGGACCAGCCGATGATCGATCCGGAGTCGGTGCCGAAGGCCATGCTGAAGCCGTAGAGCACCCACAGGATCGTGACGATCCCGAGGCTGATGAAGCTCATCATCAGCATGTTCAGGGTGGACTTGACGCGGACCATGCCTCCGTAGAAGAAGGCGAGTGCCGGGGTCATCAGCATGACCAGGGCGGAGCAGATGAGCATGAACCCGGTGTTGGCTGCAGACAGCTCGGGGGCGTCTGCGGCCAGGGTCGTGATGGCTGGTGCCATCGGCGTCTCCTCGTCGTCGGTACGGCCTGTGCGGGGCGGGGCCGGAGAGCGGCTTTGGCCATGAGGGGTGGCCGGTTATGCGCCAGAGATTCGCGCAGCGCGGTTTCCGCCGATGCCGCCCGATGTTTCGCCGCAGTGACGAAGGGGTGGGACGTGTTACGCGACTGTGAACGTCCGGGTCACGGACATGTAACGCACTTATCATCCCGAGACCGCAACCATCGATTGAGTAACCACAGCGGCGATCAGCCACATCCGCGAGAGCGGCGCCGGTTTAGGCGCAAAAAGGGGCCCGGCCGCGACAGGCGGTCCCTGGTGTCCTGGCGGCGGGGGAGCCGAGTCGGGCAGTACGGGAACGCTGTCGCGGCCGGAGTGTGTGGGCCCTGGCGCGGGCGGTGGGGTCAGACGGCCTCGGCCGTCTCGGGGAGCAGGGCGGTGAGCCGGTCGGTGAGCTGGACGACCTCCGCGACGTCGCGGAAGTCGCGGGCGGCCGTGTCGACGGTCTTGCGCAGCCGGGTGTTGACCCGCTCGGAGCGGACGCTCTTGGCGACGCCGAGCGCCTTCTCGACGAGGACGGCCGACTGCTCGGGCTCGCGCTTGAGGAGGTGCACGGTGGCCATGCCGATGAGGTTGAGTGCGTACGAACGCTGGTGCTCGGAGTCCTTCTCGAAGAGGGAGACGGCCCGCTCCATGACGGGCTCGGCGAGCGAGGCGTAGGTCGGGGAGCGGCCGGCGACGTAGGCCAGGTCGCGGTAGGAGTGCGAGTTCTCGCCGTTGAGCTCGGCCTCGGAGAAGAAGCGGATCCAGTCGGGCTCGGGCTCGCCGTCGAGGCCGACGTCGGCGAAGGTGTCCTCGGCCATCCGCACGGCCCGCTTGCACTTGGAGGGCTGGCCCATGTTGGCGTAGGCGCGGGCCTCCATCGCATACAGCATGGCCTGGGTGCGCGCGGTGGCGCAGTCGCGACTGCCGTACTGGGCGAGGTGGATGAGTTCGAGGGCGTCGTCGGGCCGGCCGAGGTGGATCATCTGGCGGCTCATCGAGGACAGGATGTACGAGCCGAGGGGCTTGTCCGCGGCCTCCTTCGCGGCGTGCAGGGCGAGGACGAAGTACTTCTGGGCGGTGGGCTGCAGGCCCACGTCGTAGCTCATCCAGCCGGCCAGCTCCGCCAGTTCGGCGGCGCACCGGAAGAGGCGCTGGGCGGTGACGGCCGGCTGCGGCTCCTGGAGCAGGTCGGTGACCTCGTGGAGCTGGCCGACGACGGCCTTGCGGCGCAGTCCGCCGCCGCACTGGGCGTCCCACTGGCGGAACATCGCCGTGGTGGATTCCAGCAGGTCGAGCTCTATGGCGGAGAGCTTGCCCGGGCGGTGGCCGACGGGGATCGGCTCGGGCGGGGCGGGTTCGCCGGCCGGGGTGGGGACGAGCCAGCGCTGCATGGGCTCGATGAGCGAGGGCCCGGCGGCGAGCGCAAGGGAGGTGCCGAGGAAGCCCCGGCGGGCGAGCATGAGGTCGCTGCGGGAGAACTCGCTGAGCAGGGCGACGGTCTGGGGCCCGGCCCAGGGCAGGTCGACGCCGGAGACGGACGGCGCCTGGTGGGCCGTGCGAAGCCCGAGGT
>NZ_JBHXPI010000091.1:0-2935 GCF_042718575.1 Streptomyces sp. NPDC058579
AGCCGCGTCGGCGCGGGGCTCCGGCTCCCCCGGAGCCGCCGCGTCTCGCGCACCCGGCGAAGCCGGTGCGCCGTGGCCGACCGGGCCCGGCGCCGACGGCACCGGGCCAGTGGACGACAGGGCCGACGGTCCCGGGGCCGTAGGTGAAACCGCAGACGGTCCCGGGGCCGTGGGCGCCACGGCCGACGGTCCCGGGGCCGTGGGCGAGGCGGACGACGAGCCCGGCCTCGCAGGCGACCCGGCGGACAATCCGGGGGCCGTAGGCGACCCGGCCGAGGGTCCCGGGCCCGAAGCCGACGCGGACGACGGACCTGAGGCCGCAGACGACCCGGCCGACGGGCTCGGGGCCGTAGGCGAGGCAGACAACGGTCCCGGCCCCGCAGCCGACGCGGACGACGGATCCGGGGCCGTAAGCGACCCGGCCGAGGGTCCCGGGGCCGCAGGCGACCCGGCCGACGGACCCGGCCCCGCAGGTGACCCGGCCGAGGGTCCCGGGGCCGCAGGCGACCCGGCCGACGGGCCCGGCCCCGCAGGCGACACGGCCGAGGGTCCCGGGGCCGCAGGCGACCCGGCCGACGGACCCGGCCCCGCAGGCGACCCGGCCGACGGACCCGGCCCCGCAGGCGACCCGGCCGACGGTCCCGCTCCCGTAGGTGCCGGGGTCGCGGGAGCCGCCTGCGCCTCCGTCGGCGCCCCGGTCGCTGCCGCGCGGTCCTCGCCGACCCACGCACCCTCGGGGCGGGCCGTGTCGGGCTCCGGCGGGTGGTCCGTCGGTCTCGGGGTGCGGGGCTCCGTCGTCATACGGCGGGCCGTCCGGGCCGCGTCGCGGCTGGCGGCCGCTCCCGAGTCCGGGTTGGGGGGCGTTGCGGTCATGGAGTCCACCTCATGCTCTCGGGGTCATCGGAACAAGCGCCGCCAGGTCTCCGGGCCCGGGTAGCCGTCGGCCGCGCCGCCGCGCCATCCCTGTGCCCGCTGGAACGCCTCGACACTGCGACGGTCCGCCTCGCTCCAGCGCGGACCGGGACCCGACAGGTAGTGCTTGCCGAAGCCCCGCTTCACCAGCTGTTTGCCCAGCTTCTCCACATATGCGCTGGATTGGCCCGGACGGAAGTAGCCACGCCCGGGAAAGCCCGGCACATTCGCGCTCGAGCCCCCCGAACCACTCGAACCGCCGATGCTCCGCCCCTGCCCCGCCACCAGCAGGCGCCAGGTCTGCGGCCCCGGCATCCCGTCCGCCTCCGCGCCCTTCCAGCCCTGCGCCCGCTGGAACGCCTGCGTCGCCCGCCGGTCCGCCTCGCCCCAGCGTGGACCGGGGCCCTGGCCGTAGAACGCCTTGCCGCCGCGCTGCACGAGCAGCTGCCCGAGCCGGGTGACGTACGCGTTGTTCGCGCCGGGGCCGAACATCTCCGAGCCCGGGTACGGCGTGACCGTCGTGGCCGAGCCGCCTCCCGCGCTGCCGCCGCTCACGACGCCCTTGTAGCGGTAGGCGACGTAGCGGGCGGAGTTGGCCCAGTACGCCAGCGGTGTCGCCTGGCGCCGGGTTCGCGGCTTGGTCTGCTCGTACGCGATGTACGAGGTGTGGGTGTAGTCGGTCCAGCCGCCGAAGATCGTGACGTGCGAGCCCTTGGTCGGGTTGGCCGGGTTGTGGAAGAGCAGGATGTCGCCGGCCTGGAGCTCGGTGCGGTCGATCCGCTCGCCGAAGCGGTCCAGGCTGCCGGTCCACTCGTTGCCGCGCAGGTTCCACGCCATCGAGATGTAGCCCGAGCAGTCCTGGCGGTAGCCGTCGGACCAGTACCGCTCCATCGAGTACGGGACCTGGGCGCTCACCCACCGCTTGGCGCGGTTGACGATCTCGGCGCGGGTGGTCTTCCGCAGGGACCCGGTGGAGATCTGACTGTTCGTCGGGGTCGCGCCGGGCGCCGGCTGGCCACCGGGTCCAGGGGCTCCGTGGAGCGGTCCCGCGCCGCCCTGCGGCGTGTCGTCGGCCGGGCCTGCCGCGGCGTCCAGGTCGGCGAGAAGACCGGCCGGCACGGTCGGTCCGTCCGCGGGACGGGCCAACGCGGTCGGGCCGTCCGCCGGCCCGGCCAGCGCGCTCGCGCCGCCGCCGCCGAGGACCACGCCCGCCGCGGTCACCAGGACCAGCGCGCGGCGCGCCCCGTGCGCCGCCGGGTGGCCGCCCGCGCGCACGGGCAGGCCCAGGGCAAGATCGCGCCGCTGCTGGGCGCAGCCCGCGCAGCCGCAGTCGGCCGCGGGCTCGAACTCCTCGAAGACCGGCACACTCATGCGATTCCCCTCCACACTCGTCAAGATCTTTTGGCGCTCGTGCACGGGCGTCAGTGTCTCAACTGTCTGGACATATCGCATTTTGACGGATCGAAGGCCTGATACGACCATCCGACAGGCCGGGAGGGGCAGTATTGGTCAGGAGCACCCCCGGGCGTCGGGTAGAGTTCTCCAGGTCAGCACGCGCCGCTAGCTCAGTTGGTTAGAGCAGCTGACTCTTAATCAGCGGGTCCGGGGTTCGAGTCCCTGGCGGCGCACGCGCAGTCGAAGCCCCTCACCGACGGTGAGGGGCTTCGATCGTTTCCGTACACCGAGAGACGCCCGGCCCCGACTCCGCTCCGTAGCGTCTCGGTCACGTTCCGGCCATCCCGGCCGTTCGGCGCCTCCCGCCCCAACCGCCCATCCCGGCTGGCCCGTTGGCTGCCAGGGGGTTGAACTCCCGTACGGAACCAGTCGATCTTCGCGCGGCGGAACCGTGCTCTGGGCCCGGGCCTGACGCCCGTTCTAGAGTTGCGGAACCCGAACCTCCCGCGCCGGCGCCGGGCTCCTCCCGCAGCCCGCGCGCCCGCGGTCGAGGCCGGCCCGGGCGTGGGGGCGCGGCGGACCCCGGGCCCCCCGCCGGCCACGGGGTGCGCACGGGGGAGGGTGGAGG
>NZ_JBHXPI010000092.1:0-2576 GCF_042718575.1 Streptomyces sp. NPDC058579
GGGTCGGGTAGCCGGAGCGCATTGCTGCGCCCCGGCCCCCTCAGAACCGGACGTGCGACTTTCACCGCATCCGGCTCAAGCAAGCCACGAGGGCATCACCCGGACGGACTACCCCGGGGTCCGCTTGCTGTCACCCGCATGATGCTGGCGGTGGCACTCGGCGTGTACCAGGCGGAGGTTGGTTCGTTGATCCGTGCCGCCGTCTCTGCGGTAAACGAAGTGATGCTTGTTCAGCATCTTCTTCGACGCCGCGAACCACTCGATCCACTCGCGTGGACTGTCGGGCTCGTATTCGGCTCCACTGATGAGCGCCTGTCGGCAAAGAGGGCACAAGCCCCTTTGCCGGGCCGCCAGGTACAAGCTGGTCTTGTCCATCGGCGGTGGCGTTTTCCGGCGGCGACGGCCGCGCCAGTACCCCGTGAGGGCCGGATCGTCGGGCGACGCAGCACCCTTGACCGGAATGTATCTGGCGTGTCGGACCCAGGCGAACTTCGGGAGATAGGCGCCCGAATGACGGTCACCGAAAACCCAGTTGTCCTGTCGGGCCTTGTTGAACCTGCCGAAATAGTGGTTCTTGATCCACAGCCCCGAGCGGTTCTCGTGGCCACGTTTCGCCCACTTGTACAGGAGCTTGAACAGATAGTGATCCATCGAGCAGAACGCCCGATTGCACGCCGCACCCCCGTAATAGGCTGTCCAACCCCTCACAATCGGGGAGAACTTCACCAGCACGGCAACGGTGCTGGTGCCCCGATGGCGGATCATCTCCTCTCGGAGCCGTTTCCGGAGTCTGTTGCACGCTTCCCTGCTCGGCCTGATGGTCAGACTGTCGCCGTGCCGCTGCACGGTGAATCCCAGGAAGTCGAACCCCTCGTCGAGGTGGACAACTCGGGTCTTTGCCTCATTGAAGCGAAGACCTCTGGGCTCCAGCCAGCCCATCAGCTTCCCTTTGACCTGGTATGCCTCTTCTTCGCTGCGGCACAAGACCACGAAGTCGTCGGCATATCGGATCAACACGGGAGTTCCGGGCACAGTCTTGTTCTCGTGCCCCTTCCGCCCGTCGAGGCGGAATCCCGCGGCCTGTTCCATCCCGTGAAGGGCAATGTTCAGCAGCAAGGGGCTGATGACGCCGCCCTGGGGAGTTCCCTCCTCGGTCGGCGTCCATCGGCCGCGTTCCATCACGCCGGCCCGCAGCCATTGCCGGATCAGGTCCCTGGCGGGGAACTGCCCGATCATGGCGTTCAGGTGGTCGTGACTGATGCGGTCGAAGGCCCCTTCCAGGTCCGCATCCAGCGCCCAGCGGCGCTTGGCCAGCCGTCCCCGGGCCGTGACCCGGATGGCTGCGATGGCGTCCTGACAGCTTCGTCCGGGCCTGAATCCGTAGGATTTCGACTCGAACCGGGCCTCCCATTCGGGCTCCAGCGCGTTCTTCACGCGGGCCTGGAGCACCCGGTCACGGATGACCGGGATGCCGAGCGGGCGCTGCTTCCCGTTGGCCTTGGGGATGTACACGCGCTTGACCGGCTGGGCAGTCCGGGGGCCTGGCGAGCGATGGATGTCGTCCGCCAGCCGGGCCCTCGCCGCAGGGGTGAGGGCCCGTTCCCCGTCGATTCCAGCGGTCTTGCGGCCACTACTCTGCTGTGTCACCCGCTTCACGCTGACAAGCGTGTTGCTGCGGCTGCGCAGCATGAGCTTCTGCAAGTTGCGGACCCTTTTGTGGTCCTTTTCCTGAGATGCCTTGAAGATCCGCTGCCTCAGCTGCCGTACGTTCTCCTCGTACGTGGCCCAGTCGATGCTGTGCCAGTCAAGTTTCCCGCCCTCCGGTCCGTTCACCTCGGGCGCACGGGCAGTGGCTGCTGCCGCTGTGGTACTCATACGCGCCTCCAGCATCTAACTTGTCCTTCGGTTCCGGTGTCTTCGCTTTGGGGCTTCAAAGGCTCACCTGGTCCACGTGGGCGCCCTTTCAGGCCGGGCCACGAGAGCCCGTATCCGGCGGGTTATGCGCGGGAGCGGGCAGAGAGGGCCGCCCACGCGTTTTCCCCTGACCTTTCGGCCTACCGGCATTCGCTTCTTGGACCATCCTGTTCCTGCCGGGGAGTTGGGCCTCCCTTACGGTCGGCTTACCGGACCATTCCGGACCCCGACAGGGTTTCCGTGTTCCACACGCTGAAGATGCGGCCGGGGTGGGCGCCCCCTCTGTCCCGTGACCGACGGTGTCCCACAACCGATGTTGCTTGCACCGGATGCCGTCTGCGCCTCGCAGCGCGGGCCATTCCCTGTCGAGTACGGACCATCTACAGGGTTGATATGACGAGACATTGACCAGGGGTTCACACGCGTTCGCCCGTCCGGCCTTCCCCTTGCCTGTGGCGTCTCGATGGCCGAGATGCCCTTGGACGTGAACGCTCAGCTCCACACCCCGCCGTTGCCAGCGACGCATGTGAGCGCGGGGACGAATTCGAGACACTAATCCGGAGGAATTGTCATGCCTGAACCTCTCCACAAGACGGACCTCACTTCAGAGCGTGCGGCCTCACGTCGCACAGCAAGTTATCGGCCAAGACACTCTTCCCCGT
>NZ_JBHXPI010000093.1:0-2370 GCF_042718575.1 Streptomyces sp. NPDC058579
CGATCCGGGGGCGTCGCGCATCCCGCGTCAACCCTTGTTGAAGCAATGAATCACTGCTTCACTTCTTCCATGCCCTACCGACGCACCCCCGCGGTCCAGGCCCGGCTCGACGACCGGCGTGCCACCGTCGTCGACGCGGCGCTCGAGCTGCTCGCCGAGCACGGGTACGCGGGCTGCACGATGGCCGCGGTCGCCACCCGGGCCGGGATCGCGACCGGCAGCGTCTACCACCACTTCCCCAGCAAGGCCGAGCTGGCCGTGGAGCTCTTCCGCACCGTGGTCTCGCGCGAGGTGGCCGCCGTGGCCGAGGCCGCCGGCCGGCCCGAGCACGAGGGGGCGGCCGAGCGGGTCGTCGCGGTCATCGAGACCTTCGCCCAGCGCGCCCTGAAGTCCCCCCGGCTCGCCTACGCCCTGCTCGCCGAGCCCGTGGATCCGGCCGTGGACGCCGAACGGCTGGTCTTCCGGCGGGCGTTCCGCGATGTCTTCGCCGAGCGGATCGCCGAGGGCGTGCGGTCCGGTGAGCTTCCGCCGCAGGACGCCTCGCTGACAGCGTCCGCTCTGGTCGGGGCGGGCGCGGAGGCGCTCGTCGGTCCGCTGGCGGAGGGCACGGTGGGGCCCGAGACCGTACCCGCACTGGTCACCTTCACCCTGAGAGCCCTGGGAGTTCCCGATGCCACCCACGCATGAGGTCACCAACCAAGTCCCGCCGCTGAGCGGTTACGACGTGTCGGCCGACCCGGCCCTCCTGGAGGGGCTGCGTCGCGAGGGCGCGGGCTGGGCCGAGGCCGAGGTGCGCGAGCTCGGGGTGCGGGCCGGCGGCGAGGAGGCCCAGGAGTGGGGGCGGCTGGCCGAGCGGCACTCCCCGGTCCTGCACACGCACGACCGGTACGGCCACCGCGTCGACGAGGTCGAGTTCCACCCGTACTGGCACGAGCTGATGACCGTCGCCGTACGGCACGGACTGCACGGGGCGCCGTGGAGCGACGGGCGACCGGGCGCGCATGTGGCGCGGGCGGCGAAGGTGTTCGTGTGGGGGCAGGCCGATCCCGGGCACCTGTGCCCGATCTCGATGACGTACGCGGCGGTGCCCGCCCTGCGCGCGGAGCCCGGACTCGCCGAGGTGTACGAACCGCTCCTCTCCTCCCCCGTCTACGACTTCGGGCTGCGCGAGCCGACGTCGAAGGCCGGCCTCATCGCCGGGATGTCGATGACCGAGAAGCAGGGCGGCTCGGACGTCCGCGCGAACACGACGCGGGCGGTGCCGACGGGCGAGGACGGCTTCTACGCGCTCACCGGCCACAAGTGGTTCACGTCGGCGCCCATGTCGGACGTCTTCCTCACCCTGGCCCAGGCGCCGGGGGGACTCTCCTGCTTCCTCGTGCCCCGGGTGCTGCCCGACGGCACGCGCAACGCGATCCGGCTGCAGCGGCTGAAGGACAAGCTCGGCAACCGCTCCAACGCCTCGTCCGAGATCGAGTACGTGGGTGCGCTCGGCCGTCTCGTCGGCGAGGAGGGTCGCGGGGTGGCGACCATCATCCGGATGGTCAACATGACCCGGCTCGACTGCGCGGTCAGTTCGGCGTCCGGGATGCGCCAGGGGCTCGTACAGGCGGTGCACCACGCCACGCACCGCAGCGCGTTCGGGGCGCGGCTGATCGACCAGCCGCTGATGACCAACGTCCTCGCCGACCTGGCGGTGGAGGCGGAGGCGGCGACGATCGCGGGCCTGCGACTCGCCGGCGCCGTGGACCGGGCGGCGGCGGGCGACGCGGACGAGGAGCTGCTGCGCCGGATCGGGCTCGCGGTGACCAAGTACTGGGTGTGCAAGCGTGCTCCCGCTCACGCGGCCGAGGCGCTGGAGTGCCTGGGCGGCAACGGCTATGTCGAGGACTCCGGCCTCCCGCGGCTCTACCGCGAGTCCCCGCTGCCCTCGATCTGGGAGGGCTCAGGCAACGTGGCCGCCCTCGACGTGCTGCGCGCGATGGGGCGACAGCCTCAGGCGGTCGAGGCGTTCTTCGCGGAGGTCGACCGCGCCTCGGGCGCCGACCACCGGCTCGACGCGGCGACGGCCCGGCTGCGGAAGGACGTCGGCGACCTCGGCGACGACCCGGCGGCCCTGGAGTACCGCGCGCGGCGCCTCGTCGAGCGCATGGCCCTGGTCCTCCAGGGCTCGCTGCTCGTCCGGCACGGCCACCCGGCGGTGGCCGACGCCTTCTGCGCCTCACGTCTGGACAGCGACTGGGGCATCGCGTTCGGCACCCTGCCGCCCGGTCTGGACACGGCGTCGATCATCAGCCGCGCCACCCCGCAGCCGGCCTGAGGACCGGTCCGACGCGGCGGGCGGAACGCGTCGGCCGTGGCTCCTCCGAG
>NZ_JBHXPI010000094.1:0-1775 GCF_042718575.1 Streptomyces sp. NPDC058579
TACCAAGTCCTGGCCACCCTGTCCGAGCCCGCCGAACGCACCATGCGCATGAGCGAGCTGGCGGTCCTCACCAACGGCTCGCTGTCCCGCCTGTCGCACGTGGTCAAGCGCCTGGAGAAGCAGGGCTGGGTGCGCCGTGCCCCCGATCCGGACAACGGCCGCTACACCCTGGCGATCCTCACCGAAACGGGCTGGGACAAGGTCGTGGCCACCGCCCCGGGGCATGTCGAGGAGGTCCGCCGCCTCGTCTTCGACCCGCTCACCCAGGCCCAGCAGCGGACCCTGCGCGCCATCGGCCACCGCGTCAACCAGGCCATCGACCCCACCGACACCTGCCCCGAGTGACGATGCGCCCGCCCATCACCCGGCCCGCCCCGAGGGCGACTCACCGGCGACGCTGACGAACTCGCCGCCTGGCGCGACCGAGCACCCGGCCTCTACGCGGTCAACCGAGCCGGGTTCCGCCGGCTGCTCGACGGAGCCGCAGTCGGCGACACCATCCGCATCGCGGACGGCGCCCGCCTGTTCCGCTCGACCAAGGACGTCATCCAGATCCGAGAAGTGCTCCAGCGGCGAGGGCTGCACCTGAACATCACGACCGGCGCATGGTCCGACTTCGACCTGGCGGCCGACGACCCGCAGACCAAACTGTTCGTCACGATGCTCGCCGGGGTCGTGAAGTTCCAGCGCGACATGATCTCGGAAGACACTAGGGAAGGCGTGGCCGCCGCCGCAGCCTCGGGCCAAGACGCTAGGCCCCGGCGGCCCTCGACGAGATCCAGGAGGGCACCGCGGTCAAGGCCCTGGCTCGGCAGGACGGCGTCGCGCCCAAGACGATCCGCCGCGTCCTGGACGCCGTCGGCGCCCGCGACCTGCCCACCGCCCCCGAGCCTGAGCCGGTTGACGACCCTAAGGTGCCTGGAACCTCCGAGCCCGAGGCCGCGGTGGTGCTCGACCGGCCCGTCCTGCTCGCCGACCACCTGGCCGACGCCCAGGACGCCGCCGTCCGGGAAGTACTGGCCAGCGGCCGGACGATCCGCCGCGGCCAGGGCTACTTGGTGCGCGTCATCGCGCCACTGGCGCTCCACCGAGTGGCGCTTAAGCAGTGCGCCGCCCTCTCCGTCGCCAGCGCCGCCTCGGCCGGACGCAAGGCGTACCGCGCCTACGCCGACCGGATCACTTCGGCCGCGCAGGGCCGTGACAGATGTCGTGCCCAGGTGACAGCTATCGCGCTCCGGCAGAGTGGGGCCGGCGCGGTCGCATGTCGTTGCCGCCGCCCGATATTCGAACTGGCGTAGTATTCGGCCGTGGCTGAAACTACCTCCTTCCCGAGCGATGACCGCCCAGCGCAACCCGCACGGCTGCTCGGGCCGATTCGCGAACTGTCGATCCAGGTCAGCACGCACCCCTGCTGGGGTCATTGGGAGGGCGAAAACGTGGTGAAGGCCCGCATGGAGCTGAAGAACCACACCGACGTCCTGCCGGCGGTCGTCGAGGCCGCGTAGAGCGGCGTTGGCCGTGCGTCCAGCGGTGGCCCGCCGCGGCTGCCGCCTGACCTCGGCTGCCGTTCCCCAGCACGGGTGCCGTGGCACAGTGGCGGTATGTGCGGCCGCTACACCTCCACCCGCAGTCCTGAGGATCTGACCCGACTCTTCCAGGTCACCGACTGGCGCCCCGACGAAGACTGGAGCCCAGCTGGAACGTCGCGCCCACCGACGAGGTCTACGCCGTTCTCGAACGCACCTCCCGGACCGAAGACGACGAGGTTCGCCGCG
>NZ_JBHXPI010000095.1:0-1750 GCF_042718575.1 Streptomyces sp. NPDC058579
CCCGGTTGGCGGTGGGGAGTCTGGTATGTGGGAGGAGGTCGCGCGGGCGACCGCGGCCACCGGCCCGCTCACCGATGAGTGGATGCCCAGCGCGCCGCCGGCCGCCCTCTACCAGCCCGGCCTCCTGGCCGGGCCGGACGATGCCGTCCACGAGCCCAGCGCGCCGCCGGCCGAGGAGACCGAAGCGGCGGGGGAGCTCACCCTGGAGGCCGGCCGGCCCCACAGCTTCCCGGCCCTGGACACCGCCGGCCGGCGCGACCTGGCCGCGGATCAGATGCTGCCGCAGCCCGAAGCGGCGGGCCGGGCGGACATCACTCCGGGAGTGTCCCCGCGTCAGGGGACGGCCACCGGCGCCTCCCTCATCGCCGACGCCCTCCACAGCGGCCAGCCGGAGCCCCTCCACCGACTGCCCGACAGCGCCGCCGCCCGGGAGATGACACCCGGGGAACTGCGCAGGACCAACGCCGGCCACCTCGAGCGTGCCCTCACCGCCGGGGCCGGCCTGCCCTGCCACGTCCTGGTCTACGAACCGGAGTTCGAGGGTGTGGGCCGGATGGCCGTAGCCCTCGGCGACATCGAGACCGCCACCCACGTCGCCGTCCTGATCCCCGGCATGGGCAGCGCCCCCTCCGACTTCGACGAACTCGTCCGCCGCGCCCGCACCGTCCACGACGAATGCCGCCGCATCGGCCCCGAGGCAAAGGTCGCCGTCATCGCCTGGCAGGGCTACAAAGCCCCCCGCGACATCCGCACGGGCAAAGGCGAGGTCAGCGCCGACGACCCCGCCAAAGACGGCTCCAGACTCCTCAACATCGACCTCGCCCACTGGCGTGCCCTCTGGAAGAACAGCGCCGCCCGCAAGACGGCCGGCCTCCCGCAACAGCCCCAGGTCACCGTCAACGGGTTCAGCTACGGAAGCGTCGTCGCCGGCTACGCCCTCATGCGCCGCACCCGCCCCGGTGGCGCCGCCGACACCGCCAAAGGCGCCCTCGCCGGAGGCGTCCGGGAGCTGTCCCGCCAGTTCGTCGCCCTCTTCCCCCCCACCGCCGCGGCGAAGAAACGCATGCAAGGCGGCACCTGGACACAGACCCTGCGCGAAGGCGCCCAGACGACCCTGCCCGTCGTCTCCGCCGCGACGGATCCCACCGGCGCCTCGGCCGCCATGCTCGCCGTCCGCCCCGCGGCGGCGACCGTCAAACGCTCCGTCAACCAGGCACGCGCCGCCTACAAGAGCGAACCCCTCGGCGGAGGAGAAGCCGACTACCTCGTCCTCTTCGGCAGCCCCGGCACCGGCCGCCGCGCCCGCCACCTCAACATCCCCGCCACCCGCGTCTACGCCGCCGCCCACGCCCAGGACCCCATCAGCCACCTCAACTACTTCAGCATCGACCCCACCCACGTCAACTACGACCCCACCGGCCAGGTAACCCGCCTCAAAACCCACTACACCAACGACCCCGCCCTCAGCCACGCCAAAAACCTGGAACGAGCACACACCAGCTACTACGACCCCGCCACCGACACCCACCCCGCAAGAGAATCCCTCACCAACCTCGCCCGCATCACCACCGGAAACACCCACCACGTCACCACCCACAAAAAACGCTCCGGCACCCTCCTCGAAGGACACAAAAACCCCCTCGCACGCCCCTTCACCAACCCCCCCACCAACACCACACCACCCCAACCCACCAAACGAAGAGGAAAACGACACACCACACCCCCCACACCACCCACAGCCACCCCCCAG
>NZ_JBHXPI010000096.1:0-1742 GCF_042718575.1 Streptomyces sp. NPDC058579
AGATCAACGGCGGCTCCTGATCCCGACGCACCACTGAAGGGCAGTCGTTGTGACTGACAAGCTCGACAAGGTTCCGGACGGGGCGTCGCCCGCCCCGTCGGACCTCCCCCCGGAGGCCATCAAGGCCATCCCGGTGCGCCACTACGGACGCTGGGTCGCCGGCGTCGTCGTGGTCGCCCTGCTGGTACTCCTCGGCTACGCCTTCTCCCAGGGCAACGTCCGCTGGGCGACCGTGCCGGAGAAGCTGTTCGACTCCACGATCATCAGCGGTCTGTGGCACACCATCCTGATCAGCGTCGCCTCGATGGCCCTCGGCCTCGTCCTGGGCGTGCTGTTCGCCGTGATGCGCCTGTCGAAGAACCCGGTGACCAGCTCGGTGGCCTGGCTCTACATCTGGGTCTTCCGCGGCACCCCGGTCTACGTCCAGCTCCTGATCTGGTTCAGCCTCGCCCTGATCTTCCCGGTCTTCAACATCGGGTTCTACAAGGACGAGATGACCGACGTCATGACCCCCTTCCTGGCCGCCCTTCTGGGTCTGGGCCTGAACGAGGGCGCCTACATGGCGGAGATCGTCCGGGCCGGCATCCAGTCGGTCGACGAGGGCCAGACCGAGGCCTCCCACGCACTCGGCATGTCCCAGGCCAAGACCATGCGACGCGTGATCCTGCCCCAGTCGATGCGGGTGATCATCCCGCCGACGGGCAACGAGTTCATCAACATGCTCAAGACCTCCTCCCTGGTCGTCGCGGTGCAGTACCCGGATCTGCTGCGCGCGGCGCAGGACATCGCCTCGACCTCGTTCGCGGTGATGGAGATGTTCTTCGTCGCCTCGATCTGGTACCTGATCCTGACCTCGGTGTTCAGCGTCGGCCAGTACTACCTGGAGCGGCACTACGCCAAGGGCTCGCTGCGCTCCCTGCCGCCCACGCCGTGGCAGAAGATCAAGGCGAACCTCGCCCGATTCTCGACCCGCCAGGCGGTGGCCAAGTGACTCTCATGGTGAAGGCCGAGGGCGTCCACAAGTCCTACGGCCCCGCGCACATCCTCAAGGGCATCGACCTCGAGGTGAACAACGGCGAGGTCTTCTGCCTCATCGGCCCGTCCGGCTCCGGCAAGTCGACCTTCCTGCGGTGCATCAACCACCTGGAGAAGATCAACGCCGGCCGGCTCTACGTCGACGGCGAACTCGTCGGCTACCGGCAGAAGGGCGACAAGCTCTACGAACTGAAGGACAGCGAGGTCGCCGCCCAGCGCCGCGACATCGGCATGGTCTTCCAGCGCTTCAACCTCTTCCCCCACATGACGGCCCTGGCCAACGTCATGGAAGCCCCCATCCAGGTCAAGGGCGAAACACGGGCCGTCGCCCGCGAACGGGCGGAACGGCTGCTGGACCGGGTCGGCCTGGCCGACAAGGCCGGCAGCTACCCCTCCCAGCTCTCCGGCGGCCAGCAGCAACGCGTCGCCATCGCCCGAGCCCTCGCGATGGAACCCAAGCTGATGCTCTTCGACGAGCCCACCTCCGCCCTCGACCCGGAGCTGGTCGGCGACGTCCTCGACGTCATGCGCGACCTGGCCGAGTCCGGCATGACGATGATCGTCGTCACGCACGAGATGGGCTTCGCCCGCGAGGTCGGCGACAACCTGGTCTTCATGGACGGCGGCGTGGTGGTCGAGTCCGGCCACCCCCGCGACGTCCTGACCAACCCCCAGCACGACAGGACCAAGGCGTTCCTGTCGAAGGT
>NZ_JBHXPI010000097.1:0-1053 GCF_042718575.1 Streptomyces sp. NPDC058579
TGTATTGATCACGAGCGTTGTTAACGCTGTCTGGTCTTGATCATGGCGAAGACCTCCGGTGTGGTGGAGGTGTCTAGGCTTCACCGCACACGGAGGTCTTCGTGTCCCACCGTAATGCCCGGCTGACCGTGCACGGCAGGCGGCTGCTGGTCGAACGTGTCCGTTCCGGTCGTCCGGTCGCGCATGTCGCGGCCGAGATGGGCATATCGAGGCCCACAGCCCACAAATGGGTCCGCCGCTGGCGGGCCGAAGGCGACGCGGGCCTGGCCGACCGCTCCAGCCGCCCGCACACGACCCCGCACCGGACAGCAGCCGACATCGAGGAGCGGGTCTGCGACCTGCGACGGACCCGCAAGCTCGGGCCCGCCCGGATCGGCCCGATCCTGGGACTGCCCGCATCCACCGTCCACCGGATCCTCACCCGCCACCGGCTGAACCGGCTGGCCTTCATCGACCGCCCGACCGGCATGGTGATCCGCCGCTACGAACGCGAACGACCCGGCGAACTCGTCCACATCGACGTGAAGAAGCTCGGCCGGATCCCCGACGGCGGCGGCCACAAGGCCCTGGGCCGCCAGGCCGGCCGAGCCACCCGCAGCCAGATGGGTTTCGACTACGTCCACTCCGCCGTCGACGACCACTCCCGCCTGGCCTACAGCGAGATCCACCCGGACGAGAAAGTCGCGACCTGCGCGGCCTTCCTGGCCCGAGCGGCCGCGTTCTTCCACGGCCACGGCATCACCCGGATCGAACGGGTCCTGACGGACAACGCATGGGCCTACCGCAAGGGCCTGGCCTGGAAGGCCGTCCTCGCCGAACTCGGCGCGACCGGGAAACTCACCCGTGCCTACCGGCCGCAGACCAACGGCAAGGTCGAACGCTTCAACCGCACCCTGCTCGACGAATGGGCCTACCAGCGGCCCTACACCTCGAACGACGAACGGACAGCGGCCCTGACAGCCTTCCTCCACACCTACAACCACCACCGCTGCCACACCGCACTCGACGGACACCCGCCCATCAGCCGCGTCAACAACCCTGCGGGTCAATACA